>CAXTKM010000200.1:0-7736 GCA_964244795.1 uncultured Enterovirga sp.
CACGCCCGTGACGCAGCTCGACATGCGGCGCATGTCGGACGGCGTGAAGGTCGCGGAGCGCTACCGGACCACCGAGCAGGTGGAGCGCGCCTTCGTCGAGGACAGCGAGCACACGTTCCTCTACCAGGACGCCGAGGGACATCACTTCATGAACCCTCAGACCTTCGACCAGTTGATCGTCCCGAAGGAGATCATCGGCGACCAGGCCCCTTATCTGCAGGAGAACATGGCCTGCCAGCTCTCCGTCTACGAGGGCGTGCCGGTCGCGATCGAGCTTCCGGCCCGGGTGACGCTCGAGATCGTCGAGACCGAGCCGACCATGAAGGGCCAGACGGCGTCGTCGTCCTACAAGCCCGCGATCCTGTCGAACGGCGCCCGGACCATGGTGCCGCCGCACATCTCGACCGGCACCCGCATCGTGGTCCAGACCGCGGACGGCTCCTACGTCGAGCGCGCCAAGGATTGAGCGGGGCGCGGGAAATCCTCCCCCCGGTGGGGAGAGGTCGAGTCGCGAAGCGACCGGGCGGGGGGGACACGCCGCTTCGCAGATGGCCAAGCCCCCTCACCCGGGCGGCCCTCCGGGCCTGCTCGGCCTCTCCCCTCTGGGGAGAGGGTTCTCGCGCGGTGGCGCTTCCATGCGCCTGAACTCCTTCGTCGCATCGGTCGCCTCGCCCCCGATCCCGGAGGCCAGGGGTTGGGGCGAGCGCTACGACGGTCGCCTCGGGCCCGTGATCGACCTGACGCAGGCCGTGCCCGGCTATCCGCCGCATCCGGACCTCGTCCGTCGCCTGGGCGACGCCGCGACCGAGCCCGAGCGTTACGGCTACGGCGCGATCACGGGCGACCTCGCGCTCCGGACGGCCTATGCGGCCGAGGTGTCCGGCCTCTACGGCGCGGATGTCGGCCCCGACGACGTCGCGATCACGACCGGCGCGAACATGGCGTCCTTCGCGGTCACGATGCTGCTCGCCCGGCCGGGCGACGCGATCATGCTGCCCGTACCCTGGTACTTCAACCACCAGATGAACGCGGGGCTGCTCGGGATCGACGTCGTGGGCCTGCCGTGCCGGCCCGAGGCCGCCTTCGTGCCCGACCCGGCCGAAGCCGAGCGTCTCCTCGACGGCCGGGTCCGGGCGATCCTGCTCGTCACGCCGAACAATCCGACCGGGGCCGTCTACCCGCCCGAGATCGTGGCCCGCTTCGCGGACCTGTGTCGACGGCGCGGGCTCACCCTCGTTCTCGACGAGACCTACCGGGATTTCCGGCCGGCCAGCCTCGCCCGCCCGCACGAACTTCTCGCGGGTGCATGGCGGGACAGCGTCATCCAGCTCTACAGCTTCTCGAAGAGCTACTGCGTGCCGGGCTTCCGGGCCGGCGCGGTCGTGGCCGATCGTGGGCTCATGCCCGAGCTCACGAAGGTGCTGGACTGCCTGCAGATCTGCGCGCCCCGGGTCGGGCAGGCCGGGCTCGCCTGGGGCATCGAGAGCCTCGACGCCTGGCGCGAAGGGAACCGAGCCGTGATGAACCGGCGGGGCGATGCGTGCCGGGACGCCTTCTCGGGCCTGCCCGGCTGGCGGATCGACGCGCAGGGCGCCTATTTCGCCTATGTCCGACACCCGTTCGGGGCAGCGTCGTCCTGGCAGGTCGCGGAGGCTCTGGCAGCCGAGCGCGGTCTCGTCACGCTGCCCGGCGCGGCCTTCGGGCCTGGGCAGGACGGCCATCTCAGGCTGGCCTTCGCCAATGTCGACGAAGGCGCGATCGGCGATGTGGCGATGCGCCTTCGGGGATTCGATCTCGCCAGCTGAACATCCGCACCGCTCACCCCGGCAAAAGCCGGGGCCCAGGGTCTCACCGAATGGTGGAGCTGGCTGCCGGCGTTCGCCGGCATGAGCGGGTCGGAGCGCGGAACGCCTCTCAGCCGACCGCTTCGACACCCCACTCGTCCATCGCCTCGGACGCGGTCCTGTTCAGCGTCACGGTCCCGGCCTTCGCCGACTCCACCGAGTCGAGGTGGATGAAGTGGTGCGTGCCGCCGGCAGCCGGGTCGGTCTTGGTCAGCTTGATGCGCTGCCCGTCGAGGTGATCGACCGTACCGACGTGCTTCCCGTCCGAGCCCAGCACCTCGGCATGTTCCGTGATCTGCGACGCGTCCACCATGGTCTCTCTCCGCTGAAGGCGAGGCCTTTCCGCCTCGAACGCCCCCCAACGGTGACCGGGATGCGAGGTTCCCGTCGCCGACCGAACCCTCGGGCCAGCCGAGGCGGACGAGGCCTCAGGGCGTGAGCGGGCAGCCGCTCTCCTTCGCGGTCGCGAAGGCCTGGTCTCCCCGGATCGTCGCGAGCTGCTTGAAGTAGTCCCAAGGTGCCTTCGACTCGGACGGCTTCTTCACCTCGAAGAGGTACATGTCGTGGACCATGCGGCCGTTGCCCAGCACCTTGCCGCCCCTGGCGAAGACGTCGTCGACCGGCAGCTCGCGGATCTTCTTCGCGACCGCGTCGGCCTCGTCGGTGCCGGCCGCCGCGACGGCCTTGAGGTAATGGCGAACGGCCGAATAGGTGCCGGCCTGGACCATGTTCGGCATCCGGCCGGTGCGCTCGAAGAAGCGCTTGCTGAACGCGCGCGTCCCCTCGTCCATGTCCCAGTAGAAACCCTCGGTCAGGACGAGCCCCTGGGCGGCCTGAAGGCCGAGGCCGTGGACTTCGGCGAGGGTGAAGAGGAGCGCCGCGAGGCGCTGTCCGCCCTGGACGATGCCGAACTCGGCCGCGGCCTTGATCGCGTTGTTGGTGTCGAGGCCGGCATTGGCGAAGCCGACGATCTTCGCCTTCGAGCTCTGCGCCTGCAGCAGGAAGGACGAGAAGTCGCTGCTGGCCAGCGGATGCCGGACCGCGCCGACGATCTTGCCGCCCTTCGAGGTCACGTATCGCGAGACGTCCGCCTCGAGGGCGTGGCCGAACGCGTAGTCGGCGGTGAGGAAGAACCAGCTGTCGCCGCCGGCCTCGACCAGCGAGCCACCGGTCCCGACCGCGAGCGAGCGGGTGTCGTAGGCCCAGTGGAAGCCGTAGGGCGTGCAGGCCTTGCCGGTGAGGTCGGAGGTGGCCGCCCCGGTCACCATCGTGATCCGCTTCTTGTCCTTCGAGAGCTGCTGGACCGCGAGCGCGACCGAGGAGGCCGTGAGCTCCATGATCGCGTCGACGCGATCGTTGTCGTACCAGCCGCGCGCGATGGAGGAGGCGAGGTCCGGCTTGTTCTGGTGGTCGGCGGAGACGATCTCGATCGGGACGCCGAGCACCTTGCCGCCAGCCTCCTCGACCGCCATCCGGGCCGCCTCGACGGACCACTTGCCGCCGAAATCAGCGTAGACGCCGGACTGGTCGTTCAGGATACCGATCCGGACGACGCCGTCGGACACCGATGCCGTCTGGGCTTGGGTCGGGGCCTGGGCCGCGAAGGACGCGAGGGCCAGCACGGCCCCGCCCAGCTTGGTCAATGCTCTCATCGGGCGTTCCTCATCCGTTTCTTGCTTGAGAGCGGAGAGTGCGTTCCCGACCCGTCCTGTCAAGCCGGGAACCCCTCGGGCCGGCGCCGTGTTCACCGCTGGAACGCAGGAATTTGGTCATGACGCTCGAATGGCTCTTCGCTCTCGGCATCCTCCTCGTGGTCGGGGCGCTCGTGTTCGGCCTTTCCCGGGGGCGATCCAGGAATCGTGCGAACGATCCGATCCGCGAGGAGGCGACGCGCAAGCTCTACGACGCTCCCGAAACCTACGAGCACGCTGATCGGCAGAAGCTGCAGAGCAAGCTGAAGCCGGAGAGCTGAGGCGGGACGGCGCAGGCCGAAACGCCGAGGCTTTCGCGGGCGGTCGCAGATCCTCTCAGGCGGCGGGCGCGAAAGCCGCCTCCATCTCGCGCCGCGTCCGGACCGCGATGTCGGCCTCGTCCAGCACGACGTCGCTCCAGCGGAGGCGCGCGCCTTCCGGAATGTCGCGCGTCAGCCGCACGCCGTGCGCGAGCCCGAGCGGCAGATGCCCTTCCCGCACGGAGGCTGCGGCGGGAGTCTGCTTGCCCCAGACGCAGAACCCGCCCTCCCCGTCCAGCATCTCGCCGGCCTTCAGCGGGCGCTTCGCGGTCGCGACCACGTCCGAGTTGAAGCAGGTTGGCGCGCCCGTGGCCTCCCTCCGGAGGGCGACGGACGCGACCGAGATGCCGAGCTCGAGCCCGATCATGTGGATAGGGCGATACAGCGCGGCGAAGCGGCCGCTTCGGTCCGGGAGCATCGCGTATTCCGGGAAGCAGCGCCGCGTGTAATCGTTGTCCTCGGCCGCGGCGACGACCACGTAGGTGCCCATCGCGAGGTGGTGCGGAACGTCGGACCCGTCGCGCCGGAGCGAGGACACGACCTCCGTGACGCCGGCCCGCTCGAGCGTCCCGCCGACGTCCTTCGGCTTGCACACGTCCGCGAGCTCGAACCGGGAGGCCGGTGGGAAGCCGAGGCCCTCCTCCTGCGACACGAGCCCGGTCGCGTTGCAGACCGCGGTCATCTCGATGCCGGACTTCGTTCCGTCCACGAAGGAGTTGAACATCTTGGGGTTGATCGAGCCCCGATCCTCGTCCCGGAACGACATGTAGCGGGCGAGGATGTCCCAGACGGTGTCCGGCGTCGATTGGTGGTAGGCGGGGTGGTAGCGCGTGCCCTTGCCGGCCGCGACCACCGTGAAGCCGGACGCCCTCGCCCAATCCACGTGCTCGCAGATGAGCGCGGGCTGGTCGCCCCAGGCGAGGGAATACACGACGCCGGCCTCGCGGGCGCGGCGCGCGAGGAGCGGGCCCGCGAGAGCGTCCGCCTCCACGTTCACCATCACGACGTGCTTGCCATCACGGATCGCCGCGAGGCAGAGCCGGATGCCGGTTCCAGGGTCGCCCGTCGCCTCGACGATCACCTCGATCGCCGGATGCGCGATCATGGCCAGGGCATCCTCGGTCAGGAACGTGCGGCCGGAGGCGGCAGCGTCGTCGAGCGACGTCGCCGCGGCCTGCTCAGCAGGCCAGCACGCCGTCGCGAGCTGCGATCTCGCCCGGGCGACGTTCAGGTCGGCGACCGCGACGACGTGCAGGCCGCGCGTCGTCCGGGCCTGGGCCAGGAACATGGTGCCGAACTTGCCCGCGCCCACGATCCCGACCGTCACCGGCCGCCCCGCCGTCTCGCGTTCCAGCAGCATCCTGTGCAGGTTCAAAGGCTATATCTCGTGCGTTTCCGTCCCGACCCCGATCCGACCACGCCGTCGGACGCGGCGCAAGTCCGCCGTTTCGGCCACGGCTGTCACGTCGGGCCGTTCAGCGAGGCCCGACGGACTCGGCCAGCCGCGTGAACCTCGCCTCGTAGCGCTCCCTCTCCAGAGAACGCGAGATCGCGACGATCCGGACGTAGCCGGCCGCGGTGAAGCGGAGGACCTGCACGACGTAGACCGCCTCTCCGCTCGACCTGTAGACACCCCGGCCCTCGAGCCGGATCCCGCTCGCACCGCCGCGATCGGACGCGCTCTCCTTGTCGACGACGAGGTCGCTCACGCCCCCGATCACGTCGAAGGCTTGGCGGGCGAAGGCCGCCCGGTTCGACGGCTCGACCGGCGCCCCGAGAGCCGAGGCCACGACCACGACCGGCTGGGAGGCGTCCGGCACGATGTCCTGAACACCCTCCGTCAGGAGGATACCGGACCCCGCGAGCACCCGGACGATCCGGAACCCGGCCTTGTCACCGAGGGTGAACGGCAAGGCGGCGGCCTGTTCGTCGAGGCTCGGAGGCGTCCGGAGCGCGACCGTTCGAAGCGCGGCCTCGATCGCGGCGTCGGGAAGCTCCTTCGCGCGCATCTCCGGCGCCTGGGCGCTGATCATCGCGGTCCCGTTCGGGGCTTTCGCGAGGACGATCCACTTCCGGTAGACGACGCCCTGCGCGGTCTGACGGCCGCGCAGCATGCGGCCCTCCCCACCCTTGACGGGCCACTCGACCGCAGGCGCGCCGGCCAAAAACCCGGTCGGCGCGAGCGCCTCCGGCGTGAACCCGGCCAGGATCTCGGGATAGGCCTGCGGCGGCATGTCGGCCATCAGGATCGAGGCGCCGTTCGCGCGATCCTCGAAGCCGGCGAAGCCCGATGCGGGGCTCATGCCCTTCGGCGGCACGAGCCCGATACCGCTTCCGGGAGGAAAGACGGTCTGCTGCGCCTGCGCGGCGGCGGACCCGGAGAGGGCCGCGACGATCGCGACCGCGTATCTGAGGGGAATCGACATGGCGGGGCGTCTACATGAAAAAGCCCGCGCCGTCTCCGGCGCGGGCTTCGGTCTGGATTCCGGGTCGGGACTCGCCCGCCCGGGATGACGATCGACTGGTAGCTGATCGCTACTTCTTGTCGCCGGCCTTGCGGAGGGCAGCGCCCAGGATGTCGCCGAGCGACGCGCCGGAATCGGAGGAGCCGAACTGCGCGATCGCCTCCTTCTCCTCGGCCATCTCGAGGGCCTTCACGGACAGGGTCACACGGCGCGCCTTGCGGTCGAACATCGTGACCCGGGCATCGATCCGCTCCCCGGCCGCGAAGCGCTCGGGGCGCTGGTCGCCGCGGTCGCGGGCGAGCTCGGCCCGGCGCACGAAGGCCGTGAGGTCGGTGTCGACGATCTTCACCTCGATGCCCGAATCCTTGACCTCGAGCACCTCGCAGGTGACGACCTGACCCTTCTTGATCTCGCCCGCATCCGCGAAGGGGTCGCCCGCCATCTGCTTGATGCCGAGCGAGATCCGCTCCTTCTCGACATCGACGTCGAGGACCTGCGCCTTCACGACGTCGCCCTTCTTGAAGTCGTCGATGACCTGTTCGCCCGGACGGTTCCAGTCGAGATCCGAGAGATGGATCATCCCGTCGACGTCGCCCTCGAGCCCGATGAACAGGCCGAACTCGGTCTTGTTCTTGACCTCGCCCTCGACGACGGAGCCGACCGGGTGCTGCTCGGCGAAGGCCTCCCACGGGTTCTGCAGGGTCTGCTTGAGACCGAGCGAGATGCGCCGCTTGACGGGATCGACCTCGATGATCTGCACCTCGACCTCCTGGGAGGTCGAGACGATCTTGCCCGGGTGGACGTTCTTCTTCGTCCAGGACATCTCGGACACGTGGATCAGGCCCTCGATCCCCGGCTCGAGCTCCACGAAGGCGCCGTAATCGGTGATGTTCGTGACCCGACCCTTCAGCTTCGCCTCGACCGGATAGCGCTCGGCGATGCCCTCCCACGGATCGGCCAGGAGCTGCTTGATGCCGAGCGAGATGCGGTGGGTCTCGTGATTAATCTTGATGATCTTCACCTTCACCGTCTGGCCGATGTTGACGACCTCGCTCGGGTGATTGACGCGGCGCCAAGCCATGTCGGTGACGTGGAGCAGGCCGTCGATGCCGCCGAGGTCCACGAACGCGCCGTATTCGGTGATGTTCTTCACGACGCCGTCGATGACCTGACCCTCTTCGAGGTTGGCCACGAGCTCGGAACGCTGCTCGGCCCGGCTCTCCTCGAGGACGGTGCGGCGCGACACGACGATGTTGCCGCGGCGGCGATCCATCTTGAGGATCTCGAAGGGCTGCGGGTTGTGCATCAGCGGCGTGACGTCGCGGATCGGGCGAATGTCCACCTGGCTGCGCGGCAGGAAGGCCACGGCGCCGTCGAGATCGACCGTGAAGCCGCCCTTGACCTGGTTGAAGATGA
>CAXTKM010000201.1:0-439 GCA_964244795.1 uncultured Enterovirga sp.
AATCACGAGACCTGATGGGATCCCGGCGCCGGACATTCCGGCGGTTTCGGGATCGACCCGTGAGACGAGAAGAGAGCGACGGTGGCTGACGCGGGACCAGGGGTATCGGGTGTTGCGCGGCGCTATGCGTCGGCCCTTTTCGATCTTGCGCGGGACGAGCGCGCCATGGATCCGGTGCTGCCGCAGGTCGCAGCCGACCTCGAGGCGCTCGGTCGCGAGCGCGTCCGAGAGGCGGTTCACGACGAAATTGCCCTTCTGCCGGCTCGGCGATCGCCCGTAGAGGCCGCAGGTTCGGATCACGAAGGCACCGTCCGGGTGGAGCAGGCGGGCGGCCCTCTCGCCCGCCTCCTTCGACCGGCCGTAGGCCTGGATCGGCTCCGCCGCATCGGTTTCCCGGTAGGGAACCCGGCTCGCGCCGTCGAAGACGTAGTCCGTCGAG
>CAXTKM010000201.1:449-7720 GCA_964244795.1 uncultured Enterovirga sp.
GATCGTCACGAGGCGGGCGCCGACGTCCCGTGCGGCCCGAGCCAGAAAGCCGACCGCCTCGGCATTGATCGCGAGCGCCTGTTCGGGGTGGGACTCGCAGAGATCGAGGAGCTGCAGGGCGGTGGTGTTGACCACGATGTCCGGACGAAGGTCCTGGACGAGCCTCGCGACCCGGTCGGTATCGGTGACCTCCAGCGCCGCCCTCTCCGGAGCCGTGATGCTCCAGACCGACTCCGCCGCCCGGCGAAGCTCTGTCCCGAGCTGCCCCGAGCCGCCGAGCAGGAGCACGACGGGCTTCACGGCACGCTCTCCTGGGCCCGGACCGGGCCGCGCCGCTGCATTCCCCCCTGCGGGCCGACCATCATCGCGGACTCCTCGGAAAGTCGAGCCTGCCGCCGTGCGTGCTTCGAGGCCGCTTCGCGGCACCTCAGCATGGAGACGTTTGCGCGGAACACCCCGGTGTCATCCCCGGCGGCTGCTCCGCTCCGGCCGGGGATGACAAGCGTCGTTCGCGCACAGGTCTCCAGCATGAGGAGGTGGGTGGTTCCACCACCGCCCTCATCCTGAGGTGCGAAGCGGAGCGGAGCCTTGAAGGACGCACGGCGCTCCGGACAGGCTGGATCGTCCCGAGGCAAGGGCGAAACCGCATGGGGGTTGCCGCAGGCGGGCGAATCGTGACGGTGCGGGCGTGAGATCGCTCCGTACGCTTGCGGCCGCAGCCGCAGTCCTGGCCACGCCGTTCGGCGGGCTTCGGGCGCAGCCCCTGCCGCCCCCGCGACCGGCGGAGATCGGGTCCAAGCCGGCACCGAGCGGGCCGGCGCCCGATCGGGCCGCGCCCGCGCCATCCTCGACGGTCGAGCTTCCCGACCCGTCCGGCTGCCTCGCGCAGCTTCGGGCGGCGGGTGTGCTCGCCGTGTCCGTGGCCCAGCCGCGATCCGGCAGCGGCGCCTGCCTGATCGAGAATCCGGTCCGGCTGTCGAGGCTGTCCGAGGCCGGGCGCGCGGTCGCGTTGCCGGACGGGCCGATCGTGGCCTGCCGGTTCGCGCTCAGCTTCGCCGCGTGGGCCGGCCGGAGCGCGGCGCCCGTCCTGTCGGCGCGGCGGGGCGCGGCGCTGGCCGCGATCCAGACCGGGCCGGGCTGGGAGTGCCGCGGCCGCAACCGGCAGCCCGGTGCCAAGATGAGCGCGCACGCGAACGGCCTCGCGCTCGATGTCGCGGGATTCACCTTCGCGGACGGCAGCCGGCTCGCGGTCTCCGGGGCGAACGACCCGGGCGTCCAGGCGGTCCGGACCTCGGCCTGCGAATGGTTCACCACGGTGCTCGGCCCGGGCTCGGACGTCTTCCACTCCGATCACCTGCATCTGGACCTTCAGCCCCATGGACGCGGCGGACGCTACCGAATGTGCCAGTGACCCACAATTCGCTCGTCCGGTGCTCAAGGATGAGGCAGCTGCGCGTTGTCGCGGAAAAGCAGGCGCCGTATTGTCTCTTCATGTGATGCGGCGCGCTCGCGCCCCGTCGCTGCCCTCCTTGGGCGTTTCCTCCCTAGACTTGGGCCGCGCCACGCGCGGCCCCTTTTCTTTGGGCCAGGGCCGCGCGAGAGCGTGGCGCTTGTTTTGAAAGTGAACCGGGCCGCAGAGCGCTTCTCTCCGGTGTGCTCGACGGTCAGGGCGCGGCGGAGAGCGGCTTCGCGATGTCCTCCAGCGAGCGACCCTCGCTCGCGACACCCCATATCGCCTGCACGATCCCGGCCGCGATCATGAGCGCGGACCCGAACAGGTATCCCATGAACACGCTCGTGCGCGACCCGGTGTCGACCAGCGCGCCGAACAGGATCGGCCCGGCCGCCCCGCCGATCAGCGTGCCGACCGCGTAGAACACGGCGATCGCGAGCGCCCTGACCTCGAGAGGAAACGTTTCGCCGACCGTGAGATAGGCCGAACTCGCGGCCGCGGACGCGAAGAAGAAGACCACCATCCAGGCGAGCGTCTGGCCGGTCGCCGAAAGCAGCTCCTGCTGGAAGAGGTAGCCGGAGGCTGCGAGCAGAAGACCGGACAGGATGTAGGTGCCGGAGATCATGATCTTGCGGCCGACCGTGTCGAAAAGCGGTCCGAGCAGGACGGGGCCGAGGAAGTTTCCGGCCGCGAAGGGCAGGATGTAGAGCCCGATCCTGTCCGTGCCGACACCGTAGAAGTCGGTCAGGACGAGCGCGTAGGTGAAGAACACCGCGTTGTAGAAGAAGGCCTGGGCGCTCATCAGCGCGAGCCCGACGAGAGAGCGCGTCCGGTGAACGTGCAGGAGCGCATCTACCACCTCCCGGATCGGCGTATGCGTGCGGGCGAGGAGCCGCGTCGTGTCGAGCGGCGTCGCATCGCGCGCCGATGCGTGGCTCTCGATGTCGCGTGCGATCGCGTCGCCTTCGGGTTTCCGGCCGTGGATCACGAGCCAGCGCGGGCTCTCCGGGACCCAGGCCCTGAGGAGCAGGATGCCGAGCCCGAGGGCGGCTCCGATCAGGAAGCAGAGGCGCCACCCGTATTCCGGATCGAGGAGCGCCGGGTTGAGCAGCACGACGGAGCCCCCGGCGCCGAGCGCCGCCCCGATCCAGAACGAGCCGTTGACGATGAGGTCGGTGCGGCCGCGGTACTTGGCCGGGACGAATTCCTGGATCGTCGAGTTGATCGCCGTGTACTCGCCCCCGATCCCGGCGCCCGTGAGGAACCTGAACAGGCAGAAGCTCCAGAGATTCCACGAGAACGCCGTGGCGGCCGTTGCCGCGAGGTAGAGCGCGAGCGTGATGAAGAAGAGCTTCTTCCGGCCCCAGCGATCCGTGAGCCATCCGAACCCGAGCGCCCCGATCACAGCCCCGAGCAGGTAGGCCGTGCCCGCGTAACCGATGTCGGTGTTGGTGAAGCGCAGCGTCGGGCTCGACTTCAGCGCGCCCGAGATCGCGCCGGCCAGCGTCACCTCGAGCCCGTCCAGCACCCAGGTGATCCCGAGCGCGATGATGACGAGGGTGTGGAACCGGTTCCAGCGCAGCCGGTCGAGCCGGGCCGGGATGTCGGTCTCGACGAGCTGTCCAGTCTTCTCAGCCGAGTTCATTGCGGGATTCCCATCAGCATGCGGCGTCCGCCCAGTCCGGGTCCGCCGGCTCCGTCAGATCGACCCCGGGCACGAGGCGCGTGATGTCCTTCAGGGCGCCGAACGCAGGATGACGTCCGTTCACGAGATGAATTGGACCACTCTCCCGGTTGCCGCGGCCCGCCCGCTGCACCAGCGCGTCGGGATCGATGCGCCGAAAAACGAGGCGGCGAGCCGCCATGTTCACGTGTTCCGTCCGGAATCCCGCCTCCAGCCAGGCCTGCGTCGTCACGTTGTTCGCGGCATTGTTGCTCCGTCAGGTGCGCTGGTGCTGTGCGCGCGGTGGTAGCGGAGTGCCCAGGATCGCCTCGATCTCGGAGAAGGACAGCGAGACTTCCAACACCGGCTGGGCGCGGAGAAAATCGGCGAACGGCGTGCATTTGCCCATGCAGAGAGACTGGGACACACACAGCGTGTGTACACGGGAGTGTTCAACCGTTGTCCTGGAAGCCCGGGTACAGCGTCATGCCGCCATCCACGAACAGCGTCGTGCCGGTGACGTAGTCGGAATGGTCGGAGGCGAGCCAGACGGCCGCGTTGGCGATGTCCTGCGGGTCGCCGACGCGGCTGTAGGGGATCAGGCGGAGGAGGCTCTTCTCCGCCTCGGGCGTCGACCAGGCGTCGTGGTTGATCGGGGTCTTGATCGCGCCGGGTGCGATCGAGTTGATCCTGATCTTCCGGTCCGCGAATTCCTGGGCGAGCGTCTTCATCATCAGCATCACGCCGCCTTTCGATGCGGCGTAGTTCACGTGGCCGCCCCAGGGGATCACTTCGTGGACCGAGGACATGCAGATGATCTTGCCCGCGGCGCGGCTCACCTCGGGCTTCGGCCCGCGCCGCAGGAACTCGCGGATGGCCTCCCGACAGCAGAGGAACTGGCCCGTGAGGTTCACCCCGATCACGGTTTCCCATTGCCGCAGCGTCATGGATTCGGCCGGCGAATCCTTTTGCAGGCCGGCGTTCGCGACCAGGATGTCGACCGTCCCGAAAGCCTCGCGGGCGCGCTCGAACAGATGCGCCACCCTGTCCTCGTGCGAGACGTTCACACCGACCGGGATCGCCTCCGATCCGGCGTGCTTGATCGCGTCGACCACTCTCTCGGCGCCCTCCTGGTCGGAGTGGTAGTTCACGACGACCTTGGCGCCGGCGGCCCCGAGCGCCTTCGCGGTCGCGGCCCCGATGCCGGAGGACGCGCCTGTCACGACGGCGACCTGGCCCGTGAGATCGAGGACGGGTGGGCTCATGAGGGATGTCCTTTCATCGGGCCGGCGAGAGGGGTCACGGGCCGGTGCGCTCCAGGATCAGCGTCGCGAGCGGCGGGATCGTGAGGGTCAGAGCATAGGGGTGGCCGTGGCTCTCGGCCTCCTCGGTCGCGACGCCGCCGCCGTTGCCGACGTTCGATCCGCCATAGGCGGCCGCGTCCGTGTTCACGGCCTCGCGGTAGAATCCCGGGACCGGCACGCCGATCCGATAGCCGATCCGCGGGATCGGCGTGAAGTTCGACACGACCACCGCGACGCGGTCGGGATCCAGGCCACGCCGGAGCCAGGCGATCACCGAGTTCTCGGCGTCGTCCGGGACGAGCCATTCGAAGCCGGCCGCCTCCGCGTCGCACTCGTGCAGGGCCGGGATCGACGTGAAGGCGCCATTCAGGTCGCGCACGAGCGATTGCAGGCCGCGATGGAACCCGTCCTCGAGCAGGTGCCAGTCGAGCGAGCGGTCGTGGTTCCACTCGCGCTCCTGGCCGAACTCGCAGCCCATGAACAAGAGCTTCTTGCCGGGATGGCCCCACATGAAGCCGTAATAGGCGCGCAGGTTCGCGAAGCGCTGCCACCGGTCGCCCGGCATCTTGTCGATCAGCGAGCCTTTGCCGTGCACGACCTCGTCGTGGGATAGCGGCAGCATGAAGTTCTCGGAGAAGGCGTAGAGCAGCCCGAAGGTCAGGTTGTGATGGTGGTAGCGCCGATGCACCGGCTCCTTCGACATGTAGAGGAGCGTGTCGTGCATCCAGCCCATGTTCCATTTGAACCCGAAGCCGAGCCCACCCCGATAGGTGGGGTGCGACACGCCGGGCCACGAGGTGGATTCCTCCGCGATCGTCATGACGCCCGGATCGGTCGCGTAGACCGTCTCGTTCATGCGGCGCAGGAAATCGATCGCCTCGATGTTCTCGTTGCCGCCGTAGCGGTTCGGCACCCACTCGCCCTGCTTCCGGGAGTAGTCGAGGTAGAGCATGGACGCGACCGCATCCACGCGAAGCCCGTCGAGATGGTAGCGCTCGAGCCAGAAGCGGGCATTGGCGACCAGGAACGCCGTCACCTCCTGGCGCCCGTAGTTGTAGATGTAGGTGCCCCAGTCCTGGTGGTAGCCCTGGCGCGGGTCGGCGTGCTCGTAGAGATGCGTGCCGTCGAAGAGCCCGAGCCCGTGCGCGTCGTTCGGGAAATGACCCGGCACCCAGTCGAGGATGATGCCGATCCCGGCCGCGTGCGCGGTCTCGACGAAGCCGATGAAGTCCGCCGGCGTGCCGAAGCGGCTCGTCGGCGCGAAGAGCGAGACCGGCTGATAGCCCCAGGACCCGTCGAACGGGAACTCGGTGATCGGCAGGAGCTCGAGATGCGTGAAGCCCATGTCCTTGACGTAGGGGATCAGCCGCTCGCCGAGCTCGCGATAGGTCAGGAACCGGTTCCCCTCCTCGGGCACGCGGGCCCAGGAGCCGAGGTGGCACTCGTAGACGGAGATCGGCTTCGCCCGCGCATCGCCCGATCGGCGGGACGCGATCCAGGCGTCGTCCTGCCAGGCATGCGCCGCCGCGGCGTGGACCACGGAGGCCTGGGCCGGCGGCTTCTCGGCCGAGAAGGCCACGGGATCGGCCTTCTCGAGCCGAGATCCATCCTGTCCGAGAAGCTCGTACTTGTAGCGCGCCCCTGACCCGACACCCGGGACGAACAGCTCCCAGATGCCGCCCTCGTGGCGGAGCCGCATCGGGTGGCGGCGGCCATCCCAGCCGTTGAAGTCGCCGACGACGCTGGCCCGCTTGGCGTTCGGGGCCCAGACCGCGAAGTGGATCCCGGCGGTATCCGCGACCGTCGTGGCGTGTGCGCCGAGCAGCCGCTGCGTCGCGTCCTGGCCGACCTCGCGGACCTGGCCCATCTCCTCGAAGCCCGGGATCGGCCCGTAGCTGTAGGGGTCGCGCGTCTCCTGGACAGCGCCCGGCCATTCGATGCGGAGCCGGTATCCCGGCCGATGCGGGGACCGGACCCGGCCTACGAAGAATCCGGCCGGATCGAGCCGGGTCGTCGGCGTCGCGTCCGCCTGGCCATCGACCAGGATCGAGACCGCCAGCGCGCCGGGCAGCAACGCCCGGATCTCGTAGGCGCCATCGCCCGTGTCGTGCGGCCCGAGCACCGCGAAGGGGTCGCCGTGCCTGCCCTCGACGATCGCCGCGATCGCGTCCGGCTCGACCCGGATGGCGGAGGAGGGCCGCACCTGCGGCCGGCTCGCGCCGTCCTTCGGGGCTCGGCCCTGGGCGTCCCGGATGGTCGTTGCTGCCGTCATGCGTCGGCTCCCTCGTCGTCGAGCAGGGCGAGCACGCCCCGGACGGGCGTGTCGATCCAGTCGGGGCGATTGCTCGCCTCGTAGTTCACCTCGTAGAGGGCCTTGCCCAGGAGGTGCAGGCGGAGCAGCGCGCGCCGCGTCGGCTCGTCCGCGACCCAGACCGGGGTCGCCGCCGTGGCGGCCTCGTAGGCCGCGAGGTACTGCGCCTCGATCAGCCCGAGCCAGCCCGCGGCGAGCGCTCCGACCCGGGGGGCGGCCTCCGGCAGCCGGGACCCGACCTCACGGGCCGCCGTGTCCGCCGCGTAGGCGAAGGACCGCAGCATGCCGGCGACGTCGCGGAGCGGCGACGCCTTCCGGCGGCGTTCCTCGGCCGGACGGGAGGGCTCGCCCTCGAAATCGACGATCGACACGTCGTCCTGGGCGATCAGCACCTGGCCGAGGTGGTAGTCGCCATGGATCCGGGTCTTGATCGCGGCCTTCGGGTCGATCGCGAGCGCGTGGATGACGGCGAGGCACCGGTCGCGTCGGGCGAGAAGCGCCGCGACGGAGCCGCTCGCCCGCTCGCCGATCCGGGCGAGG
>CAXTKM010000202.1:0-7683 GCA_964244795.1 uncultured Enterovirga sp.
TCGGCTTCATGGTGATGGGCCAGCCCTTCGGGGTCGTGATGGGCGGCATCGGGGTGATCGCGAACGCGGGCGTCATCGTCAACAACAACATCGTGCTGATCGACACCTACGACCGCCTCCGCGAGGAGGGCATGGCGGCCCGCGACGCGATCCTCGAGACCTGCCGGGAGCGCGCCCGTCCCGTCGTGCTGACCGCCGTGACGGCGGTGCTCGGCGTGCTCGCGGTCGCGTTCGGGGTGAACATCGACTTCGTGCACCGCGACCTCGCGGTCGGGGCGCCCTCGACGCAATGGTGGATCAACCTCTCCACCGCGATCGTCTTCGGCCTCGGCTTCGCGACGATCCTGACGCTGGTGCTCACGCCCGCGATGCTGATGGGCCTCGCGAACCTCTCGGCCTGGCGGGCGAGCCGCAAGGCGCGGCGGGTGCGGCGCCGAGCCGAGCGGGCCGCCCGACGGGCGGGCGGGATGGGCGGCTTCCAGCCCGTGCCGGCGGAGTAGCGCCGCGACTCGACTTCTCCCCGCAACCGGGGAGAAGAGAACGCCATGAGCGCGACATCCGACCTCCTCGCCCGCTACGTGGCGCTCGCGCCCGTGATCCCGGTCGTGACGATCGACGACCCGGACATGGCCGTCGCGCTCGCCCGGACGCTCGTCGAGGCGGGCCTGCCGGTCGTCGAGGTGACGCTCAGGACGCCGGGGGCGCTCTCCGCGATCGAGCGGATCGCGCGCGACGTGCCGGACGCGATCGTGGCGGCCGGGACGGTCATCCGGCCGGCTCAGATCGCGGACGTCGTGGCGGCCGGTGCCCGCATGATCGTCACGCCCGGCACCTCTCCCGCCCTCGCCGACGCGCTGGCCGGTGCGGCGCTGCCCGCGATGCCGGGCTGCGCCACGGTGTCGGAGGCGCTGGCGCTGGCCGAGCGCGGCTTCTCCTGCCTGAAGCTGTTTCCGGCCGCGGCCGTGGGCGGGATCGCCTGGCTCCGGTCCGTCGCGGCACCCGCGCCGGAGCTGCGGTTCTGCCCGACCGGCGGGATCGACGCCGCGGCCGCGCCGGCCTATCTCGCGCTGGCGAACGTCGCCTGCGTCGGGGGCTCCTGGATGGTGCCCGCCGCCGCCGTCGCGGCCCGGGATTGGGCCTCGATCGGCGGCCTCGCCCGGGAAGCGGCGGCTCTCGCCCGGCCGAGCTGACTTGCGGCGAGAGGGCTTCTCGCCCATATACGTCTCACGGCCCCGACGGACTTCAGCGCGATCTCGCGCCGTCGGCTCGGCGAAGCGCTCCCGAGGGAGCGCCGACCTCTCCAGACAGACCTGGGTTCAGTCCGAGACCGTCCCGGCCCGTATGCCGTGCCGTCATGGCGACGTCACGGCTCTCCGCGTAGATTCGGCCATCGCGCCGACGAGAAAGACGAACGTGCACACCCACACCGAGACCACCAAGACCTATCGTTACCGTTCCACCGACAACCAGGGCCGCCGCGGCCAGAGCGCGGCCAAGACCCCGCCTCGAGCGAGCGAGTGGCGCCCTCAGCCCGTCGGGCTGACCCGCGACGAACTCCGTCGCATCGTGATCGACCAGCTCGGCTGACGTCGACCGCGGGTCTGGGGAGGCCCGAGCAGGCCGCCTCGACCCGCTCCTCCCGGCGAAAGCTGGGACACCGTTTCCTCGATCCGGCTCCCGCTCATGCCGGCGAAAGCCGGCACCCAGCCTTCCGCCAGCGTTTCCGCCAGCCCTGGGCCCCGACGTTCGTCGGGGTGAGCGGAGAGGCTGAGGGCCTCTACCGGCGGCCCCGCATCCGGGCCGCCGGCTCCGGCGTCCCGGGCCGCGTCTCGCAGCCGAGCGCCGGCACGGCGATCACCGGGGCGCCCCTGAGGTCGCGCCGGCACACCACCGCACCCCTTTCCTCCAGATAGCCGATCATGCGCCGGGCGCGGCCGCCCGAGCTCGTCCCGTAGGCGCGCGCGAGCGCGTCGTCGGACGGGGTCGGGTCGCCCGCGAGCGCGGCTCGGGCGATCAGCAGGAACAGGCCGTGGAGGTCGTCCGGCAGGTCGGCCGCCAGCGCCTGGGCGCTCTCCCATTCCGGCCCCGCGACCGGTCCGCCGACGCCCGCGCGGGCGACCGCGAGGCGGCGCCGGAAGGCCGGCAGGTCCGGCGCCTCGCCCCCGATCCTGCGGATGCGGCATCGGACCGTGAAGTCCTGGTACAGCGTCGCGACCGAGGTCGCGGCCGCGTCCCTGTCCGCCAGGACCTCCTGCATCACCTCGATCAGCGCCGCCTCGCGGTCGGCCAGGCTCGTCTCGGGCAGGTCGTCCAAAGGCTCCTGCCGCGGGGGCGGACGGTAGTTCGCGAGCTCCACCAGGACGTCCGCGGCCGGCGTCGGCCGCGGGCGGGCCGGCTCCAAACGCGGCGCCGCCTCGGCTCCGCCACCCGGCGCGAACAGGAGGTCGTGCGCGTCGGCCGGCGGCGCCGGCAGCGGCACGAGCGAGGGCGAGCCGTTCCGGCTCTCCGTCGAGACGGCCCCGATCCGGACCGGCAGGGGACGTTTCGACAGAGCCGGACCCAGCGCCACGAAGCGGCCGCGCTCGAGATCGCGGAACATCTCGGCACCGCGCCGGTCCATGCCGAGGAGATCGGCCGCCCGGGCCATGTCGATGTCGAGGAAGGTGCGGCCCATCAGGAAATTCGAGGCCTCGGCCGCGACGTTCTTCGCGAGCTTCGCGAGGCGCTGCGTCGCGATCACACCGGCGAGGCCGCGCTTCCGGCCCCGGCACATCAGGTTCGTCATCGCGCCGAGCGAGAGCCGGCGCGCTTCGTCCGAGACCTCCCCGGCCGCCGCCGGGGCGAAGAGCTGCGCCTCGTCGACCACCACGAGGACCGGATACCAATGGTCCCGCTCGGCCTCGAACAGCCCGCCCAGGAACGCGGCCGCGGCCCGCATCTGGCCTTCGGCGTCGAGCCCCTCGAGGTTCAGCACGACCGAGACCCGATGGCGCCGGACGCGGGCCGCGATCCGGTGCAGGTCCGCCTCCGACCCCTCCGCGTCCACGACGACGTGCCCGAGACAGGCGAGCGTGACGAAATCGCCCTCCGGATCGATCACGACCTGCTGCACATGCGGGGCGCTCTGCTCCAGGAGCCGGCGCAGGAGATGCGACTTGCCGGATCCCGAGTTGCCCTGGACCAGGAGGCGCGTCGCCAGGAGCTCGGCGAGATCGAGCCCCGCGATGACGTCGCCGTCCGTCCGGCCGAGATCGATGAGAAGGGTCATGTCCGGTCCGTATAGCCCGGGCCGGCGCGGTGCGGCGCCGGACGGCGGCGCTCTCCACAGCGGCTTCGCGGGCCGGGCGCTGTTGCGGAGGACGGGCGCGGGTGCTTAGGACGGTCATGACCATCACCCGACGCCTCGTCGCGGCCGGAGCCTCGGCCCTCGCGGCCGCGGGCTGCTCGCCGCTCGCGATCTTCGACGCGGTCGCGCCGCGCGACGGCGGAGCGAGCCTGGCCGGGTCGAACCTCGCCTACGGGCCGCATCTCCGGCAGACGCTCGACGTCTACGTCCCGGCGGCAGCCCCGGCCGGCCCGGCCCCGATCCTCGTGTTCTTCTACGGCGGCTCCTGGAAGACCGGCTCGAAGGAGGAGTACGGGTTCATCGGCCCCGCGTTCGCGGCCCAGGGCTTCGTGACCGTGATCCCGGATTACCGGGTCTATCCGGAGGTGCGGTTCCCGGACTTCCTCGACGACAGCGCGGCCGCGGTCCGGTTCGCGCGGGCGAACGCGGCCCGGTTCGGCGGCGACGGCGGCAGGATCGTGCTCGCGGGCCATTCCGCCGGCGCCTACAACGCCGCGATGCTGGCCTTCGACGGCCGCTATCTCGGCCGGGCCGGCGTCCCGCGCGGCGCGATCCGGGCCCTGGCCGGCTTGTCGGGTCCCTACGACTTCCTGCCGCTCGATCCCGGTACGGCCCGGGAGGTGTTCGGCGCGGCGCCCGATCTCGCCGCGACCCAGCCGATCACCTTCGCGGGCGGGGGTTCGCCGCCGGCCTATCTCGCGACGGGCGCGGCCGACGACACGGTCCGGCCCCGGCACACGGTCAACCTCGCGGCGAAGCTCCGACGCGCCGGCGTGCCGGTCCAGGAGCGCGTCTTCCCGGGCCTCGACCACAAGGACACGCTGCTCGCGCTCTCGCTGCCGTTCCGGAGCAAGGCCCCGATCCTGGCCGAGGCGGGCGCGTTCCTGGCCGCGCGGGCCGGAGCGGTCGCGCGGGGGTGATCGGTCACGCGTCCGGGTGTCATTCCGGGGCGGCAAAGCCGAGCCCGGAACCCATAAACACCGACGCCGGACATCGTGACGCCAATGACACACAGCGGCAATCGTCGGCGTTTATGGGTTCCGGGCTCTCGCTTCGCGAGCCCCGGAATGACAGTCGAGCGGTTCGTCCGAAGCTCCTCGGCACGCAGGATGGCTCGCCTCAGGCCGCGGCCCGCGTCACGGCATCGACCACGTCGTCGACCACCCGGTTGACGAGGTCGCGGTCATCGCCCTCCGCCATGACGCGGATCACGGGCTCCGTGCCGGAGGGCCGGATCACGAGGCGGCCGGCGGCCCCGAGGCGGGTGCGGGCGTCCTGGATCGCGGTCACGACGGAATCGGCCTGCAACGGCTGCCCCTCGCGGTAGCGCACGTTCTTCAGGATCTGCGGCAGCGGATCGAAGCAGTGGCAGATCTCGCTGACCGGCTTGTCCCGCCGCTTCACGACCGACAGGAGCTGGAGAGCCGCGATCAGGCCGTCGCCGGTCGTCATGTAGTCCGACAGGATGATGTGGCCGGACTGCTCGCCGCCGAGGTTGTAACCGTGCTGGCGCATGTGCTCGAGCACGTAGCGGTCCCCGACCGCGGTCCGGACGAGATCGAGGCCGATCCCGCCGAGGAACCGCTCGAGGCCGAGGTTCGACATCACGGTCGCGACGACGCCCGGCTTCGCGAGCCGGCCGTCCTCCTGCCAGGAGCGGGCGACCACCGCCATGAGCTGGTCTCCGTCGACCAGGCCGCCCTTCTCGTCGACGACGATGACCCGGTCGGCGTCGCCGTCGAGCGCGATGCCGACATCGGCCCGCAGCTCGCGCACCTTGGCGGCCAGCGCCTCGGGCGCGGTCGAGCCGACCTTGCGGTTGATGTTGAAGCCGTCCGGCTCGACCCCGATCGCGATGACCTCCGCGCCGAGCTCCCAGAGCGTCTCGGGCGCGACCTTGTAGGCGGCGCCGTTCGCGCAATCGACGACGACCCGCAGGCCTTCGAGATCCATGTGGCGCGGCAGGGTCCGCTTCGCGAACTCGATGTAGCGGGCATGGACCGACTCGATGCGCTTCGCCCGCCCGAGCGCCTCCGACTTCGCGAGCCGGCTCGCGAGGTTCGCGTCGATCAGCACCTCGATCTCGCGCTCGGCATCGTCCGAAAGCTTGAACCCGTCCGGGCCGAACAGCTTGATGCCGTTGTCCTCGTAGGGGTTGTGCGAGGCCGAGATCATGACGCCCAGGTCGCACCGCATCGACCGGGTCAGCATCGCGACCGCCGGGGTCGGCATCGGGCCGAGCAGGAGCACGTCCATGCCGACCGAGGTGAAGCCCGCGACGAGCGCCGTCTCGATCATGTAGCCGGAGAGTCGCGTGTCCTTGCCGATCACGACGCGGTGGCGATGGTCGCCGCGCACGAACATGAGGCCGGCCGCCTGGCCGATCTTCATCGCGAGCTCCGGGGTGATGACCCCGTTCGCCCGGCCCCGGACCCCGTCCGTGCCGAAGTATTTCCTCAAGGCTGCCTACCCCCGATCGATCCGGACGCCGCGCGGCGTCACGGCGCCCGAACGGTCATCTCGCCTTCATATCACGTTCTCGGTTCATGGATCGTGAGCGGCGCGGTCGCGGGGGCGAGCCGGCCCGGCCCTCGGCAGAAGCGCGCGGACCCGTTCGATGGGCCGGCGATCCCGACCGAGCCTGATAGAGAGGGGCGGCGGGCGGCCGCGTCGGCCCGATCGACCGAACGGCGGAGATGACCTCGTGACGAACTGGACCTTTCCCGTCGGGGCGCTGATCACGTTCGGGCTGATCGCGAGCGGCATCGGGACGGAGCGTCCGGCGATCGAGATCGCGCTCCAGATCGGCCTCGTGCCGATCCTGCTCGGGACGGTCTTCGCCGCCGTCCACCACGCCGAGGCCATCGCGGGCCGGACCGGCGAGCCCTACGGCACGCTCGTCCTCACGATGGCCGTGACCGTGATCGAGGTCGCGCTGATCGCCTCGCTCATGCTGAAGCCGAACGCGAACCCGGCGCTCGCCCGCGACACGGTCTTCGCCGTCATCATGATCGTCTGCAACGGGCTCGTCGGGCTCTGCATCGTGGTCGGCGGGCTCCGGCATGGCGAGCTCGGCTTCAGGGTGCCCGGGGCGGGCGCCTACCTCGCCGTGCTGGCGCCGCTCGCGACCCTGTCGCTGGTGCTGCCGAACTACACCCTCACGACCTCGGGCCCGGTCTATTCCGCGAGCCAGCTCGTCTTCGTGAGCCTGGTCACGATCGCGCTCTACGGCGCGTTCCTGTACAACCAGACCGTCCGCCACCGCGACCATTTCGTCGCGAGCGGCGATGCCCATGGGGAATCCTTCGACGGGTCCGGACCCCTTCGCGGCATCCTGGTCAGCGCGGCGTTGCTGCTGCTGTCGCTTCTCGGCGTCATACTCCTCTCCAAGACCTTCGCGAGCGTGGTCGAGATCGGGACGGCCCGGGCCGGGGCCCCGGAGGCGGTCGTCGGGGTCGTCGTGGCTCTGCTGATCCTGCTGCCCGAGAGCGTGGCCGCGATCGGGGCGGCGCGCCGGAACCAGCTCCAGCGCAGCATCAACCTCGCGCTCGGCTCCTCGATCGCGACGATCGGGCTGACCATCCCGGCGGTCGCCTGCGTGGCGCTCTACTTGTCCGCGCCGCTCGTGCTCGGGCTCGAGCCGCGCGAGATCGTGCTCCTCGTGCTGACGCTCGTGATCAGCATCCTGACCTTCGCGACCGGGCGCACGAACATCCTGTTCGGCTTCGTCCACATCGTCGTTTTCGCGACGTACCTGTTCCTGGTGTTCGTGCCGTGAGGACGGAACGGCTGACCCGTCCCCCGCCGCCCTTCAGGTCCGGCCGCGAACTCCTGACGGCGTCAGGCTGAGGAGGCGCGGGATGCGCGGTCTCGAAGCACGCACGAGCGTGGTGCGTGCTTCGAGACGCGGCCTGCGGCCGCTCCTCAGCATGACGCCGTAGGAGCAGCCTTTCAGCCGGGCTCCTACGCCGCGAGCTGGCGCAGGACGTAGGGCAGGATGCCGCCGTTCCGGAAATACTCGAGCTCGTCCAGCGTATCGATGCGGCAGACGAGCGGCACGTTCTTCACGGTGCCGTCGGGCGAGGTCACGACCAGGGTCATCTTCTTGCGCGGCGCGAGGCCTTCCGCGATGCCCTCGAGCGTCACGGTCTCGTCGCCCCGGATGCCGAGGGAGGCCCAGCCGTCCTCGCCCTGGAACACGAGCGGCATGACGCCCATGCCGACGAGGTTCGAGCGGTGGATGCGCTCGAAGCTCTCGGCGACCACCGCCCGGACCCCGAGCAGGTTCGTGCCCTTCGCGGCCCAGTCGCGCGAGGAGCCGGTGCCGTATTCCTTGC
>CAXTKM010000203.1:0-7652 GCA_964244795.1 uncultured Enterovirga sp.
GGCCCCGAGCCCGAAGAAGGCGGCCTGCGCGAGGTTGATCTGCCCGCAGAGCCCGAGCACGATCGTGAGGCCCAAGACCGCGATCGCGTAGGTCGTGGCCTGCATCAGGATGTTCAGGGTGTAGCCGGATTTCGGCACGAGCACGGCCAGCAGGATGGCCGCGACGGTGATCCCGAGGAAGAGCGCGACGCCCCACTGGACGCGCGGACGGGCATCGGTGCCGCTGCGGGCGAGCGCGCTCATGTCCCGTCGCTCCTGCCGCGCTGCCGATCCGCCCGGACGGTCATGCCCCCGACGCTCATGCCTCCGACGCTCATGCCTTCTCGGCCACGCGCTCGCCGAAGAGGCCCTGCGGACGGAAGACCAGGAAGGCGATCAGCACCAGGAACGCGAACCCGTCCTTGTAGGGGACCGAGATGTAGGCCGCCCCGAAGGTCTCGATCACGCCGAGCGCGATGCCCCCGATGATCGCGCCCGTGACGTCGCCGAAGCCCCCGATGATCGTCGCCGCGAACGCCTTCAGAGCGATCGCCGCGCCCATGTGGATCGACACGAACAAGATCGGGGCGACCAGGATCCCGGCGACCCCGCCGATCACGGCCGAGTACACGAACGTGATCATGATCATGGTCGCGACCGGGATGCCGAGGAGAGAGGCCATCTCCTTGTCCTGCGACGTCGCCTGCAGCTTCTTGCCGAGCAGCGTGTGCTCGAAGAACCAATATTGCAGCACGACCAGGATCGCGGTCACCGCGATGATGATGAGGTACTGGCTGTCGAGATAGACCGGGCCGACCAGGAACCCGCCCGTCTCGAACCAGCCGGACAGGACCTCCGGCTCGGGACCGTGCAGGGCGAGCGTCCCGTTCGCGAGCAGGATCGAGGCCCCGATCGTCGAGATGATGACCGGCAGGTAGGTCCGGTGGCGGAGCGGGTAGTAGACTGCGAGGTTGAACACGCCGCCGAGCAAAGCCATCCCGACGAGCGCGAGCAGGAACCCGACCCAGTACGGCAGGCCGAGCTTGACCGCGAAGAGCACCATCAGGAAGGCGGCCACCATCGAGAACTCGCCCTGCGCGAAGTTCACGACGTTGGTCGCCCGGAAGATCAGCACGAAGCCGAGCGCGACCAGCGCGTAGACCGACCCGATGCCGATGCCGGTGAAGAGGAGCTGGAGCGCGAGATCCATCAGGTTACCGCTTGGCGAGGACGAGACGCCGATTCTGGACGCCTCTTACGGTGCCACGGCTGTCATTCCGGGGCTCGCGAAGCGAGAACCCGGAACCCATAAACGCCGAGGGCTGACGCTTCGCACCGTGGCCGCCACGATCGACGAGGTCGACGTCCATGGGTTCCGGGCTCGGCTTCGCCGCCCCGGAATGACCGACCTGGTGGGCGCCGTCTCGAACACGCACGCGCGAAACCACCCTCACGCCGGCGGATCGAAGTCGATCCGCCTGTCGAACTTGATCTCGCCCTTCTCGTTCTTGACGATGTTGTAGCCGTGCAGCCCGTCGCCGTTCTTGTCGAAGGTGTAGGTGCCCTCCGCGCCCTTGTGGCCCCGGATCGCCACCATGGCCTCGCGGACGGCCTGCGGGTCGGTCTTGCCGGCCTTGTTGATCGCCATCGCGAGCACCGTCACGGCGTCGTAGGTCCAGGAGGACTGGTTGTCCGGCGCGACCTTGCGGAGGGCCCGGTAGGCCGTCGCGAAGCTCTTCGCCTCCGGGCTCGAATCCTCGGCGTAATCCGCGACCCCGAAGGTGTTGAAGAGCGCGGGCCCGGCGAGCTTCAGCGCCGTGATGTTCACGATCGAGGGCGAGCCGACCCAGGGGATCGTCACGCCGAGCTGGCGAAGCTGGCGGGCGAAGATGCCGAGGTCGCTCTCGAAGGTGAAGTAGGACCCGATCACGTCGGCGCCCGATTGCCGGATCGCGAGCACGACGGGGGTGAAGTCCTGGCTCTGGTTGGCATAGCCCTGATCGAGAACAGCCGGAGCACCCAGCTTTTCCAGCGCTCCGCTCAACGCCTTGCCACCGGCGGTGCCGAAAGCATCGGTCGAATGCAGCACGGCCCATTTCTTCTTGCCAAGCTCGGCCGCGCCGTATTGCGCGATGACCTTGCCGGAGTAACTGTCGTTCGGCCGGAAGCGGAAGAGCCACGGGTTGCCGAGCTTCGTGAGCTGCGGATCCGTGCCACCGAAGCCGACCGGCTTTCCGGCCTTCAGCATGTCGGGCGCCATGGCGTGCATCTGGGTCGACCGGATCGAGCCCAGGAAGGCCACGATGTCGGGCTGGCTCGACAGCTTCGAGAAGGCCAGGACCGCGCCGGGATTGGTGGTCTGGTCGTCCTCGGACACGATCTCGAGCGGCTTGCCCAGGATCCCGCCGGCCTTGTTCACGGCCTCCATGGCGATCCGGGCGCCGCTGAGCGCGAAGGATCCGGATTCGGCGGCCGCTCCCGTGGTCGGCACCACCATGCCGAACTTGACCGTCGCGCCCTGGGCGCCGGCCCGTCCGATGAGCGCCGGCGCGGCCACGCCGGCCGCGAGCCCGGATGCGAAGGTTCTGCGGGTGATGATCATGGTTGCGTCTCCGTCCCGACCGGCTCTGTGGCCTGTTGGGCGGGACACTAGCCGAAGCCGAACCGCTGTCCAGGGCTCGCGCGCCCGGCCGCCGCGTCTTTGGTCGTAGACCGCCAGGGGTCCTGGCGGCCCTCAGCCCGCCGCGTGAAGGCAGCCGGCCGAGGCCGGAGCGGCGGCCGGCGCATCGGGCACCGCCGGCGCGGCCGCCCGGCCCGGGCCGGGCGCGCGCCGCTCGATCCGCATCGGGAGGGTCTCGCCCGGCCGAAGCGTCAGCCGGCAGACGGGCTGGACGACGTGGCCGGGCGCGAGCCGGAGCCGGAAACCCTGCGCCAGCACGGCGAGGCACAGGATGGATTCGGTCAGCCCGAACGAGAGGCCGGCGCAGATCCGGGGCCCGATCGCGAACGGGATATAGGCGAATTTCGACGGCGGCCCCGACCCTCCCGGCAGGAACCGCTCGGGCTGGAAGTGGTCCGGCTTGTCCCAGAGCAGCACGTGCCGGTGGATCAGCCAGGGGACCGCCATCACGATCGACCCCTTCGGGACGGGGCGGCCGCGGAGCGTCTCGTCCTCCAGCGCCTCGCGGGCCAGGATCGGGACCGGCGGATAGAGCCGGAGTGTCTCCTCGATGACCGCGCGGGCATAGGGCAGGCGCGGCACGTCCACGAGGGTGGGCGCCCGGCCGCCGAGCACGGTGTCGAGCTCGGCATGCAGCCGCTCCTCGACGCCCGGCGCCTGCGAGAGGAGGAACCAGGCCCAGGCCAGCGTGTTAGCGGTCGTCTCGTGCCCGGCCATGAAGATCACGGCGGCCTCGTTCCGGAGCGCCTCGTCGTCGAGCGGTTCCCCGGTCTCCTCGTCGGTCGCGTCGAGCAGGTGGCCGATGACGGACTCGTCGCCCGCGTCGCCGCGCGCCCTGTAATCCGCGATGATGCCGTCCAGCACGGCATGGATGCGGGCCGTGGCCTTCCGGAGCCCCGGCTTGCGGAAGCGCGGCAGCCAGTCCGGCAGGCCCAGCAGCGAGAGCGCGTCCGTCTGGCCGACGAGGCGCTGGTAGTCGCTGAAGCCCTTCACCACCTCACGCGCGTGCTCGCTCCCGAGCGCGCGCCCGAAGATCGTCCGGCAGATGATCTCGGCCGTGAGCTCCGCCATCTCGGAGAGGACGTCGGTCGTCGATCCGTCCGGCGACGCCGCCCAGCGGTCGCGGGCCTCGACGACGGTGTCGACCATGATCGGCGCGAAGACCGGCAGCTTCGAGACGTGGATCACGGGCCCGACGAGCTTCCGCCGCCGCCGCCAGGTCGCCCCGTCCGAGATGAAGAGGCCATCGCCGAGGAGCGGCTGGAGGGCATGGCGCATCTGCGGCGACTTCCGCTCGAAGGCCGCGTTGTGGCTGCTGAAGACGTGCTGGATCGTGTCCGGGCTGTTGCAGATGTACAGGTCGCGGGCGAGCAGCTTCACGTGCATGAGCTGCGACCGGAAGGCCTTCTCGGTCCAGACCTCGAGCAGGTTCCGGCGCGCGCGCCGGATCAGCTCCAGCGGGGGCAGCATGGTGGCCGGACGCGGTGGGAACGGCGGGATGTAGTCGGTCAAGCCGGATCCGCGAAAGAGGCCCGGCCCGCCCGGGTCCTGTCCGAATACGGGCAGGAGCGGGTGGCGGCAAGCCGAGGCGGCGGCGTCACGTCCCCCCGACGCCGTCCCAGATTCCGGCCATGAGCGCGAGCCCGATCACGAGCACGAAGGCTGCCGCCGCGAGCTCGGCTCCGGCGGCCGCGAGCGCGACGCCGCGGCTGCGGCCCGAGGCGAGCCGGAGCGCGGCCCGCTTCGCGTAGACCGCGACCAGGGCGAGCGTGCCTGTGGTGATCGCGGTGCCGAGCGCCATGGCGAGCGTCGCCGCGATCCCGAGCGCGAAGATCCCGTAGGCGCGGGCGAGCGTGAGGACCACGATCGCGCCGGCGCAGGGCCGGATGCCGGCCCCGAGCGCAACAACCGCCATCTGGGCGAACGTGCCGCCCGTCGCGGCCGGGTCCACCGGCCCGCAGGCGCAGGCCTCCCGGCTCGTCGAGCCTGTGCCGCGATCGACCGCGAGCGCGGCCATCGCGCCTGCCTTGCGCCAGACGAGCAGCGCCCCGAGCCCGGCGACCAGCGCGAATCCGGCCATCTCGACGCCCTGGACGGTGCGGCCCATCTGGGCGGCCGTCCCGCCGAGCACGAGGAACACCGCCGTGACGAGGCCGATCGCGACCCCGGCCTGGATGAGGGCGGCCGCGAGGCTGACCGCGAGGCCCCGGGCGAGCGCCCGCTCGCTCGACACGATGTAGGCCGCGATGATCGCCTTGCCGTGCCCCGGCCCGGCCGCGTGGAAGACCCCGTAGGCGAAGCCGATCGCGAGAAGAAGCGGCGCGCCGCCGCCGCCGTCCCGCAGCGTCGCGAGCGCGCCCCGCAGAGCGGTGAAGAAGGCGGATTGCCAGGCGAGCAGGAGCCCGGCGAGGCCGCTCGCGGCGGCCGCGCTCTCGCCGACGCCGAGCCCGAACGGATGCGGCCCGCGCGGCACGGGTGTCGGCCGAGCGACGCCGGCGGCCGCGAGCGCGACGAGACCGGCCACGAGCGCGATCGCCAGCGCCGCCAGAGCGAGCCGATGCCGCCAGGGCGGCTCGGCCGAGGCGCGCGACAGCGCCTCTACGGACATACGGCCATCGCCCGGCTGGCGAAGGACGACGCGAAGCCGGACGCTCCGGCGAGGTTCTGGAAGAAGCTCTCCGGCTTCGCATCGGCCGCGCCCTGCGGCTTCGGCCGCGAGATCCGGAGCGTGCAGCCGGCCGGCGCGCCGGCGAGCGTCACGGCGTCGTCGCCGGGCGCGGTCTCGAAATCGACGAAGAAGCTCGGATCGAAGGTGTCGAGCACGACCGTGCGGCCGGCCGCGGCCGTCGCGAGCGGCAGCTCGAACCGCAGGATGAGGCGGCCGTTCTCGTAGGACATGCTCTCGCCGCGCGGCGCCGCGAAGACCTGCTTCGCCCCGTTCGCCTTCAGGAACGTGAAGTAGCCGTACTCGACGAGCGAGGAGGTATTCAGGCGGGCGAGGTCGGCGAGCTCGTCGGGCGAGGTCGTGCCGTCCCCGTTCGCGTCGAGGCCCTGCACCGCGACGGCGGAATAGCCCTCGTCGAAGGTCCAGTGCTGGCGCACCGCCGCGATCTTGCCGTCGCGCTCGTAGACGAGCTCCGCCTTCGCGCTCACCCACACGTGCGGATGGGCCTCGGCCGGGCTCGCAAGGACCGCCAGCGCTGGAAGGAGGACGGCGAAGTGGGATCGCACGATGGGTAGAAGTCCTGGGGTAGAAGTCCTGGGGTAGAAGTCCCGGGGTAGAAGTCCCGGGGTAGAAGTCCCGGGGTGAGGTTCTGCCGCCGCGGACCCTGGCTGCGCGGCGTTGACGCCCCCGTAAACCACGACGCCGCGCATCGTGCCAGCATCTCGCCGGACTGCGGCGAAACCGCGACGCCGGAGCGCCGAACGGCCGGGGCCGGGGCGCGTTGTCGAGAACGGTTCCAGCGCGTTGACCGGACGGGGCCGTTATGTCAGCATTACTGACCCTTTCCGAGACCGGGAACCGGCCGAGGGGGTCCTGGAGGAACGGGCGATGAGCGGATCAAGCGGCCTTTCCGGCACCGCGCTTCACGGCGTCTCCCTCGACGACAAGTACGACCTCGCGAAGGACCGGGTCTTCATCACCGGCACGCAGGCGATCGTCCGGATGCTCCTCATGCAGCGCGAGCGCGACCGGCTGGCCGGGCTGAACACGGCCGGGCTCGTGTCCGGCTACCGCGGCTCGCCGATCGCCGGGCTCGACCTCAACCTCTACAAGGCGAAGAAGGCGCTCGCGGCAGCGCATGTCGTGTTCCAGCCGGGCCTGAACGAGGAGCTCGCCGCGACCGCGATCTGGGGCGCGCAGCAGGCCGAGATCCGGGGCGAGGGCCGCTACGACGGCGTGTTCGGCCTCTGGTATGGCAAGGGTCCGGGCGTCGACCGGACCGGCGACGTGTTCCGTCATGCGAACCAGGCCGGCACCTCGCGGCATGGCGGCGTGCTGGCGCTCATGGGCGACGACCACACGGCCGAATCCTCGACCGTCGCGCACCAGTCTGAGTTCGCCTTCGTCGACGTGATGAGCCCGATCCTGAACCCGGCCGGGGTGCAGGAGATCCTGGATTACGGGCTGCACGGCTTCGCGCTGTCGCGCTTCTCGGGTGCCTGGACGGCGTTCAAGTGCGTGAAGGACAACATCGAATCGACGGCGTCCGTCGACGGCTCGCTCGACCGCGTGAAGATTGTCCTCCCGGAAGATTTCGCGATGCCGCCCGGCGGCCTGAACATCCGGGTCCGGGACCCCTTCCTCGAGCAGGAGGCCCGGCTGCACGACTTCAAGCGCGACGCGATGCTGGCCTATGTCCGGGCGAACAACCTGAACCACCTCGTGCTCTCCGGCGGCCGGAACCCGAAGGTCGGGATCATCACGGTCGGCAAGTCGTATCTCGACGTCCGCGAGGCCATGGAGGAGCTCGGCCTCGACGAGGTGGGCGCGAGCGACATGGGGCTCCGGCTCTACAAGGTGGCCTGCCCCTGGCCCCTGTCCCGCCAGGAGCTCGTCGATTTCGCGCGCGGGCTCGACCTCATCATGGTGGTCGAGGAGAAGCGCTCGCTGATCGAGGTCCAGGTCCGCGAGGAGCTGTACGGCACGCAGAACCAGCCGGCCTGCATCGGCAAGAAGGACGAACAGGGCTCCTGGCTGTTTCCGGCCAAGGGCGCGCTCGACACGAACGAGATCGCGATCGCGCTCGGCGAGCGCCTGCTGCGATACCACCCCAACGACGACCTCGCCGGCCGGGTGCGGCGCCTGAAGGAGGACCAGGCCCGGATCTCGAGCGCGGCCGAGATCGCGGTCCGGACGCCGGGCTTCTGCTCCGGCTGCCCGCACAACTCGTCGACCGTCGTGCCGGACGGGATGCGGGCCTATGCCGGAATCGGCTGCCACTTCATGGTGCAGTGGATGGACCGCTCCACCGAAGGCTACACCCAGATG
>CAXTKM010000204.1:0-7634 GCA_964244795.1 uncultured Enterovirga sp.
CGAACGTCGCCCCGCTTGGCGCGAGGACGAACTCTGCTCCCGCGAGCCCGGGCTCGAGGGGCGCTATTCCCCAGGTCAAAGCCTCCGGAAAGCGGACCTGCGGATGCACCCGGAAGCCGGGATCGAGGAAGGGCAGGCCGAGCTCCGCCGCAAGCGCCCGATAGACAGGCTCCGGCCCCGCGAGCCCGGCCGACAGGAGGGCATCGATGGGCGGTACGTCCCAGAGGGGGGCGAGGCGCGCGGCCTCGATCAGCGGCGCCGCCGCAAGACCGTGACGGAGCAGGACGGCGAGCTCTGATGGGAGCCGGACGGCGCCGACCCCGTCACGCCGCTCCTCTCCGTTCCGTCCCAAACGCGATACTCACGGGCACATGCCGAGGCAGCTAAGCCGGATTTCGCGGCGGTGGAAAGGTCTACGTTCGTCGACTCGCGTCTCAGACGAGAGCGACTGCCCTCGCAAGCGGAATGGTCAAGGTTCAAGATCGCCGTCCGGAAGCTCGGCATGTTTCGCGAGGGCACGGAGCAGCCCGATCTTCAGGGCCTGCGAGCCGTGTATCGGGATCGAAAGACGCATCACGCTCCCCTCCCGACCGTAGATGTGATGCGACCCGTTGATCCTCAAAAGCCGCCAGCCGCGCCGCTCGACGATCCGGGCAGGATCCCGGCCGGAGATCGGCTTCATACTGCTGTTTCGAGGACGCGGCCTTCCCCCGACCGAATGGACGCCACGTCCACGCTGAGGCAGCCTTCGATCGCCTCATAGAGGTTCGTAAGAAGGTCCTCGAAGGTGTCCCCTTGCGTGGCACAGCCCGGGATGGCGGGAACCTCAGCCCAGAAGCCCCCTTCCTCGGCCTCGTGCACGACGACTTTGATCTTCATGGGACACCCCTGGCGCGATAAGGAACATAACCTCTGCGTCCATGAGGGGCTACACTGCGCGTAGTGCTCTCGCGTTCGAAGGTTGTGCCGAGGGCGGTCTCGCGCCTAATCACGGAGACCTTTACGCGAAACCGACCGCTCCATGCCCACGCCGTTCGATCCCGCCCTCGTCGAGGCCGCCCAGACCGCGGCCGCCTGGCCTTTCGAGGAGGCCCGCAAGATCGTGGCCCGGCTCGACAGGAGCGGGAAGCGCGAGGCGCTGTTCGAGACCGGATATGGCCCGTCGGGCCTTCCCCATCTCGGGACCTTCGGCGAGGTGGCCCGCACCTCGATGGTCCGGCACGCGTTCCGGGTGCTGACGGAAGACCGGATCCCGACCCGGCTGGTCGCGTTCTCGGACGACATGGACGGGCTCCGGAAGGTGCCGGACAACGTCCCGAACCGCGAGCTGCTGGCCACCCACCTGCACCAGCCGCTGACCGCGGTGCCGGATCCGTTCGGCACGCATGAGAGCTTCGGGGCGCACAACAACGCCCAGCTCCGGAGCTTCCTCGACGCTTTCGGCTTCGAGTACGAGTTCCTCTCGGCGACCGAGTGCTATCGCTCGGGCCGCTTCGACGACGCGCTCCGCCTCGTCCTCGACCGCTACGACGAGGTGATGGCGATCATGCTGCCCTCGCTCCGGGCCGAGCGCGGCGCGAGCTACTCGCCCTTCCTGCCGCTTCATCCGAAGACCGGCCACGTCATGCAGGTGCCGATCGACGAGGCACGGCCCTCGTCCGGCACGCTCGTGTGGCGTGATCCCGAGACGGGTGAGCGCTTCGAGACGCCGATCACGGGCGGCCACGCGAAGCTGCAGTGGAAGCCGGACTGGGCGATGCGCTGGGTCGCGCTCGGGGTCGATTACGAGATGGCCGGCAAGGACCTGATCGACTCGGTCAAGCTCTCGTCGCAGATCGCCCGCGCCCTCGGGGCCGAGCCGCCGGAAGGCTTCAACTACGAGCTCTTCCTCGACGACGAGGGCCGCAAGATCTCGAAGTCGAAGGGCAACGGCCTCTCGATCGAGGAATGGCTCCGCTACGGCATGCCGGAGAGCCTCGCGCTCTTCATGTACACGAAGCCGCGCGAGGCGAAGCGGCTCTATTTCGACGTGATCCCGCGCGCCGTCGACGAGTATCTCGGCTTCCTCGAGCGCTATCCCGGCCAGGACTGGAAGCTCAGGCTCGGCAACCCGGCCTGGCACATCCATGCCGGCACGCCGCCCGCGCCCGAGAGCGTCGCGACGACAGGCGAGCGGGCAGCGACGATCTCGTTCGCGATGCTGCTGAACCTCGTCGCGGTCGCGAACGCGGACGAGCCCGCGATCCTCTGGGCCTTCATCCGGCGCTACGCCCCGGAGGCCTCGCCCGAGACGCATCCGCGGCTCGACGGCCTGGTCGGCCACGCCGTCCGCTACTACCGGGATTTCGTCCGGACCGCGAAGGCCTACCGGCTCCCGACGGACCAGGAGGCGGCGGCGCTGGCCGATCTCGGCGCCGGCCTCTCGGGCCACGAGGGCTCGACGGATGCCGATGCCCTCCAGGCGGTCGTCTACGAGGTCGGACGGGCGCATTTCCCCGACACGACCGGGAAGTCGAAGAGCCCGGACGGGCGCCCCGGCGTGTCGCAGGCCTGGTTCGGGTCGCTCTACAGCGTCCTCCTCGGCGAGGCGCGCGGCCCACGCTTCGGCTCCTTCGTCGCGCTCTACGGCGTCGCCGAGACGCGTGCCCTCATCGCGAAGGCGCTGGCCGGGGACCTGCTGCGCGAGCACGCGACCTTCCTGGAGGCGCGTGCGGCTTAGCCGACCATCGAGCATCCGCTTGAACTCGAGCCCGATCCGAGTTTCAACACTTCGGGTCGTTTCTCATCCGAAGTGTTGAAACCATGGTGTGGCAGGAGCTTAAAAGCGACCAGCGGCGCGAGCAGATCAACACGCAGCAGCGGTTTTCCGCCTGGAGGGCTGCACGCAGTCGCGCGCGCGGTTTTCGGGGTTCCCTGATCTGACAGAACAGCAAGGGCGCCGACTACCTTGTCCGGGCATCGTACGAGCCTCGAGGCGGGCGGCGCCAGCGCTCTCTCGGATTGCGCACCCCGGAGACGGAGACCGAGAAGCGGGAATGGGAGGCCGCTCGCGAGCTCGCGAAGGCCCAATTGACCGACATGACGGCGAGCCTCTCACGGCAGGCCTCCATCAATCGCGCGCTCAACCTTGGCGGAATGCCTCTTCTCGGGGCCCGGATCGTGAGAGCGATCGACGATGCCGGTCTGCTCGGAAACGGCCTTCGGATCGTCGACACCAACGCGATCTATGCCTACGAGGCCGCGGCCGGCGTGCAGGTCGATCCAGGGATCACGGCGACGCTGGACATCGACCTGTTGATGGATGCAAGGCGCCGCCTCCGAATGTTCGCCGACGAAGGCGTGCAGGCCGGGAGCCTCATCGCCCTCCTTCGCAAGGTCGATCGCAGCTTCGAACGGACACCCGAGCCGTTCCGGGCCAGGAACGCGACCGGATATCTCGTCGATCTGATCAAGCCGATGCCGAAGCCGCCCTGGCGGAGCGAACGGGAGGAGATCGGACCCTCGGCCGACGACCTGGCCGCCGTGTCGATCGACGGTCCGGGCTGGCTCGAGAACGCACCCCTGTTCGAGACGGTCGTGATCGACGAGCGCGGCGGCCCCTTGCGCTTCGTCGCGAGCGACCCCCGTGTCTTCGCCGCGCACAAGCTCTGGATGTCGACGCGCCCCGATCGCGATCCGGTGAAGCGGGGCCGGGATGCCGCCCAGGCGGCAGCGGTCGGGGCTCTCACGGGACGCTACCTGACCCACCTGCCCTACGACGCCAAGGCTCTGCGGATGATCCCGCGCAGGCTCTTCGAGCAGGCCTCGGGCCTGTTTCAGGCGCCGGAGCCGCCCCGGAGCTTCGCCTTCTGACGTCGCGATCACTCCCGATCGAGCACGGGCCCGAGGAGGTCGACATAGGTCTCGAGCGTCGCCTCGACCATCCGGTCCAGCGAGAAATGGCGCTCCACGTGGGCGCGGGCCCGGGCCGCCATGCCGTCGCGTGCGCTCGCTCCGAGCGCGAGAGCCGCCGCGATCCCGTCCGCGAGGGCGCCCGCGTCGCCGGCCGCGACCCGCCATCCGGTCCGGACAGCAGCCGGCTCGTCCGGCGGCGCGACGACCGTCTCCGGGACCGCGCCGAGGTCGGAGACCACGACCGGGGTGCCGAGCGCCTGCGCCTCCACGGCCGAGCGGCCGAACGCCTCCGGCTCGGTCGACGGCACCGTGACGACGGAGGCCGCCATGTAGGCGGCCGGCATGTCCGTGCAGTGCCCGACGATGCGGACGATGCCGTCCAGCCGCTGCGCCGCGACCAGCCGCTCGAGCTCCCGGACGTAGCCGTCGCGCCCTTGCGGGTCGCCCGCGAGGACGAAGGCCACGTCTCTCATCCCTGCGGCGCCGAGCCGAGCCGCCGCCTCGATCAGGACCTTCTGTCCCTTCCAGCCGGTGAGCCGGGCCGCGAGCAGCACGATGCGTTCGTGCGGTGCGACGCCCCAGGTGCGGCGGAGTGCGTTCACGCGCTCCGGAGCGACGACCGCGGGCGAGAAGCGGGCGAGGTCCGTGCCGCGATGCACGATCCGGGTCCGGCCGGCCGCTGACGGGTAGAGCGAGCGGATCAGGCGCGCCGTGTAGGCGGAGTTCGCGATCACCGCGTCGCCCCGGGCCATCACCGAGTTGTACAATCGCTTCGGGGCCGAGCGCCCTGCATAGCTTCCGTGGAAGGTCGTGACGAACGGCAGGCCCAGCGCCCGCGCGGCGCCGAGCGCGACCCAGGCCGGGGCGCGGGAGCGCGCGTGGATCAAGGCCGCACCCTCGTCGTTCGCGATCCGGGCCAGGCGGCGCACGTTCAACGCCATCGCGATCGGGTTCTTGGTTCCGGCCGGGAACGGGATCCATTCGCCGCCCCGGCTCTGCAGCTCGCCGACGAGGCGTCCGCCCTCGCTCGCGACGAGCGAGCGCGCGCCGGCCTGCGCGAGGCCCGCCGCGATGTCGACGGCGGTGCGCTCCGCGCCCCCCGCGTCGAGCTCGGGGATGACCTGGAGGATCGTGATGCCGGCGAGCCGGTGGCCCGAGGGTCGCTGAAAGGCGGGACGGGATCGCTGCGCGAGGCTCACGGGATTATACGGCTCGCGGGATCGAGGGGCGGCACCCAGCCTCCGCCGATCCGGTTGAGGTCAGGTTAAGCATGCGGCACGACATCGAGGTGGGACACGGTGAGGATCGCAGGCCGATCGCCGTGCTGGCGAGGCCGGGCCGCGCGCCACCCGTCGTGTGGTTCGGCGGGTTCCGATCCGACATGGTCGGGGCCAAGGCCGACGCCCTGGACGCCTGGGCGGCCGAGGCGGGCCAAGCCTTCGTCCGGTTCGACTACAGCGGGCACGGGGCGTCGGGCGGGCGGTTCGAGGACGGGACGATCTCGCGCTGGCTCGAGGAGGCGATGGCCGTCCTCGACGCCTTCGTGCCGGAGCCGCCGGTCCTGGTCGGCTCGTCTATGGGCGGCTGGCTCGCCCTGCTGGCGAACCGCGCGATGCGGGCCGCCCGGCCCCGCTCCGCGCCGACGTCCCTGGTGCTCGTCGCCCCGGCCGTCGACTTCACGGAACGGCTGATGTGGGACGCGTTCACGCCCGACATCCGCGAGACGCTTCTGCGTGACGGCGTCTATCTGCGCCCCTCGCCCTACGCCCCCGAGGGCTATCCGATCACCCACCGGCTGATCGAGGACGGCCGAGGCCACCTGCTCCTCGATGCCCCGCTCGAGACGGGCTGCCCGGTCCATGTGCTGCAGGGATGGCGGGATCCGGACGTGCCCTGGCAGCACGCCGTGCGTCTCGTCGAACATCTGCCAGGGGACGGCGTGCAGTTGACGTCGATCCGGGACGGCGACCACCGCTTGTCCCGGCCCGAGGACCTGGACAGGCTGGTCGGCGCGGTCGAGGCCGCCTGCAGGGTCGCAGGCGAGGGGCGTCAGTTGAGGCTGACGGTCTGAAGGTCGTGCGCCCAGGCATTCGCGATCGCGGTGTCCCGCGAGTCGGTCAGCAGGATGGGGGCGCCGCTGGCCGACAGCAACGCGAACAGCGACAGGCCCGGCGCCAGCTCCGGGGCCTGCGGAAAGATGCGACGGACCTCGTCGGAGGAGATCGGCTTCACGTAAGCGATCTGGCCTTCGCCGAGCGCCGCCAGCGCCTCGGTGTCGAGAGCGGGTGTGTCGGACGTGGAATGGGTAACGGTCATGGTGCCCTCCTGATGAGCAGCGGTTGGGACGTCAGTCGCGGGTGGTGATCTCGATCCGGCGGATGGACCGGACGGGCTCGGGCCGCGCGAGGTCGATCGACAGCAGGCCGTTCGCGAGTTCGGCGCCCAGCACCGCCATGCCGTCGGCCAGGACGAAAACGCGCTGGAACTGGCGGGCCGCGATGCCGCGATGCAGAAACTGGCGGCTCTTCTCCTCGGCCTGACGGCCCCGGATGACGAGCTGATTCTCCTCGAGCATCACGTCGAGCTGTTCCGATCCGAACCCGGCCACGGCGATCATGATCCGGATCGTCTCCGGCGTCGTCCCGGTCCGGCCGACACGCTCGATGTTGTAGGGCGGATACCCATCCCCGCCGGCCTTGACGAGACGGTCGAGGGCCTGCTCGACATCGTCGAAGCCGAGCAGGAACGGGTGGCTGAAGGGTGATGGACGCGACATCTCGAAGCCCTTCCGGCACTTCGTGCTGCCCTGGCCCGCGATGGCACCCTGGCAGCCTCTCCCGATCGATATGGCCCTGCTCGGCCGCCGATCAAGCCTCGACGGGCTCGGTCGGCCGGTCGGCCCGGCTGGGCTCGTCCCGTGCCAACGGAAAGCGGACGACGAAGATCGATCGTCCGGCCGGCGGCTCCTCGAGCGTGCCGCCGATCTGCTGCACGAGCTTGCGGACGATCGTCAGGCCGAGACGGCGCTTGCTCGCGGGATCGTAGGTGACCCCGATTCCGTCGTCCCGGATCGTCAGGATCGCCTCGTCCTCGTCACGCCCGACCTCCACCGTGATCCGGCCGGCGCGGCCTTCCGGGAAGGCGTGCTTGAACGCGTTCGTCAGGATCTCGACCGCGATGAAGGCGAGCGGCACGGCGGTGTCGAGCGACATCCGCATGGCCTGGGCCTCGAGAACGGTCTCGATCGCGTTCTCCTCCGCCGAGAACCCCTCCGACAGCTCCCGCAGGAGCTCGTCGAGGTAGTCCTTGAAGTCGATCGAGGCGAGGTCGGGCGAGTTGTAGAGGAGCGTGTGGACGCGGGCCATCGCGCCGATCCGGCGGACCGCGCTCTCGAACGGTTCGCGCTGATCGGGCTTCAGCTCGCGCGAGCCGAGCCGGAGCAAGCTCTGCACGATCTGGAGGTTGTTCTTCACGCGATGATAGATCTCGCGGAGCAGGACCTCGCGTTCGGAGGCGGCTTTCCGCTGCTCGTTCAGCGCCTCCTGGGTCGTCGCGAGGAGGCGCGCGTCGAGCTCCCCCAGCGCCCGGGACGCCGAAAGCCGCTCGTCGCTGAGGCGGCGCTCCATCACGGTGTTGATGATGAAGACGGCCAGGATGCCGGCCAGGATCAGGCTCAGCGCGCCTGCCGTGACGGTCGCCCAGACCGAGCGGGTCATCAGCCTGTCGCTCTGCCGGCGGCT
>CAXTKM010000205.1:0-7565 GCA_964244795.1 uncultured Enterovirga sp.
CAGGCCGGCCCGCAGCGTGTAGGTCTTGACGACGTTCTCGACCGCCAGCACGACCCGATCCGGCGAGCAGACGGGACGATCGGGCTTCGCCGCGACCGCCGCGGTCTTCACCTCGCGCAACGGCGTCAGCCGCTCCCCGGGCTTCATCGCGAAGCGCGGCACGGCCCGCATCAGGGCCTTGAGGTAGGGATGCTCGGGGCGGCGGAAGATGTCCTCGCGGCCGCCGGATTCCATCATGCGGCCGCGGTACATGACGACCACGTCGTCGGCCATGTTCGCGACGACGCCGAGATCGTGCGTGATGAGCAGGACCGACATGCCGGTCTCGGCCTGGAGCTCGCGGATCAGGTCCAGGATCTGCGCCTGGGTGGTCACGTCGAGCGCGGTGGTCGGCTCGTCCGCGACCAGGAGCGCGGGCTTCGTGATCAGCGCCATCGCGATCATGGCGCGCTGCCTGAGGCCGCCGGAGAGCTCGAACGGGTAGGTGGTGAGCGCGCGCGTCGGGTCCGGGAAGCCGACCTTCCGGAAGACCTCGATCGCGCGCTCGCGCGCCTCCGCCGGGGTCGCGTCCGCGTGCAGCCGGAACGCCTCGGTGACCTGGTCGCCGACCGTGTGGAGCGGCGACAGCGACGTCATCGGCTCCTGGAAGATCATGGCGAGCCGCCCGCCGCGAAGCTGGCGCATCCGCTCGCTCGCCTCGTCGAGCCCGACGATGTCGAGGGGAGGGTGGCGGTCCCGCGGATCGTCGAACAGGATCGATCCCGACGAGATCCTGGCGACCTTCGGCAGGATCCGCATGATCGCCTGCGCGGTGACGGACTTGCCCGAGCCCGATTCCCCGACGATCGCGACCGTCCGGCCGCGCCCGATCGTGAAGGTGAGCCCGTCGACCGCCTTGAACGTGCCGCCGTCGGACGTGATCTCGACCTTGAGGTCCTTGACCGCGAGGAGCGGCATCGTCATCGCGCGACCTCCGCGAGCTCGAGGCGTCGTTCCCCGGTGGCATGGAAGCCTTGACGGGGGGATGACGGCCGGACGACGCGCAGGAGATCGACGATCGAGACGGGGCGCGTCGCCGGGTGCGACGCCGCGAGCACGGCGAAGCCCTCGCAGAAGGACCAGAGCTCCTCGTCGTGCACGAGGTGGTGGCTGAGGAGGCCGACCTGCCGGGCGCCCGCCGCCAGCGCGCGCCGGAGCGCGGCCGCGATCGTCTCGGCCGGGACCAGGCCGCGGCTGCCGCGCCAATCGACGGGATCGAGGTGGGTGTCGATCCGAGGCGCGGACCCGCTGTCCGCGGTCTCGCCAAAGGCGGAGAGGGCCTCGAAGCCGAGGCCCGGCAGGGTCGCGGCGAAGCCCCGATCGATGCGGTTCCAGGGCGGCACGAACACCGGGAGCGCCCGATCGCCGAAAGCGGCGACCGTCAGGGCGAGCGCGGCCGCGGCGTCGCGGGCGAGGTCCCGTCGGGGCCGACCGGCACCGAACTCCGCCGCCTTCGCGTCCGCCGGCGCGTGATCGGCATGGGAGAGGCCATGCACCAGGATTCCGACCCCGTGTTCCTCGCGGACGCGCTCGACCAGCGACGGCTCGACGAGGGCCGGGATCACGGCCAGGGCGGCCGGCAGGCCGGTCCGGTTCGCGACCCGGAGCAGGCGGTCGAGCGCGGGACCGTCCCGGACCGCGTCGTCGTCTCGCCACCAGACGTCGACCCGTCGGCCGGCCTCGGCCACACGGTCGAGCTCGCGCCGGATCGCGAGGAGCGCGTCGTCCTTCACCTCGCCCCTCGCTCCTCGCGGAGCGCTCCTGTCCGACGATCTTCCACGAGCCCCTCGATCCGCCGAGCCGCGACCTCGGCTCCGTCGAGCCGGATCGCCGAGAGATCCGGTCGAGGCAGGCGTGCGGCGGCTTCGACCGCCCGGGCCAGCGACCCGGGGTCGAGCTCGCGTTCCGGCAGCAGCGTCGCGAGCCCGCGCGCGGACAGGGCCTCCGCCCGCATCCGCTGCTCCGTCTCGCGCCCTCCCTCGAAGGGGACGAGCACCGACCGAGCCTGCGTCGCGACGATGTCCATCACCGTGTTGTATCCGGCTTGCCCGACGAAGACAGCCGTCTTCGACAGGAGATCGCGAAAATCGGGACGCGCCCGTTCCAGCACGACGGTGTCCGGCAGGCCTGTGCCGAGCGCCCGGAACGCGGCCTCGGCCACGCCCGCCCCGACGAGCACGTGCCAGCGCCGAGCGCTCGCCGCGGCGGCCCCGAGGGCGGCCCGGTAGAGCGGCAGCGATGCCGCGCTCGAGCCGCCCGAGACCAGGACGGTGTCCTCCCGCGACCCGGCTGCCAGGGGAGGAGCGGCGTCCGGGCCGACGTAGCCGGTGTAGATCAGCCGCGACCGAAGCGCGTCGTCGACCGGCCAGGAGAGATCGAGCGGCAAGAGGGCCGGGTCGCCGTGCACCAGCACGGCCGCGTAATGCCGGCGGAGAACGAGGTGCGTCGCCTCCGCCTTGGCCGGCCGGGACGGGGGCGCCAGGATGTCCCGCACCGACGCGATCGCGACCGGGCGGGGCCGGGCGGCTTCCGCTGCGTCCAGGAGCGCACCGAACTCGCCCGCGAGGCTGCGCCGGCCGAACGGGAAGAGCTCGGTCACGACGACGTCGGGTCGGGCCATCGCGAAGGCCGCGAGCAGCCGCTCTCGCCGGTCATCGAGCAGTGCGGCCGAGGCGGGATGGCCCGCCTCGTCCCGAAGCGTCGTGAAGTCGCCGACCGCTGCCCGGACGGGCGCGAGCTGCACGAGGTCGAGCCCCGACATGTCGACGAGCCCGGCGGGCGTCCCGCCCGAGACCAGCGTGACGGCATGACCGCGCCGGGCGAGCGCGCGCCCGATCGCGGCCGCGCGCGTGAGATGGCCGGCGCCCAGGAGGTGGGTCACGGCGATGAGGATCCGGAGCCTCATGTCGTGCCGGAGACGGGCCGGGAGTTCTTCTTCGGACGAACAACCTCCTCATCCTGAGGTGCCGAGCGAAGCTCGGCCTCGGGTCCTTGGAGAAGCCCGTCGAGCGTGTCGGCGAGCAGCCCGGCCGCCCTGTCGAGACCGCGCTCCGACCGCACGAAGACCGAGGCGGGTTCCCGCATCGCGGCGAGCCGGACCGGCTCGGCCATGAGCCCCGCGAGAGCGGCAGCGAAGGCCGAGGCGTCGCCGGGCGCGACCAGGAGGCCGGTCGCGCCGTCCCGGATCACGTCCGGAACGCCGCCGACGCGACCGGCCAGGACCGGACAGCCCATCCCCTGCGCCTCGAGGAGCGCCATCCCGTAGGCCTCGTTCACGGCCGGCCAGACAAGGAGATCGGCCGCCCCGTAGAGCGCGGCGAGCCGGTGCCGATCATCGACCACGCCCTCGAAGACGACCCGGCCGGCGAAGGGCGCGAACAGCGCCTCCACGGTCGCCCGGGCCGGCCCGTCGCCCGCGATCGTCAGGGTCCAGGGCCGGGCGTCGCCGGGCAGACGGGCCAGCGCCTCGGCCAGGAGCCGGTAGGAGGAGAGCTTGTCCCCCGCCCGCATCATCGCGACCGCGAGGAGATGCGTCCCCGGCCGGGCGGACCCGGATCGAGGCCGCGGTGCCGGCCATTCCGCAAGGTCGAGGAAGGGCAGGAGGTCGATCACCCGCTGGCCGGGCGGCGCGTCGCGGCGGAGCGCCTGCGCGTCGCGCGAGGTCATCGCGAAGAGGCGCTCGACGCGGTCGAGGGCGGCCTCCGCGCCGCGATGCGCCAGCGCCCAGGGTCCCCCGGCGCGCTTCTTGGCGCGGGACCCTTCGGCCACGACGTAGGGAATGCCGAGCCCGTCCGCGACGGCGGGGCCGATCCAGTCCGGCGCTTTGTAATAGCAGTGATACGTGAACCAGAGCCGCGGCCGCGCCGCGGCCGGCGCGGCCCGATAGAGCGCGAGAAGACGTGTCGCCTCGGCCCGGCCGGCCTCCCGCAACGCGCGCTGGCGGCCCTCGTCGCCGTCCGGCTCGTAGCTCCGCAAGCCGCTCGCGACGGCGGGCGCGAAACCCGCCAGCACGAGCGCGCGCAGCAGGAGGCGCGCCATCGTGCGATCTCCGGACGGCACCGGGTGATCCGGGCTCTTCAGCGGAGCGTAGAAGGCGACAGGAACGCTCACGCCGCGTCGGGCGCGCGGAGCTCGCCCCGCAGGCGCTCCGCCAGCCAGTCGAGCCCGCGATCGGCCGAGAATTCCTCGCGCAAGCGGCGTCCGGCGGCCCGGCCGAGCGCTTCGCGCCGGGCCGGGTCGCGGGAGAGGAGGTTGATCGCGTTCGACAACGCCTCCCAGTCGCCCGGAGGAACGAGCTCGCCCTCTTGGCCCGTCCGGACGAATTCGGGGATGCCTGCGAAGCGTGTCGCCACGATCGCGAGGTCCTGGGAGGCCGCCTCCATCAGGACGTTCGGCAGCCCGTCGCGGTCGCCGTCGGCCGCCTCCTTGGCGGGCAGGACGAAGAGGTCGGAGTCCCGCATCAGCGCGACCACGTCCGGCTGCGCCTTCGCGCCGAGGAATGCGACCCGGTCGGCGATCCCGGCCGCCGCGGCCTGGGCCTTCAGCTTCGCGAGGAGCGTCCCGCCGCCGCAATGGGCGAAGCGCCAGTGGATGTCGGCCGGCAGCGACGCGAGGGCGGAGAGGAGGTCGTCGAACCCCTTCTTCTCGACCGCGCGCCCGACGGACAGGATCCGGACCGGATCGGCCGGGTCCCGGCCGTCCCGGGCCGGCCTCTCCGGGGGAGGGGCCGGAAAGCGGGCGAGGTCGAGCCCGTGATAGAGGAGCGTCATCCGGTCCGGCGTCGCGGCGAGCGCGGCGAGATGCCGGTGGCCCTCGGCCGTGCAGGTGACGCCCCAGCGCGCCGCGGCGAGCTTCTCGCGCTTCTCCCAGTCCGGGCTCGTCCAGATGTCCTTCGCGTGCGCGGAGACGCTCCAGCTTCGGCCGGTCAGGAGCGCCGCGTAGCGCACGACGGAGGCCGGCGTGTGCAGGAAATGCGCGTGGAGGTGGCGCACGCCGTCGTCGAGCTCGCGGGCCAGCACGGCCGCCTGGCCGAGCCGACGGATGCGGTTCGCGCTCGGATCGCGGCGGAGGTCGCGCCAGAAGGCGGCGAGGACCGCCCGGGCGGCCGGCTTTCGGGCGGCGGCGAGGAGCGCGCGCGCGACCCGCAGGGGCGCTTGGTGGAGGTATTCCGGCAAGTAGGAGACGGGCGCCCGAATCGCCCGGTGCATGGGGTGCAGGATGCGGTCGGTCGGCTTCCGGAGCGACCAGATCTCAAGCCCGAGCCCGCGCGCCTCGAGGCCCAGCAGCTCCTGCGCGATGAAGGTCTCCGACAGGCGCGGATAGCCCTTCAGGACGACCGCGACGCGGCCCGGTTCCGCGACCAAAATCCTACTCGGCCGCCTGCCGCAGATCGCTCCGCTCCGACCCCGATGCGAGCACGGTCGCGAAGCGGCTTCGGATCACGTCGAGCCCATCGAGGAGACCCGGCACGACGATCTCGGAAGGCCGCGCCTGGGAGGGAAGGGCGCGCAGAGCCGCCGCCATGACGGCCGGATCGCGGTCGCTGTCGCTCTCGACCAGCATGGACAGCAGCCCGAGCCGCTTCGCCTCGACCGCCCGGATGTACTGCTCGAGGCGCGGCCGCGTCCGGGGCACGACCAGGGACGGCTTGTCGAACGAGAGGATCTCGCAGAACGTGTTGTAGCCGCCCATCGCGACGATCGCGGCGGCCCGGCTCATCAGGATCTCGAGCTTCGTGTCGAAGGCGATCGCGTCGAGCTTCGGGTGTCGGCGGATGCGCTCGAGGAAGCCGCGGCGCCGGTCCCGGTTCGTGAAGGGACCGAACACGACGAGCGCCGGCAGCTCGATCCCGGGATCCGCCTCGTAGGCGGACACGACCCAGTCGATGACGTCGTCGCCGTCCCCGCCGCCGCCCGTCGTGACCAGGATGAAGGGCTGGCGGGTGATGGCCGGGTACCGGGTCAGCGTCGGCTCGGCCGGGACGTCGCGCCGGAGATAGCCCGTGTAGACGGTCCCTCGGCCGAGGCGCTCCGGCAGCGAGAGCCCGTCCAGCGGGCGATAGATGTCCGGCAGGCCGTAGACCCAGATCTCGTCGTAGTAGCGCGACAGCGCGTCGGTCGCGCCCTTGCGCTCCCACTCGGGCACGAGGAGGCTCGGCTCGTCCATCACGTCCCGGACGCCGAGCACGATGCGGCAGCCTCTCCTGCGCAGGAGGGCCAGCGCCGGCAGGATCTCGCCGCGAAAGCCCGTCGGCTCCTTGTCGACGATGAAGACGTCGGGCGCGAAGGTGTCCGCGGTCTGCAGGATCAGCGCCTCGCGGAGCCGCGTCGCGTCCTCGATCGTGAGGTTGAGGTTCAGGCTGCGATACGCCCCGTCCGGCAGCTTCGTCACGCCGGGGACCCGCACGTAGTCGACGCCCGAGCCGAACTCGAAAGACCCGATCACGGGCGAGCCGGACACGATGATGGCCGAGAGGCCAGGGCGCTCGGCCACCAGCGCGTTCGCGATGGCGCGGGAGCGCCGGAGGTGGCCGAGGCCGAACGTGTCGTGGCTGTAGATCAGGACCCGGGAGCGGACGGGACCCTCGGACCGAATCGGAGCGTCGTCCACGACGGCACCGAAGCGTCCCGGTTCTCCACTCTCCTGGGCCATTCGACGAGGTCCTGAACCGATGGGGCCAGCGCCGGGCCGGGCGTGTGAGGAGGACGTTACCACGATCGCGGGCCGGATCATCCCCCCGCGGCATGACAGCCTGATATCGCGCCCACAGCCTGATATCGCGCCCCCGCGGCCGCGTGCTAGGCTCGGGACACGATGACGAAGAGCCTTTTCCGCTACATCTGGCGCCATTCGCGGCGCGAGCAACTGCTCATCTTCGCGGTCGTGCTCGCGTCGTTGCCCTTCTATTACGTCTCGCTCGACCTGCCCCGCAAGATCGTGAACGAGGCGATCCAGGGCCGGGCCTTCGAGGACGGCAAGATGACGGCCGCGTTCCTCGACCTCTCGCTGAGCTGGCCGAAATGGCTCGGCGGGGGGCACACGACCGAGCTGTTCCGGGGTTTCGAGGTCGGCCGCCTCGAGCTGCTCTTCGGGCTGTCCACGGTCTTCCTCTTCTTCGTCGTCCTGAACGGCTTCATCAAGTACTGGATCAACGTCGCGAAGGGTGCGCTCGGCGAGCGCATGATGCGGCGGCTCCGCTTCGAGCTGTTCTCCTACGCGCTGCGCTTCACGCCGGACGCGCTGAGAAGCGTCCGCTCGGCCGAGGCCGCGACCATCATCAAGGACGAGGTCGAGCCGATCGGCGGCTTCATCGGCGACGCCTACATCCAGCCTGTCCTCCTGGGGACGCAGGCGCTGACCGCGCTCGCCTTCATCCTGATCCAGAGCGTGTGGCTCGGCCTCCTGGCCGGCGGGGTGGTCGGGATCCAGTTCCTCGTGATTCCCCGGATGCGGCGCGAGCTCCTGCGCCTCGGCCGGCTGCGCCAGATCGCATCGCGGCGGTTCGCCGGCCGGGTGAGCGAGGTGAT
>CAXTKM010000206.1:0-7537 GCA_964244795.1 uncultured Enterovirga sp.
CGTGGGCCGGAACGACGCCCCGACGGCGGTGAGCGACCTGCACGCTGTCGTCGTCCAGGCCGACGCGACGGTCTTCGCGACCACCCGCGACGCCGGGGTCCTGTTCGACGATACCGATCCCGACACAGGCGAGACCGCGACGCTTCAGGTCGCGGCCACGGGCGCGGCCACCGGCTCCAGGGTGGGCCTCGGCGCCGACGGCGCCACGGTCCAGGGACTCTACGGCACCCTCCTGATCCGGGCGGACGGGACGTACCGATACACGGCGGACCACGCCGAGCGGCTCTCGGCCGGGGCGTCCGCGATCGACCGATTCACCTACACGGCCTCCGACGGCCGTCTCGGCAGCACGGCGTTCCTCGATTTCGAGGTCGCGGGCGTGGACGACGCCCCCGTCGGGGTCGCGGATTCCCTCGTGCTCGGCGAAGATGCCGGCGCGACGATCGTCGACGTCGTCGCGAACGACCCGGACATCGACGGCGGCCCGAAGCGCGTCGCGTCGGTCGGCACGGCCCAGCACGGCCGGGTCGCGATCGCGGGCGACGGAACAGGGGTGAGCTACAGGCCGGACGCCGATTTCAGCGGGACCGACAGCTTCACCTACCGACTGAACGGAGGCGGCACGGCGACCGTCACGGTGGTGGTCACCCCGATCGACGACGCGCCGATCGCGGTCGCGGACGTCCTCACGATCCTGGAGGGCGCCGGGTCGACCCCGATCGACGTCCTCGCGAACGACACCGACATCGACGGCGGCCCGAAGAGCATCGCGACCGTCGGCGCGGCGGCGCACGGCTCGGTCTCGCTCGCGAAGGACGGCGCGGGAGTGATCTACACCCCGGACGCGACCTTCGCCGGGGTCGACAGCTTCACCTATCGCCTGAACGGGGGCGGCACGACGTCGGTCACGGTCATGGTGACGCCGGTCGACGATGCGCCGATCGCGGTCGCGGATGCCCTGGCGATCCGGGAGAGTGCCGGTCCGACCCTGATCGACGTGCTTGCGAACGACACGGACATCGACGGCGGCCCGAAGATCGTGGCCGCAGTCGGTTCCGCCCCGCACGGCTCGGTCTCGATCGCCGAGGGCGGTGCCGGGGTGATCTACACCCCGGACGCGAACTTCGCCGGACTCGACGGCTTCAGCTACCGCCTGAACGGGGGCGGCACGGCGACGGTCACGGTGGTGGTGACGGCGCGGGATGGTCCACCCGTCGCGGGCCTCCCGGCCGTCGGCGCGGCCAGCGAGGGCTCGGGCCCGGCGATCATCGACCTCGTGGGTTCCTCCTTCGATCCGGAGGGGCGCCCGCTCGGGATCGCGGACCTCGACTGGATCGACGATCCCGGCCGCCTTCCAGCCGGCTTCGCGCGCGACGGCACGGTGCTTCGGATCGACACGGACAGCCCCTTCTTCGACGCGCTCCGGGCCGGCGAGAGCTTCGTCGCGCGTTTCGGCTACAGGCTGACGGATGGCGGAGGCGCCTCCACCCCGCAGACCGCCATCGTGACGATCGCGGGCCGGAACGACGCGCCGGTCCTCGATCCGGATGCCGGGAGCCCGCACCTCGTCACCGAGCGGCCCGGCGTCACGGGGTCGACCGCCCCGAACCCGTTCCCGCCGCTGACCGGGACGCTGACCTTCCGGGACCCCGACCGGTCGGACACGCATGCGCTGACCGTCGTCACGGCCCGCCTGCTCGACGCGGGCGGCACCGACCTCACGGCGGCGCTCGGCTTCACGGCAGCCCAACTCGGGAGCCTTCTCCAGCTCACGCTCCAGGACAATGCCGGGGGCGGCACGATCGGCTGGTCCTGGACGGTCCAGGACCGCGTCCTCGATCGACTGCCGGAGGGCACCGATCTCCTGCTCGTCTACGGTGTCGGCGTGGCGGACGGCACGGAGGCCGCCTCCCGGCAGGACATCGTCTTCCTGTTGCGCGGCGCGAACGACGCGCCGACGATCGTCGTCGCGAACCCGGCGCCCGTCCCGGAGGGGAACGCCGGGACCGCGATGCCGGTCACGGTCAGGATCTCCGACCAGGTCGGGATCGTCGACCCCGACGTCGGCGATCCCCGCGTGCCCTATGTTCCGGGAACGCTCGCCTTCGCGTCGGTCCCGACGGGGCATGCGCCGACCGGCGGAACGCTGGCCGGGCTGTTCACGCTCGACGCCGCCAACGGCACGATCGGCTACGACCGGGCGGCCTTCGATTATCTCGCGGCCGGCGACACCGTCACGGCCACCTTCGCCTTCATGGCGGCTTCGGGATCGGATTCGCAGGCGAAGACCATCGCGGTCACGATCACGGGCCGGAACGACGCGCCCGTCGTGACGAGCGCTGCCCAGATCGGGTCGGTCGATCAGTCGACCCCGCAGAGCGGCTTCGATGCCGGCCGGATCGTCGCGGCAGATCCCGATCGGGGCGCCGTCCTGTCCTATGCCGTCGGGCAGGGCACGACGACCGGGAGCGCGAGCCACGCCGGGTCGAACGCGTTCTCGCTCGACGGCCTCAGGATCGTCCGGAACGGCTTCCTCTTCTACGACGACCCGTTCGACGATCCGGCGGGGGCCGGAAACCATCCGCCGCCCGCCGGCCCGGATTTCCCGAACGGCAATCCGGGAACATACAGCGTCGGGGGCTCCTTCGCGGAGGGCGGCGGCCGCCTCTCGCCGGTCGCGACCGGCACGTCGATCGGGCTCGGTGGGGCCTCGACCTTCATCAGCTCGAGCGCGCTCCTCGAATCCTACATCTCGCCGGCCGACCCGACGCGCGGGCTCCGCAGCGACGACGATTTCTCGGTCGAGGCCCGTTTCGACCTCTCGACACTGCCGGCCGACCCGCGCCAGGCCTTCGGGATCCGGCTCACCGACATCACGGCCGGGGGCGCCGGCCAGCCCCCGAACGTCGGGCAGAACGTGGTCGAGCTGACCGTGCGGCGGGGCACCGACGGCGTCCTCCGGGCGGAGCTCCGGCAGGTCAGCTTCGTCGGTGGCGGAAGCTCGGAGCTCCTCGACAGCTTCCGCCTTCTGCCGGCCGCCGGCGACGACCAGATCGTCCTGCGGCTCTCCCACAGCGTGGCCGCGAGCGCGACCGATCCGGGCGCGATCCTGGCCTCGTTCGATTATCGCGACGGCGGGTCCTCGACGGGCAGCCATGCGATCGCGACCCGCGGCCACATCTTCGGCCACGCGCCCGGCTCCACCGTCGCGGAGGACTGGACGCGGGCGCAGATCGTGTCCTACGCGCCGGCCCGGTCGGACACGCTGATCCAGGGGACCTACGGGCGGCTCGACCTCAGCCAGGCGGGCGAGTGGTACTACCATGCCGATCCCGCCAACGCGGCCGTGCGGGCGCTGGCCGCCGGCGAGGCGCTGCACGACGTGTTCCACGTCACGATCGGGGACGGGCTGGCGGCGGTCCCGCGGACGATCGACGTGGCCGTGCGCGGCCTGAACGACCCCCCCGAGATCACGGCAGCGCCGGGCGACAGCGCGGGCGGGGTCGCGGTGGCCGGCGGCGGCGTCGTGACCGGTACCCTCACGGTGTCGGACCGCGACGTGACGGACGTGGTCTCCGTGTCGGTGCAGGGCGTCGTGCGGATCGACGGATCGGGAACCGAGATCGCGTTCCCACCGGCGCTCACGCAGAATCAGCACGCCGCGATCACGTCGGCGTTCACGGTCCCGCTCGACGCCGGCTTGTCGGGCGCCGCGACCTCCGGCCATTTCACGTGGACGTTCGGGCCGGACGCCGGCATCTTCGCATTCCTGGCCGCGGGCGAGGTCCTTCGGCTCAAGTACATCCTGCACGCGGATGACGGGCACGTCGGCCCGGAGGAGGGCAACGGCGCCGTCGTGATCGAGGTCACGGGCGTGAACGACGCGCCGGTCTCGAACGACGATCGCATCGTCTCCGACATGCAGACCACGCTCTCCCTTCCGCAATCGGCGCTGACCTTCAACGACAGCGATCGGGATTTCGGCGCGCTGCTGTCGGTCGGCGGCGTCTCCAGCATCGGCACGGCTGGGTCTCCGCCCTCCATCGATCCGTCGCAGCGTTTCGTCGTGCTGGGCACGACCACTGTCGGCGGGTTCACGGGCAATGCCTCCGACTCCGACTTCACCTACACGGTGAAGGACGAGCAGGGCGCCATCGGCAGCCCGGCCTCCGCCGTTCATTTCAGTCTGGGCGGCAGCGGCGGCGTCTATCTCGGGGGCACCGGCGACGACATCCTCCTCGCGCCGGAATACGGCCACGGCGCTCCTCCGCGGACCCTGACCCTCACGGGGAATGCCGGCCGCGACGTCTTCGTGCTGAACAACGCCTACGACGACGTGACGATCAGCGACCTCCAGGAGGCTTCCGGGCCGGCATCGGGCGACGTCGTCGACATCTCCCGCCTGATGGTCGGAGGCCGGCCGAACCTCGTCCCGACCTCCGGCGACATCCACGATTATGGCCTGTTCGAAGCCGTCGATGGATCTCTCGACCTGATCTACGCTCCCGGTGGCGGAGGTCCGGCGCAGGTGCTCGCCCACCTTCCGAACCTGTCCAGCCTGTCGAGCCACGAGGTGTCGCTGATCTGGCATCAGCACCAGGACGTGCTGACGTATCAGTCGCTCCTGATCTGAGCTCACCTCCGGTGTCGGGCCTGCTGCCTTCCCTGCGACGCGTTCGGGCCCAGAAGCCGGCGGGATCGGACCCGACCGTCGAGGCCGCCCGGCCCGAGCCGAAGCCGCAGGAGCGGCCCGGCGGTCGCGGGAGCCGCCTCCGGCGCATCGGGCGGGGGCTCGGCGTCGGTCGCGCCCTCGCGATCGCCCTGATGGCGCTCCTGCTCGCGGTCCGGATCTGGGATCCGGCGCCGGTCGAGGCGCTGCGTCTGCGGACCTTCGACGCCTTCCAGGTGCTGCAGCCGAGGGCGCCGCTGCCCGCGAGCCCGATCCTGATCGTCGACATCGACGAGGCGAGCCTGAGGGCATTCGGGCAATGGCCCTGGCCGCGAACCCGGATCGCGGCCCTGGTCGATCGCCTGACCGCGCTCGGCGCGATCGCGGTCGCGTTCGACGTCGTCTTCGCCGAGCCGGACCGGCTGTCGCCCTCCGTCATCGCCGAGCAGCACCCGGCGCTCGACCCGGAGTCGCGCGCGAAGCTGCGAGCGCTTCCCTCGAACGACGAGGTTCTCGCGGACTCGATCCGGGCGTCGCGCGTCATCCTGGGCCAGACGGCGCTGGCGGAGGCGGGTCCGGAGCCGAGGGAGCCTCTTCCACGGTCGGGCATCGCGATCCTCGGGCCGGACCCTGGCCGGTTCCTGACGACGTACAGAGGCCTTCTCGCGAACCTGCCGCTCCTCGAGAACGCGGCCGCCGGGCGCGGCCTGTTCACGGTCTCGCCCGAGGCCGACGGGATCGTCAGGCGCGTCCCGATGGTGCTGAGGGCCGAAGGCGTGGTCATGCCGGCCCTGACGCTCGACGTCCTTCGGGTCCTGACCGGCGCCGGGGCGATCCTCGTCCGGACCGACGCGGCCGGGATCAAGAGCGTCGCGCTCCCGGGCCTCGAGATCCCGACCGATTCCCACGGGCAGATCTGGGTCCATTTCAGCCCGCACGACCCGGCCAAGTTCGTGTCCGCCCAAGACGTCTTCTCCGAAGAGCGTCCCGCCGGCCGGTTCGCGAACAAGATCGTGCTGGTCGGCACCTCGGCGGTCGGGCTTCTCGACAACAAGACGACGCCGATCGACCGCTCCATGCCGGGCGTGGAGGTCCAGGCTCAGGTCCTGGAAAGCGCGCTGACCCGGACGACGCTGGTCGTCCCGAACTACGCGGCCGTGATCGAGATGCTGGTCGCGATCGCGGTCGTGTTCGCGATCATCCTGTTCGCGCCGATCATGGGACCCGTGAACCTGCTCCTGTTCGGGGCCGGCGTCGCGGCCATGCTGGCCGCCGGCTCGTGGTACAGGTACTCCCATTCGGGCATCCTGCTCGACGCGACCTTCCCGCTCGCGTCGAGCTTCCTCGTCTACCTCACGCTCGTCTTCACGAACTACTTTCGCGAGCAGCTCGGGCGCGCGCGCATCCGGTCGGCGTTCAGCCAGTATCTCTCGCCCGCGCTGGTCGAGCAGCTCGCCCGGTCGCCGGAGACGCTCCGGCTCGGCGGCGAGGCGCGCGAGATGACCGTCATGTTCTCGGACGTGCGCGGCTTCACGACGCTGGCGGAGTTCTACAAGAACGACCCCGCCGGCCTGACCGAGCTGATGAACCGCTTCCTGTCGCCGCTGACCGACGCGATCCTCGGTCGCCGCGGGACCATCGACAAGTACATGGGCGACGCCATCATGGCGTTCTGGAACGCCCCCCTCGACGACGACCGGCAGGAGATGAACGCCGCACAGGCGGCGCTCGACATGCTGGCCCGGATGGACGAGCTGAACGCTGCGCGCAAGATCGAAGCCGAGTCGGGCGGCCACCCCGTCCTGCCGATCGACGTCGGGATCGGCATCAACACCGGCCCCTGCGTGGTCGGCAACATGGGCTCGACGCTCCGGTTCGACTATTCCGTGCTGGGCGACCCCGTGAACCTCGCCTCGCGCCTCGAAGGTCAGTCCAAGAACTACGGGATCAAGACGATCCTCGGCGAGTCGACCGCGAACGCCGTCCGGGACAGCTTCGCGGTGCTCGAGGTCGACCTCATCCTGGTGAAGGGCAAGCTCGAGCCGGCCCGCATCTTCACACTTCTCGGCGACAGGAGTGTGCGGGACGGAGCCGTCTTCGCGGAGCTCGCGCCGCGCCATGCCGAGATGATCGCGGCCTATCGCGGCCAGGGCTGGGACCGGGCGTTCAAGCTCGCCATCGCGTGCCGGGGTCTCGCGGCCGGGCTCGAGATCGACGGCCTGTACCGGCTCTATCTCGAGCGCATCACGGCCTACGACCTCGAGCCGCCGCCGAAGACCTGGACCGGGGTCTACGTGGCGGAGAGCAAGTAGAGGGGACTGTGTCATTCCGGGGCGGCGAAGCCGAGCCCGGAACCCATAGACTCCGACCTCGTCGATGGTCCGCCACGGCGTCGCGCCCTGTCGCGACCGTCAGCGTGTATGGGTTCCGGGCTCGGCTTCGCCGCCCCGGAATGACAGGTCGGGAACCCGCGACCCTCAGCTCTTCACCGCACCCGCGGTCAGCCCGCCGACCATGTAGCGCTTGAACACGTAATAGATCGCGGCGGGCGGGAGCGCGTAGACGAAGCCCGTGGCCATCAGGAGCTCCCACGGGCTGTCGTCGGCGGCGAGGAAGTTGCCGAGCGCCACCGGAAGGGTCACGTCGACGTCGCGCGACAGCAGCAGGAACGCGAACAGGTACTCGTTCCAGGCGAGCAGGAGCGCGTAGATCCCGATCGCGACGATCGAGGGCATCATCAGCGGCACGTAGACGAGCCGGAAGAGCTGCAGCGGCGTCGCGCCGTCCATCACGGCCGCCTCGTCGAGCTCGATCGGCAGCTTGTCGGAGGCCTGTTTCAGCACCCAGATCGCGTAGGGGCTCGCGATC
>CAXTKM010000207.1:0-7431 GCA_964244795.1 uncultured Enterovirga sp.
CCAGCGATCCGCCGCGAGCCTCCTGTGCAGAAGGACCGCGACGCGCGCCGACGTCTCGCCCCGGACACGCGTGCCGTACAGGCGGGCCGGGATCACCCGGGTGTCGTTCAGCACGAGCGCGTCCCCGCGCCGCAGCAGCGCCGGGAGGTCGCCGATCCCGCGATCCCGCGTCCCGCCGTCGGCCGGGACGACGAGCAGCCGTGCGGCGTCACGCGGCGTCGCCGGGCGAAGCGCGATGAGGTCGTCCGGCAGCTCGAAATCGAAGAGGTCGACGCGCATCCGCCGGGGCCGGCTCCCGCCGCCGGGGCGAGGGTTCCTAGACCGGGTCGGACGCGATCCGGGCCTTCGTGATCCGGTCCGGGTCGCGCACGGGCTCGCCGCGCTTGAACTTGTCGACGTTCTCCATGCCGTCCGTCACCTCGCCCCAGGCCGTGTACTGGCGGTCGAGGAAGCTCGCGTCGGCGAAGCAGATGAAGAACTGCGAGTTGGCCGAGTTCGGGCTCGAGCTGCGGGCCATCGAGCAGACGCCGCGCTTGTGCGGCTCTGCGTTGAACTCGGCCTTGAGGTCGGGGTATTTCGAGCCGCCGGTGCCGGTGCCGGTCGGGTCGCCGCCCTGGGCCATGAAGCCGTCGATGACGCGGTGGAAGACCACGCCGTCGTAGAATCCCTCGCGCACGAGCGTCTTGATGCGCTCGACATGGCCCGGGGCGAGATCGGGCCGCAGCCGGATCGTGACGTCGCCCTTGGTGGTCTCGAAGATCAGCGTGTTCTCGGCGTCCGACATGATTCAGGCTCCTCGTCCTTGCGGACCTCTGTAGATGAAACGAACGGCGAAGACCCGGCCCGCGATGGCCTGGCCCAGTCCGGCGCTGAGCGGCAGCGGCGCGCAGGACTCGACCGCGGCCAGGGCCGAGCGCGCCAGAAGCTCCCGGGCCCGCGCATCGACGGGCGCCGCGAGATAGGACACCCGGCGCTCCCCGATCAAGCTGCCGTCCGCCCGCACCGCGAAACGGACGGTCACGTCCAGGCGCTCGAAGCCCCTGAGACCCGCGGGCACGTTCCAGCACCTCCGAACGGCGCCAGGAACCTCCCGCACCGTCTCCAGCGACCGGGCCGGCTCCCCCGCCCAGGAGACCGCCGGAGACAACGCCGCGACGCAGCCCGCGATCGCGGCCGCGAGCCTCACCGCGCCGGGGCGGCGAGCCGCATGCGGACGATCTTGTCCGGCCCGGTGACGGCACCGTTGTCGCGCGGATCGCCCTTCTTGATCCTGTCGACGACATCCATCCCGGAGGTGACCTCGCCGAAGACGGTGTACTTCCCGTTCAGCGAGCTCGCCTCGGCGAGGCAGATGAAGAACTGCGAGTTGGCCGAGTCCGGGCTCGCCGAGCGAGCCATCCCGAGCGTGCCGCGCCGGAAGGGCGTCTGGGTGAACTCCGCCGGCACGTTCGGCAGGTCCGAGCCGCCGGTGCCGTTGCCCTTCGGATCGCCCGTCTGGGCCATGAAGCCCTCGATGACCCGGTGGAAGACGATGCCGTCGTAGAAGCCGCGCTGGGCGAGAGCCTTGATCTGGGCCACGTGTTTCGGGGCGAGATCGGGCCGCAGCCGGATCGTGATCCGGCCGTCCTTCGTCTCGATGACGAGCGTGTTCTCGGGATCCGCCTTGGGGGCCTGCGCCAAGGCGGGCGCGGCAGCCAGGAGGCCGAGGCCGCCGAGCAGCTGGCGGCGGCTGGGTTCTGATGTCGTCATTCTGATCCTCTGATCCTGGGACGCCGTGATCCGGGCGATCGTCAAGGGTTCGGGGCGCGAAAGCGCGTCCGCAACCGATCCGCCACGAGCGGCGGCACGAAGGCGGAGACGTCCCCGCCCATCGCGGCGATCTGGCGGACGAGCGTGGCCGTGATGGGGCGGGTCGCGGGCGAGGCCGGGACGAAGACTGTCGCGATGTCGGGCGCCATCGTCTCGTTCATGGCCGCCATCTGCATCTCGTAATCGAGGTCGGTCCCGTCGCGAAGGCCGCGGATGATCAGCCCGGCGCCGAACCGTCGAGCGGCCTCGATGACGAGATCGTCGAAGGTCACGACCTCCAGCTCCGACCCGAGGGCGGTCGCGACCGGGCCGAAGACCGCGCGGATCATCTCGGCGCGCTCCTCGGCCGGGAACACGGGCGCCTTCGACGAATGCACGCCGATCGCGACGACGACCCGGTCGGCGAGCCCGCAGGCCCGCCGGGCCACGTCGAGATGGCCGTTCGTCGGCGGATCGAAGCTGCCGCTGTACAGGATGGCGCGAGCCCTGGCCGTCATGGGCCGGCCCTTACGCGAGCCCGGCCCGAACCGCAACGCGGGCGCCCGTCGTCAGCGCACGGCGCTTCTGCTAGTCTTTCGGCGGAGTCAGGACTCATGACGGCAGCCGCAGCCCGTATCGTCGAACCCATGGACGTGGACGCGTTCCTGGCCTTCCTGGACGAGCGCCCGCCGGGCGAACGCTGGGAGCTGCACGACGGCGTGCCCAGGATGATGGTCGGCGGGACCGTGAGGCACGGAGGCTTGACGGCCAACATCGTTCGAGCGGTGTTCGATCCCGCGCGATCGCGGGGGTGCAGAGCGGTGACGTCGGTTCTCGCCAAATTGGCCGACCTTTCGGCCTTTGAGCCCGACGTCCTGATCACCTGCGGAAGCTCCGATGATCGCGAGCGTCACCTCGGAGACGCGAGGGTGGTCTTCGAGGTCCTGTCGCCATCGACCATGCGGTTCGATCGCGGGTTCAAATTCAGCCAGTATCGGTCGTTGCCGACCCTCCAGCAGATCGTCTTCGTCTACCAGGACAGCGTCAGGATCGAGTCCTGGCTTCGCCGCGACGAGAGCTTGGCCGACGAGCCCGTCGTGCTCACGCGGCGCGATGACAGCCTCGCGGTCCCGGTGATCGGGGCCTCGATCGACGTCGAGGCGATCTACCTCGACGTCACGCCCTCGCCGTTCGACTGACCCATCCGGGTCAGCCCTCGGACGCGACCTCGTCCGCCTCGGGAGGCGGCACGTCCTCGTCCTCGCCTGCGAGATGCTCGACGGAGACGACGCGCTCGTCGCGGTCCGTGCTGAAGATCGTGACGCCCTGCGTCGCCCGTCCGGCGATCCGGATGTCGTGCACGGGCACGCGGATGAGCTGGCCGCCGTTGGTGACGAGCATGATCTGGTCGTGCTCGCCGACCGGGAAAGAGGCGGCGATGCGACCGTTGCGCTCGGTCGTGGCCATGGCCGTGATGCCCTTCCCGCCGCGACGCGTCGTCCGGTACCCGAAGGACGAGGTGCGCTTGCCGTAACCCTTCTCGGAGACGGTGAGGACGAACTGCTCGTCGAGCTGCATCTGGATGCGCTTGTCGCCGAGCTCGACCTCGGCCGGCGCGCCCTCCTCGACATCCGACTGGGCATCCTGGCCGGCGCTGTCGTCCACGGGCTCGCTCCCGGTGGCGCGCCGCATCGCCATCGACTGCTTCAGGTACGTCGCGCGCTCCTCGGGCGTCGCGTCGCTGTGCTTCAGGACGGACATCGAGATGACGACGTCGCCGTCAGTGAGCGTGACGCCCCGCACGCCGGTCGAGTCGCGCCCCTTGAAGACCCGGACCTCCGACACCGGGAAGCGGACGCATTGCCCCTCGGCGGTGGTCAGCAGGATGTCGTCGCCGGCCTGGCTCTCGTCGGCGTCGCGGCAGGTCTCGACACCGACGATGTGATCGCCCTCGTCGAGCTTCATCGCGATCTTGCCGTTCCGGTTCACCTGGACGAAATCCGACAGCTTGTTCCGCCTGACCCCGCCGGACGCCGTCGCGAACATGACGTCGAGCGTGTCCCAGAGCTCCTCGTCCTGCGGGAGCGGCATGATCGTCGTGATCCGCTCGTCCGGCTGCAGCGGCAGCATGTTCACGAGCGCCTTGCCGCGCGCGTTCGGGGCCGCGAGCGGCAGCCGCCAGACCTTCTCCTTGTAGGCCTGGCCGCGGGACGAGAAGAACAGGATCGGGGTGTGGGTGTTCGCGACGAAGAGCCTCGTCACGAAATCCTCGTCCCGGGTCTGCATCCCGGAGCGACCCTTGCCGCCCCGGCGCTGAGCCCGGTACGTCGAGAGCGGGACCCGCTTGATGTAGCCCGCGTGGGACACGGTGATCACCATGTCCTCGCGCTGGATGAGATCCTCGTCCTCGACGTCGGAGGCCCAGTCGAGGATGTCGGTCTTGCGGGGCGTGGCGAAGGCGTCGCGGACGGCCGCGAGCTCGTCCTTGACGATGCCGAAGATCCGGTCGCGCGACCTCAGGATCTCGAGATAGTTCGAGATCTCGGTCGCGAGGCCCTGGAGCTCGTCGCCGACCTCGTCCCGGCCGAGCGCGGTGAGGCGGGCGAGGCGCAGCTCCAGGATCGCCCGTGCCTGGACGTCGGAGAGGCGGTACGTGTCGTCGGCCCCGATGCGATGGCGCGGGTCGTCCACGAGGGCGATCAGGGGCGCGATGTCGGCGGCCGGCCAGTCCCGCGCCATCAACTGCTCGCGGGCGGTGTTCGGGTCCGGCGCGGTGCGGATCAGGCGAATGACCTCGTCGATGTTCGCGACCGCGATCGCGAGCCCGCACAGGATGTGGGCCCGGTCGCGCGCCTTGCCGAGCAGGAACTTCGTCCGCCGGCTGACGACCTCCTCGCGGAAGTCGACGAAGGCCCGCACGAAGTCGCGGAGGTTCAGGGTCTCGGGCCGGCCGCCGTTCAGGGCGACCATGTTCGCCCCGAAGCTCGTCTGCATCGGGGTGAAGCGGTAGAGCTGGTTCAGCACGACGTCGGCCAGGGCATCGCGTTTCAGCTCGATCACGATCCGCATCCCGTCGCGGTCGGATTCGTCGCGAAGCGCCGCGATCCCCTCGATCCGCTTCTCGCGGACGAGCTCGGCCATCTTCTCGATCAGCGTGACCTTGTTCACCTGATACGGGATTTCGGTGACGATGATCGCCTCGCGCTCGCGGACGGTCTCGGGCTTGGTCTTCGCCCGGAGCACGATCGAGCCGCGGCCCGTCGCGTAGGCGGACCGGATGCCGGCCCGGCCGAGGATCGAGCCGCCGGTCGGGAAGTCCGGACCCGGCACGATCTCCATCAGCTCCTCGATCGAGATCGAGGGGTCGTCGATATAAGCGAGACAGGCCGCGATCACCTCGCCGAGGTTGTGCGGCGGAATGTTCGTCGCCATCCCGACCGCGATGCCGCCCGCGCCGTTCACGAGGAGGTTCGGATACTTCGCCGGCAGGACGACCGGCTCGCGCTCGCGGCCGTCGTAGTTCGCCTGGAAGTCGACGGTGTTCTTGTCGAGGTCGTCGAGCAGCGTCATCGCGGCCCGGTCGAGCCGGACCTCCGTGTAGCGCTCGGCCGCCGGCGGGTCGCCGTCCACGGATCCGAAATTGCCCTGGCCGTCGATCAGCGGCAGCCGCATCGAGAAGGGCTGCGCCATTCGGACGAGCGCGTCGTAGATCGCGAGGTTGCCGTGCGGATGGTAGCGACCCATCGTGTCGCCGGTCACGCGGGCGGATTTGTTGTAGGGCCGATCCGGCATGTAGTTGTTCTCGTGCATCGAGAACAGGATGCGGCGATGCACCGGCTTCAGCCCGTCGCGCGCGTCCGGCAGCGCCCGGCTCACGATCACGCTCATCGCGTAATCGAGATACGAGCGCTTCATCTCGTCGACGATGGAGATCGGCCGGATATCGCTCGGCTGGTCGGGCGGGCCGCCCGGCCCGGGCGGGATGTCGTCGTTGTCGGCCAAGATCGTTCACCGGGGAGAAGAGTTCCCTTCTCCTAGCCGATTCCGCCCCCCGACCCAACCTTCGCACGCTGTGGAGCAATGCCGCGCGTCGGCTCTGAAAGCGAAGTCCGCGAAACGCTTAGCTCGGCTCGCCTCATGCGGAAGATGAGCAGCCGAACATCCATCAACAGCTAATCGAGCTGTCGAAGCAGCGCCTCCATGAGGCGCATGCGGGGCACGAGCGACGACACGAGAGCGTGCTCGTGCAGGGTGTGTGCGCCGTCGCCCTCGATCCCGAGCCCGTCGAGGGTCGGTATCCCGAGCGCGGCCGTGAAGTTGCCGTCGGAGCCGCCGCCCGTCCGGGGCACCTCGTCGAGCGTCAGCCCCGTGCCGGCCGCGATGTCCCGCACGCGCTCGAACAGGCTCGCGACGCCAGGGCTTCGTTCGAAGGGGGGCCGGTTCATCCCGCCGGTGACCGCCACCGCCACGTCCGGGCCGATCGGCCGGAGCTGGAGCAGGCGCGCGGTGTACGCCTCGCCGTCCTCGATCGTCTCGACCCGGAGGTCGACCGCGAACCGGCAATGCTGGGGCACGACGTTCGGGGCGGTGCCGCCCGCGATCAGGCCGACATTCGTCGTGACGCCGCGCCGGGCGTCCGTCAGGCCCTCGACGATGCCGACCTGGAGCGCTGCCTCCCGGATCGCGCTGCGTCCGTCGCCATGGCGCGTGCCGGCATGCGACGGCCGGCCCTCGACCGCGACCTCGAAGCGTCCGACGCCCTTGCGCGAGGTCACGACGTGTCCGCCCTCCCGGGCCGGCTCCGTCACGAGAACGCAGGAGGATTGCCGTCCGAGATCCTCGATGATCGCCCGGGAGGTCGGCGAACCGATCTCCTCGTCCGGCGTGAACAGGAACGTGACCGGCCGAGTCGCCGATCCGTCCCGCGCGACCTCCAGGAAGGCCCGGAAGGCCACGTAGGCTCCGCCCTTCATGTCGAAGATGCCGGGGCCGTAGAGCCGGTCGCCCTCGCGCCGAACCGGCAGGTCGCGGGAGAGCGTCCCGATCGGGTGGACCGTGTCGAGATGCGACAGGATCAGGAGACCCGCGCCGGCCACGGCCGGGCCGGCCCGCAGCACAACCGTGCCGCCGAGCCCGTCCCGCCCCGGGATTCGCTCTACGGCTACGCCGGAGGCCTCAACCGCCTCGGCGACGAGATTCATCATCCGGTCGACGCCGGCCGCGTCGCCGGTCGGCGACTCGACCTCCACCCACCGGGACAGACCTCGGACGAGGTCGTCTTCGAGAGCATCCACCCCGGGCAGCCCGGGCACCCTAGAACGGGATGTCGTCGTCGAGGTCCTTCGCGTAGCCGCCCCGGCCACCCCCGCCGGCGCCACCACCCCCGCCCGCCATCGCGGGACGCTTCTCCATCGGGCCCGAGCGGCCGAAATCGCCGCCGCGGCTGATCTGGCCCTCGCCGGACTCGTCCTGGTCGCCGCCGCCCTGGCGCTCGCCGCGCCCGTCCAGCAGCGTGATGTCGCCCCGGAAGCGCGAGATCACGATCTCGGTCGAGTACTTGTCGACGCCGGACTGGTCCTGCCATTTGCGGGTCTGGAGCTGGCCCTCGACATAGACCTTCGAGCCCTTGCGGAGATACTGCTC
>CAXTKM010000208.1:0-7372 GCA_964244795.1 uncultured Enterovirga sp.
GGGGAGAGGTCGAGTCGCACGTCAGTGCGACCGGGTGAGGGGCGTGGAAACGGGCCGATGGCGGCAGACAGCCCCTCAACCGGTCGACGCTCCGCGTCGCTCGACTTCTCCCCGCAGGCGGGGAGAAGAAGGTGTCGCGTCGCGCCATCACGCCTTCGACATCGGCCACGTCGCCTCGGCGACGGCCGCCTGCTGCGGATACACGGTCACGAACTTGCCGCTCGCGTATTGCAGGAGCACCGGATCGGCGTCGTTGTTCTGCCCGGTCTCGTCGAACTTGACGCGTTTCCAGGGCATGATCGTGCGCTCGCCCGACAGGTCGGTCGCGGCCAGCGCGTCGCGGATCTTCGGTCCATCGGTCGATTTCGCCCGATCGATCGCGTCGGCGAGGACCAGGAGCGCCATGAACTCGCGCGCCGTATTGTCGTTCAGGTCCTTGTTCGACTTCGCCTTGAACATCGCGTTGACCTTGCCGACGAGCGGCCGCTTCGCCGCGAGGTCGAGCGAGAACGAGCCGCGCGTGATCACGTTCTCGATCTGCTTGCCGACGGCGTCGTAGAGCGCCTGCTCCGAGAAGCCGGCCGCCTGGCAGAGCATCGCCCTCGGCTTGTAGCCGAGCTCGCCCATCGTCTTCACGAGGAGGATGCCGTCGGTCGTGTAGCTCGACGGCAGCAGTACGTCGGCGTTGCCGGCCTTGAGCTGCTGGACCTCGGCGGTCAGCGAGGGCGTGTTCGCCCGGTACTTGATGTCCGAGACGAGCTTGTAGCCGCGCTCGCCGGCGAGCTTGCGCTGCACGTTCGACGAGTCGGTTCCGAAGATCGTGTCCTCGTAGAACAGCGCCAAGGTGTCGATCTTCTCGCCCTTCTTTCGCAGCGCGTCCAGGAAGTCGAACATGACGATCGAGAACATCTCGTCGTGGGCGGCGGCGCGAAAGAAGTATTTCAGCCCGCGGCGATGCAGGCTCGGCGAGGAGTTGTCGGCCGACATGAACGGCACGCTGTAGCGCTCGGCCGTCTGGCTGATCGTCGCCGCGACGGAGCTCTGATAGCTGCCGACGAGCGCCGAGACCTTCTCCTGCGTGATCAGGCGCTCGGCCTCCGCCCGGCCCTTCTGCGGGTCGCCCTGATGGTCGGCGTAGATGACCCGGATCTTCGCGCCGCCGAGGCCGGGCAGCCCGGCGCCCTTGGCCAGCGGCAGATCGAGATCGCCCTGGGCCGCGTTGATGATCTCGACCGCGGTCTCGAACGCGAACTTCGCGTCCACCCCGATCTGCGCGCTCGCGCCCGAGAGCGGATAGAGCGCCCCGATCACGACCTCCTTCGCGCCCTGGGCGTGGAGCCCGGACGAGAGCGAGGCGGCCGCGACCGTCGCGCCTCCCACGAACCTGCGACGTGACAGCATGGATCTTTCCCTTCGTGGTTACCGCCTCGCGATCCCGCCGATCGGGGACGCGACATCTCGTCGACAGCGTTGGCACGGGACCCTGCCCGACGCCCGAAACGCCCGTCTGTCCGTCAGCTCACGGACAGGCGGGCGTTGCGAAGGTCGGTCACGATCATGCTGCCTGGGTAATGCGTGATGCAAAACGGGGGCCGCGCCGTCGCGATCACGGATTGCGGGGTGACGCCGCAGGCCCAGAAGACGGGCATCTCGTCGGGTCCGACCGGAACCGGATCGCCGTAATCGGGCCGCGCGAGGTCGCGGATCCCGATCAGGTCGGGGCGTCCCATGTGGACCGGCGCGCCGTGCACGCCGGAGAGCCGCCCGGTGATCTGGATCGCCCGGATCGCCTCGGCCGGCGACATCGGCCGCATCGAGACGACCATCGGGCCGTGGAACCGGCCGGCCGGGACGGTCGGGATCGAGGTCCTGTACATCGGGACGGCGCAGCCGCGCGTCGCGTGCCGCATCTCGATCCCGTCCTCGACCAGCGCGGCCTCGAACGAATACGAGCACCCGATCGCGAAGGTCACGAGGTCGTGGCGCCAATGGCCGTGCAGGTCGCTCGGCTCGTCCACCACCTCGCCGTCGCGCCAGACCCGGTAGCGCGGCACGTCCGTCCTCAGGTCGAGGTCGGCCCCGAGGGTCGCGAGATGCGGGTCGCCGGGCTCGGATACGGCCAGCAGCGGACAGGGCTTCGGGTTCGCGACCGCGAAGCGGAGGAACTCCTCGGCCGCATCCTTCGGCAGGATGGCGAGGTTCGCCTGGACGAAGCCGGGCGCGAGCCGGGCGGTCGGACCCGTGTGCTGTCCGTCCCGGATCGCGAGGCGCGCACCGAGCGGCGTGCTCGTGTCGTGCCGGACCGGGGCCGGCCGGTCGGCGGTGAGGGCGGACATGGGCGCTCCTGCGGTCGCGACCCGACACTGCCGCCGCGCCCGGACGTTGTCCAATCGCGCATGCCGATGAGGTTTGACAAGCGGAGGTAGGCCTCGCGGCCGAGTCGTCAGGCCGTCGCGAGCGCCTGACGGAGATCGTCGAGCAGGTCGTCCGGATGCTCGATTCCGACCGAGAGCCTGACCAGACCCTCGCCGATCCCCATCGCGGCCCGGGCCTCCGGGGTGAAGCGCTGGTGGGTCGTCGTCGACGGATGAGTGACGAGGCTCTTCGCGTCGCCGAGATTGTTCGAGATCAGGATCAGCCGGAGCGCATTCAGGAACCGGAACGCGGCCGGCTTGCCGCCCGCGAGCTCGATCGCGATCAGGTTCGACCCGCCCGTCATCTGGCGCGCCGCGAGCTCCGCCTGCGGATGGTCCGCCCGGCCCGGATAGATCAGCCGGGCGAGCGCCGGATGACCGGAGAGCCCATCCGCCACGAGGCCGGCGTTCCGGGTCTGGCGCTCGACCCTGAGGGTCAGCGTCTCGAGGCTCTTCAGCAGCACCCAGGCGTTGAAGGGCGACATCGCCGGGCCGGTCTGGCGGAGATAGGTCTGGATGTTCTTGTCGATGAAATCCTGCGAGGCGAGCACGACTCCGCCGAGGCAGCGTCCCTGGCCGTCGATGTGCTTCGTCGCCGAATAGACGACGCAATCCGCACCGAGCGCGAGCGGGCTCTGGTAGAGCGGCGTCGCGAAGACGTTGTCGACGACGAGCGTCGCGCCGGCCGCGCGGGCGATCGCCGCGACGCCCGCGATGTCCACGAGCTCGAGCGTCGGGTTCGCCGGGCTCTCGAGGAAGAGCGTACGGGTCTCCGGGCGGATCGCGGCCCGCCAGGCGTCGAGATCCGGGCCGTGGACCAGGGTCGAGGCGACCCCGAACCGGGGCAGGAACTCCTCGATGACGTATCGGCAGGAGCCGAACAGCGCCTGCGCCGCAACCACGTGATCGCCGGCCTTGAGCTGCCCGACGAGCGCCGCCGTCACGGCCGCCATTCCGGTCGCGGTCGCCCGGGCTGCCTCCGCGCCCTCAAGCGCCGCCATGCGGGCCTCGAACATCGCGACCGTCGGGTTCGAGAAGCGGGCATAGATGTAGCCCGGCTCGTCGCCGGCGAAACGACGCTCGCTCTCCTCGGCACTCGCGTAGACGTGCCCCTGCGTCAGGAACAGGGCCTCCGACGTCTCGCCGAAGGCGGACCGGAACGATCCCTCGTGAACGAGGCGCGTCTCCGGGCGAAGGCCCTCGATCTTCGGTCGTGTCATGGCCGTCATGGGTGGATCAGACGCTGGAATGCCGCCGGCTGCATGCTTCGGAGGCATGACGTTGGTTAACAGATCGTCACCCCATGCGGCCAGTGCAAAGCGAGGTTGCGTCGACGAGGCTTGAGTGCAGTGCAATGTCCTCTATGTTGCAATGCAACAAACGGGAAACGCGCCGGAGCCTCTCAGGAGACCTCTCATGCCTGTCGCCACAGCACAGCTCACCGATTTCGTCCCCTCGACCGCCCCCGCCGTGACACGCCGCTCGCCCGGCCTCGTCGCCCGGCTCGCCCGCGCCATCCATGACGGGCAGGTGCGGCGTGCCGAACGCGAGATCGCGCATTTCATCGAAGGGCGCGGCGGTCGCCTGACGGACGCACTCGAGCGTCAGATCCAGCACCACTTCGTCTGAGGCCGGGCTCGCGGCCGGCCTCGCCCCCGCGGGCCTGGTCGTAGCCCCGCCCGTCAAGCCGCGGCGCGGCTCGCCTCCTGGCCTTGCGGCATCGCGGCCTGCTCGATCAGCGTGGGCACCTGTCCGGCCGGCATCGGTTTCCCGAACAGGAAGCCCTGGCCGGTCGTGCAGCCCATCGAGGAGAGCCAGTCCGAATGGCCTTGGCTCTCGATTCCTTCGGCCGTCGTCATCATCCCGAGCGAATGGCCGAGGCCGAGGATCGCGCCGATGATTTTCGCGCTTTCCTGGTTGTCGCCGAGGGACTGGACGAACGAGCGGTCGATCTTGATCCGGTCGAAGCGCATCTCGCGAAGGTGGTAGAGGCTCGAGTAGCCGGTGCCGAAATCGTCCAGCGCGACGGAGACGCCCGCCGCCTGAAGCAGGTTCAGGCTCGTGCGGACGACGTCGAAATCGGCGGTCAGCGATGATTCCGTGATCTCGACCTCCATGCGGCGCGCCGGAAAACCGGCCTCGCGCAGGATCGCGAGCAGCCTCGGCGCGAGCAGCCGATCCTTGAACTGGACCGGCGATATGTTGACCGAGAGGGTGAGATGGTCGGGCCAGGCTCGGGCGTCGATGCAGGCCTGGCGAAGCAGCGAGTAGCTGAGCTCGGTGATGAGCCCGGTGTCCTCCGCGATCGGAATGAAGACGTTCGGCGGGATGATGCCGCGGTCCGGATGATACCAGCGGGCCAGCACCTCGAAGCCGAGCAGCGTCTCGCCCGGCAGGACGACGAGCGGCTGGTAATGCGGCTTGATCTCGCCGGATCCGATCGCATCCCGCAACACGCCTTCCAGCTCCATCCGGGCCTTCAGCTCCTCGTCCATCCCCTGCTCGAAGAAGCGATACGTGCCGCGCCCCTCGCGCTTGCCGCGGTACATCGCGATGTCAGCGGAGCGCAGCAGCGTTTCCGGATCCCGTCCGTCCTGCGGCATCAGGGCGATCCCGATCGTCGCCCCGACATCGACGCGGATCTGCTGCCAGGGGACGGGCGTCGACAGTTGATGGATCAGCTGCTGGCCGAATCTCATCAGGTCGTCGTTCCCGTGATGGCCGGCCAGGAAGACCGCGAACTCGTCTCCCCCGAGGCGCGCCGCGATCGCCGTCCTCGGCAGGCTGGATCGAAGCCGCTCGGAGAGCTCGTACAGGACGGCATCGCCCGCCGCGTGGCCGTATCCGTCGTTCACGGGCTTGAAGCGGTCGAGGTCGATCAGGAACAGGGCGCCGGCGCCCGTCCGGCCGTCCCGCGCCGCCGCCTCGATCGTCTCGATCAGCATGCGGCGGTTCGGCAGACCGGTCAGCCCATCGCGGCGGGCGACGGATCGCGCTTGATCCTCCGCGTTCCGCCGGGCCGCCACCTCGCGCCGGAGCCGGACCGATTTCAGCGCGGACGCGGCCGCGATCGCGAAGCTCATGAGGAAGCCGAGGAAGATGAAGCCGGACAGCCCGTGCTCCACCGCCAGGACCTGGATCATCGGGAAGACCCCGAGCGTGTTCCCGATCAGCCAGAGGCACTCGGCGATGCCGAGAAGGCAGAGGCCCTCGTAGAGGTCCCCCTTCGGCCAGTTCGCCCTGCGGGCATCGCTCATCGTCGTCTCCCGACCGCAGCCGTCACCATGCGCGGGGCGACCTTGTCTCCGGGTAAACGGCGCCCTGAGAATTTGACGGGTGCGTCGCCTCAGGCGGGGAACTCGGTCCCGCTCGCGAGGGGGAGCGGTGCGTCGCGGCGGAGCCGATAGATCGACACGGGCTCGTCGAAGCCGTCGACGGCGTGCAGTCCGAGCGGCTCCGGGTCTCCCCAGAGGTGGTTCGCGAAGGATTGCGACATCAACAGCGGCTCGCCCAGGACCTTGTTCATGCGGGCGATCCGCGAGGCGAGGTTCACGTCCGGGCCGATCACGGTGAAGTCGAGCCGCGTGCCCGAGCCGACGTTGCCATAGGCCGCCTCGCCGTGATGCAGCGCGATGCCGGCCTCGATCCGGGCCGGAAACGCCCCGGCCGCGTTCGCCTCGTCCAGCCGGACGAGCGCCGCGATCGCGGCCGACAGCGCGGACTGGGCCGTCCCCCCGGTGTCGTCGCCGCGGTCGCGGAAGATCGCGAGGAGCCCGTCTCCCATGTATTTCAGGATCTCGCCGCCCTCGCTCTCGATCGGGGGCACGAGGCAGTCGAAGAACCCGTTCAGCATCTCGACGGCCGCCTCCGGGCTGAGATGGGACGTGATCCGGGTGTAGCCCCGCATGTCCGCGAACAGGATCGCGGACCGGATCCGGCTCACCTGACCCCGCCGGATCGCGCCGGACAGGATGGCCCGGTGCGGCTCCTCCCCCACATAGATCCGCAGGACGTTGTCGAGACGCTGGCTGATCGACCGCATCTCGATCGCGGCGGACAGCGTCGGGACGAGGAAGCGCAGCAAGCCCACCGCCCGGGCGTCGAACCCTCCCGGCCGCGTCGTCGCCAGGGTGATGCCGTTCTTCGTGCCATTCGTGAACATGAGGGGGATGACGAGGTAGGCTCGGTAGCCGGCCTCCTTCAGTTCGGGCACGATCCCGAACACGTCGTCCGCGGTCTCGTCGAGATCGAGCGACAGCCACTCTCCCGTCGCGTGCGTGAGAGCGAAGGGAGACCGGGCGTAGACCTCGTCCGATTTCGAGCCGTGCGGGAACAGCCGGAAGCTCGAGCCCTCGCCCTTCGTCCAGATGCGGCCGATGCCGGAATACTCCGAATGCAGCGCATCGATCGCGGTCGTCAGGCGATCGACCGGCACACCGAGCGCGTTCAGGCGCTCCGCGAACCCGGCGAGCAGCGCCTGATGGTCGGTCTGCGCGGCCTCCAGAAGCCAGTCCCGGACACCGACCGCCTGCGGCAGCAGGTCCCTCGGGACGAGGCACACCTCTTGCCCGTCGGCCCGCGTCGTCGGGATCGTGTCGGGGGCTCCGGGCGCGAGCAGAGGCCGGTTCAGCGTTTGCGACATGCGGTCCTCACTAGGCTTCGGAAAGCGGCGGAGACAAGGCTCGCCGATCGCGCGCCGGCAGGCGTCCCGTCCTGTCGGGGTGTCGTGGGAGACCGGCGAATACTTGAGCCAGTACAGAAGAGCCGGTCGTATCGAGAGTCTCGGGGTCGTCGCTGAATCTTTCGGCGCTGCCGGAACGAGTCGTCGAAGGGAGTCGTTGGTGAGCCGCTGAGTCGGGTTGTTGTCTCGCGTACGGAGTATCTCGGATGGCGGCGCGTGCGAACTGGAAGGGCTACCTCAAACTGTCGCTCGTGTCCTGCCCGGTCCAGCTCTTCCC
>CAXTKM010000209.1:0-2285 GCA_964244795.1 uncultured Enterovirga sp.
GAAGATCAACGTCGACGACGACGGCACGATCAAGATCGCGTCCGCGGACGGCAAGGCGATCCAGGCGGCCCGGAACTGGATCCGGTCGATCGTGGCCGAGCCCGAGGCCGGCACGATCTACGACGGCACCGTCGTGAAGACGATGGAGTTCGGCGCCTTCGTGTCGTTCTTCGGGCCGAAGGACGGCCTCGTCCACATCTCAGAGCTCGCCTCGCAGCGGGTCCAGAAGGTGACAGACGTCGTCAAGGAAGGCGACAAGGTCAAGGTCAAGTTCCTCGGCGCCGACGACCGCGGCAAGATCCGCCTCTCGATGAAGGTCGTCGACCAGGAGACCGGCGAGGACATCACCGAGAAGGTGAAGTCCGAGCGGGCCGAGCGCGGCGAGCCGGAGGAGGATCGCCCGCCCCGTCGCGACCGCGAGGATCGCGGCGGCGACCGGGGTGGCGGACGCGGCGATCGCGGTGGACGCGACCGTGGCCCGCGCCGCGAGTACAGCGGCCCGCGCGAGGATCGCGCCCCGCGCGAGCAGGCCGGCGGCGAGGGCTTCGAGCAGCGCGAACGGCCGGAGCCGGTCGACGCGGGCGAGTAGGCCCGAACGGGCGTCGACAAGAACGAAAGGCCCCGGCATCGTCGGGGCCTTTATCGTTTGGGGGATAGGCCGACAGGTTCGGGCGTCCTCTCGTCGTCATGCTGAGGAGAGCTGCGAGGCGGCTCGTCTCGAAGCACGCACCGACCGTTGGGCATCACCGGCTGAGGTTGCGGCAGGCGTCTCGAGGACAGACAGGGTCGCGCGTGCTTCGAGACGCGCCTTCGGCGCTCCTCAGCATGACGCCGTCGGTGGATCGGGATTTCGAGTGAGGCACCTGACAGCGTGACCTTGATCCGGGCTGCGAGAGGTCGCCGCGTGCTCTGAACAGGCTTGCCTCAATCCACGAGCGCCGCTTCCGCCAGCGCGTAGCGCCGGCAATGCTGCAGGTAGGCGGCCTCGTGGGTGCCCACGAGCTCGACCACGCTGCTCCACAGCCAGGACGGAGCATCGAGCGACTTCGAGCGGTTGCGCTGCAGCTCGCCGAGCCAGCGCGTCCGGTCCTGTTCGTCGAGCTGTCGGGCATGCGCGCGGCCGACGACCTCGGCGAGGTAGCCCGCGACCCCGACGGCCTCCTCGCGCGACAGCGTCTCGATCTCGATCTTCAGGTCCTGCGGCAGCAGCTCCCGCACGAAGACGGCCCGTCCGAGGAGCCGTGTCGCGACCATCCTCCGGCCGAGGAACGGCGACAGGTGCCGGGCGCCCGCGACCACGCGCTCGGCGTTGTCGCGCGGCATGTCGGCGGTGGCGCTGCGGGGGGCTGCTGCCGCGATCGCCTCCTTCACGTCCATGAGGCAGTGCCGCCGCCCCTTGCCCCGTCCGACCTCGACCAGCACGGCGAAGCGGAGCCGCCCGAGCGAGCTGCAGCCCTTCCGCCAATAGGCGGCATCGACGATCCGGGTCTGGGCGTCTTCCTCGCGCGAGCGGAGCGCGGTCGCGAGATCGTGCAGGCGAGGATCGTCGAACAGGGTCTCCAGCGCATCGCGCTCCTCCGAGGCCAGAGGCCAGAACCGCTTGCCGAGCGGGATCACGGGCGCGACGCCCTCGATCCGCTCGTCGGCCAGATGCTTCCAGGAGCGGCCGGCCGCGGCCCGCATGACGAGCTTCATGGTCCTCGGCATGGCGTCCGCCGTCTCAGGCCCGCCGAGATCGCCATCGGGCCCGAAGGCATCCCGGTAGCCCTCGATCATGCGCTCCAGCATGTGCGCCGTGGTGACGCCGGGCAGGTCGGAGCCGCGGCCCGCGGTCGCGAGCGACAGGCCGAGGCGGACGAGATCGTGCGCCGGGTTACCGATCACGGTCTGGTCGAGGTCGCGGATCTGGATCGCGAGCGCGCCGTCCTGGCTCGCGACCGGCCCGAGATTGCCGACGTGGCAATCGCCGCAGATCCAGATCTCCGGTCCGGCCGGCAGGGCGGCCCCGGTCGAGGCCTCCAGCCATTCGTAGAACCGGGTCGTGCTGCCCCGGACATAGGCGTGCGCCGAGGCCGCCATCTTGCGATTGCGCTCGGCCGCGAGATGTTTTCCGCGATCAGCGGGGTCGACGGCGCCGGGGCTCTTCATTGCAGCATTCTTCACGCACGAGGGCGGATCGGGAGTCGCATATCGCGACGGGTCCGTCGCCGGACGCGCGCTGGGGCGATCGTCGGCATCCCTCCGGCCGGCCCGCGATCCCGTCCGGCTACAGAGACCGGTCCCGG
>CAXTKM010000209.1:2295-7264 GCA_964244795.1 uncultured Enterovirga sp.
CACACCGGCCGAGGTCGAGTCGGTGGCGGCGGTCTTCGACCAGCCGACCGTCTCCCGCGCGTATTCGGACATGACCTCGTCCTGGTCCGACGTCGCGCCCGAGACCCCGTAGGCGCCGACCATCACGTCGCCCTTGAAGATCGGCGCGCAGCCGCCCGAGGCCTGGATGCGGCCGCCCGAGAAGATCGCGGCGTTCACCATGAGCTGTGGGTTCCGCTCCTTGAACCATTGCTGGATCACGAGCCCGTCCGGAAAGCGCGGGCTCATCGACCGGAACGCGGCGGCCGTATAGGCCTTGCTCCAGGCGGTCTCGGGCGTGATGAACCCGGCCTCGTCCATGCGCTCCAGCGCGACGAGGTTGCCCTCGGGGCCGACGACGGCGATCGACACGGGAGCCCCCATCTCGGTCGCCTTCTCGATCACCGCATCGAAGAAGAGCCGGCATTCCGCGGCTGTGATCTTGGTCATGCCTCTGTGCCTTCCGGTCAGCGCTTCAGGAGTCCGGCCCGCTCGACCACCCGGTTCCACTTCTCGGCCTCGGCCGCGATGTGGTCCCGGAAGGCCTCCGGCCCGCCCGAGAGCGCGTCGATGCCCTGGACCGCGAAGGAGGCCCGCACGGCGTCCGAGCCGACCGCCGTCGCGGCCGCGGCCGAGAGCCGCTCGACGATGTCGCGCGGCGTTCCGGCCGGGACCATCAGCCCGTACCAGATCCCGGTGTCGAACCCGGACAGCCCGGCCTCGGCGACGGTGGGCAGGTCGGGCGCGGCCGCGGTCCTTGCTTTCGCGGTCGAGGCGAGCGCCCGAAGCGAGCCCGCTTCCACGTGCGACAGCACGGAGGAGGCGGGCGCGAACATCATCCGGATGCGTCCGGCCAGGAGGTCGGTCACGGCCTGCGCGCTGCCGGTGTAGGGCACATGCGTCAGCTTCACGCCGGCCAGGAGCGCGAAGAGCTCGCCCGACAGGTGCGGGGCCGTGCCGACGCCGGGCGAGCCGTAGGTGATATCGTCGGGCTTCGCCCGCGCGAGCGCGATCAGATCCGCGACGCTCTTCGCCTCGAGGCTGCTCGGGACCACGAGGATGTTCGGGACCGTTCCGACCAGCGCCACGGGCGCGAGGTCGCGCGAGAAGGTCGCCGAGCCCGGGTTCAGGCTCTCGTTGATGACGTTCGCGACCGTGCCGACGAAGAGCGTGTAGCCGTCCTTCGGGGCCCGGGCGACCGTGTCGGCCGCGATCCGGCTCGCGGCGCCCGGCTTCGTCTCGACGATGACCCGCTGGCCGAGGAGATCGCCCAGCCGCTCGGCCACGATCCGGGCCGCGACGTCCGTCGTGGATCCGGGCGCGAAGCCGACCACCATCGTGATCGGCCGGTTCGGGAACGGGGCTTGGGCGATCGCTGTCCCGGTTCGGGAGATCAGGAGGGCTGGCCCTCCCATAAGGAGGGCGCCCCCTCCCGTAAGGAGGACCCGTCGGGTCGCATCGGTCACGTCGGCCTCCCTGTCCGGCGGGTCTGACGCCCGCGCCCGAGAGCCATCGCGCATCGCACGAGGCTTCTCAAGCGGCCTTCCTGTCGGCCAGGAAGGAGCCCATCCGGTCGAGGGCGCGTGCGATATCCGTCTCCGAGGCCGCGTAGGAGACCCGGAGGTAGCCCTCTCCGTGGATGCCGAAGTCCGGGCCGCCGATCGTCGCGACGCCGGCCTCCTCGAGGAGCCGGGCGGCCAGCGGCTTCGCCTTCCAGCCGGTCCGGGCGACGTTCGGGAAGGCGTAGAAGGCGCCCTTCGGGGTGATGCAGGAAACGCCCGGCAGCGCATTCAAACCGTCGACCACGAGCGTCCGGCGCCGGTCGAAGGCCGTCATCATCTCGGCCACGCAATCCTGCGGCCCTGTCAGCGCCGCGACCCCGGCCCATTGCGTCGGGGCGTTGACGCAGGAGAACGAGTTCACGGCGAGCTTGCGGGCCATCTCGTAGAGCGGCTTCGGCCAGACCGACCAGCCGAGCCGCCATCCGGTCATCGCGTAGGTCTTCGACGCGCCGTCGAGGTAGATCAGCCGGTCGCGGATCTCGGGATAGGTCAGGAGCGAGACGTGCGGGGCGCCGTCATAGGTCATCGTGCCGTAGATCTCGTCCGACAGCAGCGCCACGTCCGGATGCCGGGCGAGGCCCGCGACGAGCCGGTCGATCTCCCGTTTCGGGGTCACGCCGCCGGTCGGGTTCGCGGGCGAGTTGATGATGACGAGCCGGGTCTTCGGCCCGATCAGGCCGAGCGTCTCCTCGGCCGAGAACGCGAAGCCGTTCTCTTCCCGGATCGGGATCGGGACCGGCGTCGCGCCCGTGTACTCGATCATCGAGCGGTAGATCGGGAATCCCGGGTCCGGGTAGAGGATCTCGGCCCCGGGCTCGCCGAACATCAGGATCGCCGCGAACATCGTGACCTTGCCGCCCGGCACGACCATGACCTGGCCGGGATCGACCGCGACCCCGAAGCGGCGGTGGAGGTCGCCCGCGACAGCCTCGCGCAAGGGCGCGATCCCGGTCGCGGGCGTATAGCCGTGATGGCCGTCGCGGATCGCCTTCGCGGCGGCCTCGGCCACGTGCGGCGGCGTCGCGAAATCCGGCTGGCCGATGCCGAGGTTGACGATGTCGCGGCCGGACGCCGCGAGCTCCGTCGCCCGGGCCAGCACCGCGAAGGCGTTCTCCTCGCCGATGCGGTCGAAATTGGACACGGTCCGGAACATCTCGCCCCCCTGTTGGGCTGCGCTCGCCCTTGACGGGCGATATGGCCGATCGCAGCGCCGCTGAACAGCCGGCGGGGAGCGGGAAGGGTCTCAGCCGATCATCCGTCTCGACCGGCGCGGTTCTGCGACGAACGCGACGGCCGTTCCAGGGGCAGCGGCCAATCGCGCCCGACGGTCTCTCTGCCTTATAAGGCAGCGTAGATCGTCGCCTTCCTCGAAGTCGCCGGAACACGGCCGATCGGCAGGTCCGACGCCGCCTGATGAGATCGTCAGGTGAACGAGCGCCCTGGATATCGGCCGAAGCGATCTGAACGCTGCCACGCCGATTTGCGCCATCGCGACGAAGACGCCTCTCCGCTCCCTGTCCCGGGACAGGATGCGGGCCTGGGCCGGTCAGGCTTCGGGTCGCTTGTCTTATAAGACAGCGTCCGAGCTTCCCGCATCCGGATCGGCACAGGCGGTTCGTCCGAGACGGTCCCGACGGGTTCGAGGAGAGCGGGACGGGGCTTGGCGGCTCGCATCGCTTGACCCCCGCCGCGCCCGGATGCCAAAGCGGCGCTCCTCCCGACAAGGCGCGACATGCCCACCTCCGGTCTCGACATCCTCGCGCTCGGCAACGCCATCGTGGACATCCTGTCCCGGCAGGACGAGCGCTTCCTGGCCGACCAGGCGCTCGCCAAGGGCACCATGGCGCTGATCGACGAGGCCCGGGCCGAGAGCCTCTACCGGCTCACCGGACCCGCGACGGTCGTGTCAGGCGGCTCGGCCGCGAACACGGCGGTCGGGGCCGCGATGCTGGGCGCCAGCGCCGGCTTCGTCGGCAAGGTCCGGGACGACGAGCTCGGCCGGCTCTTCGCGCATGATCTCCGGGCGGTCGGGGTCGCGTTCGACACGGCGCCCGCGACCGAGGGGCCTGCGACGGCCCGCTCCTTCGTGCTCGTGACGCCGGACGGCGAGCGCACGATGAACACCTATCTCGGGGCCTGCGTGGAGCTCGGGCCGGCCGACATCGTGGCCGAGACGGTCGCGTCGGCCCGGATCGTCTATCTCGAGGGCTATCTCTGGGACCCGCCGGCCGCCAAGGAGGCGATCCGGGCCGCGATCCGGATCGCGCACGAAGCCGGCAACAGGGTCGCGCTCTCGCTCTCCGACCCGTTCTGCGTCGATCGCTACCGCGACGAGTTCCGGTCCCTCATCCGGGACGGCAGCATCGACGTCCTCTTCGCCAACACGCAGGAGATCGGCAGCCTGTTCCAGACGGCCGACCTCGAGACCGCGCTCGCGGGGCTCCGGGAGGAGCGCATCCTCGGCGTCGTGACCCGCTCGGCCGAGGGTGCGGTGGTCGTCGGGCCGGACGGGACCGAGGCCGTGCCGGCCGCGCCCGTGGAACACGTCGTCGACACGACCGGGGCGGGCGACCTCTTCGCGGCGGGCTTCCTGACGGGCCTCGTCCGCGACCTCGATCCCCGCGATTGCGCGCGCCTCGGCGGGATCGCGGCCGCCGAGGTGATCTCGCATCTCGGCGCGCGTCCGCAAGCGGACCTGGCCGCGCTGGCACGCGAAGCGGGTCTGCTCACGGAGCCGTGACCTGAACGGTTTCCCCGGACCCGCGTTGCTTCGGGACGGGGAGTCTTCATGAGCAACGCGGGATACGGAAACCACGACGCGCCGAAGCCCGGAGCGGCGGTCGACGCGACGGCCCCGCCACGGCGGGCGGGTCCGCAACCCGGAAGCGCGAACTCGGCACCAGCGTCGGACACGATGCCCGCGGCCGTCGACCGCCGTGACGTCGCAACGCCGGGCGATGGCGCCGGTCCCTCCGGTCCGCAGGGCCACGACGTCGACCCGGGCGTCGGGTGAGGCGGCCACGATGACGCAGGCGAAACCGGACGACGACGATCACGTCGGTCAGAACCGCGCCCGAGACGACGGTCGGCAGACGCCGGAGCAGAAGGCTGTGCTGAGCGGAGGCGGCGAGGAGGGCGGTCGGCCCGAGCCGAAGAGCGAAGGCGATTGGGCGGCGAGAGGGGCGTCGGGCGGCGTGCCCGGTCGGCCTCCGGTCGCGATCGGGGGCAACAGCGGCGGCCATGGCGACAGGCTGCCGACCGGCGGCGGCACGGTCTCGAACGCACCCGCCTCGAACCCGAAGACGGAGCCCGGACATCAGCACGACGCGTAGCCCCATCGTCGGACGTCCGATTCCCGACCCCGTCCTGCCCGGGCAGGAGAGCGTCTG
>CAXTKM010000210.1:0-7239 GCA_964244795.1 uncultured Enterovirga sp.
CTCATCCGGTCGACGCTTCGCGTCGCTCGACTTCTCCCCGCAGGCGGGGAGAAGAAGATGGCGGCGACATCCACCCTCAACCCCGCATCATGTTGACGTCCTCGACCGCGATCGAGCCCCGATTGCGGTAGAAGACGACCAGGATCGCGAGGCCGATCGCGGCCTCGGCCGCCGCGACCGTGAGGACGAACAGCGCGAAGATCTGGCCGACGATGTCGTTCAGGTGGGTCGAGAAGGCGACGAGGTTGATGTTCACGGCGAGCAGGATCAGCTCGACCGACATCAGGATCACGATCACGTTCTTCCGGTTCACGAAGATCCCGAGCACGCCGAGCGTGAAGAGGATCGCCGCGACGGTGAGGAAATGGCCGAGCCCGATCGTCACGACACGTTCTCCGGCAGGCCCTGGCGGGACGGCACGTCATGCATCCGCACGGCCTCCTCCGGCGTCCGGGCGACCTGGAGCGCGATGTCCTGCCGCTTCACGCCGACGCGGTCGCGCAGCGTCAGCACGATCGCGCCGATCATCGCGACCAGCAGGATCAGGCCAGCCGCCTGGAAGAAATACGCGTAGCGCGTGTAGAGCACCCGGCCGATCGCCTCGGTGTTCGTGATCGCCTCCGCGGGCGGGTTCACGGCCAGCGGAACCTGGAGCGCCTCGGGGCTGATGCTCCAGGTCGACACGACGAGGATCAGCTCGACCAGGAAGATCACCGCGATGAGAGCGCCGACCGGCAGGTACTGGAGGAAGCCCTGCCGGAGCTCGGCGAAATCGACGTCGAGCATCATCACGACGAACAGGAACAGCACCGCGACGGCGCCCACGTACACCACCACCAGGATCATCGCCAGGAACTCGGCCCCCATGAGGAGGAAGAGGCCGGCCGCGTTCACGAAGGCGAGGATCAGGTACAGGACCGAATGCACAGGGTTCCGGGACGCGATCACCATGAGGGCGGACGCGACCGTGACCGTCGAGAACAGATAGAAGAAGAGGGCGGTCATGGGCGGCCGGGCTGCGGGATCGAGCGTCTATAGGAGGGTGAGTGGAGAATGGCGAGTGGCGCATGGACACCTGCCGGTGCCGACGCAGCCTCCCTTCGCCGCTCACCCTCCATCACTTGTAGGGGGCATCCGCCGCGAGGTTCCGGGCGATCTCGCGCTCCCAGCGGTCGCCGTTGTCGAGCAGGCGCTGCTTGTCGTAGTAGAGTTCCTCGCGGGTCTCGACGGAGAACTCGATGTTCGGCCCCTCGACGATGGCGTCGACCGGGCAGGCCTCCTGGCACATCCCGCAATAGATGCACTTCACCATGTCGATGTCGTACCGGGTGGTGCGCCGCGTACCGTCGTTCCGGCGCGGGCCGGCCTCGATCGTGATCGCCTGGGCCGGGCAGATCGCCTCGCACAGCTTGCAGGCGATGCAGCGCTCCTCGCCGTTCGGATAGCGCCGGAGCGCGTGCTCGCCCCGAAACCGCGGCGAGTAGTAGTTCTTCTCGAACGGATAGTTGATCGTCGCCTTCGGGGCGAAGAAGTACTTCATCGACAGCACGAAGGCGCCGACGAACTCGCGCAGCAGCAGGGACGAGGCGGCACGGCCTACGTTCATTGGATCACACCTTTCGTGGCGGTGGGCGGTGCGACGTCGAGTCCCCGCGGCGCGAGGTCGGTCACCTTCAGCACCCCGGCGACGAGCACGACCATGACGAGCGAGATCGGCAGGAACACCTTCCAGCCGAGGCGCATCAGTTGATCGTACCGGTAGCGCGGCACGAAGGCCTTGACCAACGAGATCATCGAGAAGAGCAGGCTCGCCTTCAGGACGAACCAGACGAGCCCCGGCACCCAGGTGAACGGCGGGAGCGGGACCGGCGGCAGCCAGCCGCCCAGGAACAGGATCGTTCCGAACGCGCACATCGTCATGATGGCCACGTATTCGGCCAGCATGAACAGGAGGTAGGGCGCCGAGGAATACTCGACCATGTGCCCCGCCACGAGCTCGGATTCGGCCTCGGGCAGGTCGAAGGGCGGCCGGTTCGTCTCCGCCATCGCCGATATGAAGAAGATGACGAACATCGGAAACAGCCAGAGCCAGTACCAGCCGAAGACGCCGTGGTGGTTCTGCGCCTCGACGATCCGGGACAGGTTCAACGAGCCGGCACAGAGCAGGACGGTCACGATCACGAAGCCGATCGAGACCTCGTAGGACACCATCTGGGCGGCGGACCGGAGCGCGCCGAGGAACGGATACTTCGAGTTCGACGCCCATCCTCCCATGATGACGCCGTAGACGCTGAGCGACGAGATCGCGAAGATGTAGAGCACGCCGACATTGAGATCCGCGATCGCCCAGCCGGCATTCAGCGGGATGACCGCCCAGGCCGCGAGCGAGAGCGTCGCGAAGACCAGCGGGGCCAGCAGGAACACGCCCTTGTTCGCCGCAGCGGGGATGATCGGCTCCTTGATCAGGAACTTCGTGAGGTCGGCGAAGCTCTGCAGGAGACCCCAAGGTCCGACGACGTTCGGCCCGCGGCGGAGCTGCACGGCCGCCCAGATCTTGCGGTCGGCCAGGAGCGCGAAGGCGATGAAGATGAGGAGGGCCACGAGAAGGACCACGCTCTTCAGGAGCGCGAGGCCGACCGTGACCAGGAGATCGCTGCTCATGCCGCTCACCTACTCGGCCGCCTGAAGCGCCGGCGCAGCCGTGTGCAGGGCCGAGCATTCGGCCATGACGCGGGACGCGCGGGCAATCGGGTTCGTGAGGAAGAAGTCGCGCACCGGCGAGCGGAACGGATCGCGTCCCGGCGTGCCGCCGAACCCCGCCCAGCCGTCCAGCGCGGCCGCCCCGTCGCCGGGCGCGATCGCGTCGAGGACGGCGAGGTGGGGATGCGCTGCGTAGAGGTCCCGCCGCAGGGCGGAGAGGCTGTCGAAGGGCAACCGGTGCCCGACGGCGTCGGAGAGGGCGCGCAGGATCGCCCAATCCTCGCGTGCATCGCCCGGCGGGAAGACGGCGCGATCGGCCTGCTGCACGCGCCCCTCCGTGTTGACGAAGGTGCCGGACTTCTCGGTGTAGGCGGCGCCGGGCAGGATCACGTCGGCCCGATGCGCGCCGCGGTCGCCATTCGTGCCTTGGTAGACCACGAAGGCTCCGGCCCCGATCTCGATCTCGTCGGCGCCGAGGTTGAACAGAAGGTCGAGCGCTCCGGGCGCCGCCATGGCGGGGGCCGCGAGACCGCCCTCCCCCGGCACGAACCCGATATCGAGCGCGCCGACGCGCGACGCGGCCGTTTGCAGGACGGCGAGGCCGTTCCAGCCATCCTGGACCGCGCCGACCGTCCGGGCGAGACCCGCGATGGCGGCGAGCATCGCCGCCCCGTCGGGACGCGCGGCGACCCCGCCGCCGACGATCACGAGCGGCTTCTTGACGCTCTTCAGAACGTCCAAGAAGCCGTGCCGGCCCGCCGCGAGCTCGGCCAGGCTGTCCGGCCCGGCCCCGAGATGATCGTAGTCGTAGGTGAGATCGACGCGCTCGCCCAGGAGCCCGATCGGAAGCGGCCCCATGCGCCAGCGCTTGCGGATGCGCGCGTTCACGAGCGACGCCTCGAGGCGCGGGTTCGATCCGACGATCAGGACCGCGTCGGCCGCCTCGATGCCGGCGATCGTCGGATTGAACAGGTACGATCCCCGCCCGTGCGCCGGCGAGAGGCAGGAGCCGTCCTGCCGGGCGTCGAGGTTCGGTGAGCCGATCAGCTCCATGAGGCGATGCAGCGCCCACATGTCCTCGACGGCCGCGAGGTCGCCGACGATGGCCCCGATCCGCGCAGGATCGAGACCCTTCATCTTCGCCGCGATCGCCGCGAAGGCCTCGCCCCAGGAGGCCGGGCGCAGCCTGCCGTTCTCGCGCAGGAACGGGCGATCGAGGCGCTGCAGCCGAAGCCCGTCCACGTGCTGGCGCGTCTTGTCGGAGATCCACTCCTCGTTGATCGCCTCGTTCACGCGCGGGAGGACTCGCATGACCTCGCGGCCGCGCGCATCGACCCGGATGTTCGACCCGACCGCGTCCATGACGTCGATCGAGGCCGTCTTGGTCAGCTCCCACGGCCGGACGTTGAAGGCCTGCGGCTTGTGGGTGAGCGCGCCGACCGGGCAGAGATCGGCCACGTTCGCCTGCAGCTCCGAGCTCATCGCGTGCTCGAGATAGGTCGTGATCTCCATGTCCTCGCCGCGGCCCGTCGCGCCGAGGTCCGGCACGCCCGCGATCTCCGACGCGAAGCGGATGCAGCGCGTGCAGTGGATGCAGCGGTTCATCGACGTCTTCACGAGCGGGCCGATGTACTTGTCGTGCACCGCGCGCTTGTTCTCGTGGAACCGGGTCGAATCGACCCCGTAGGCCATGGCTTGGTCCTGCAGGTCGCATTCGCCGCCCTGGTCGCAGACCGGGCAATCGAGCGGGTGATTGATGAGGAGAAACTCCATCACCCCCTCGCGGGCCTTCTTCACCATGGGCGACTTCGTCGAGACCGTCGGTGGCTCGCCGTTCGGCCCGGGACGGCAGTCGCGCACGCCCCAGGCGCAGGACGCGACGGGCTTCGGCGCCCCCTTCAGCTCGACGAGGCACATCCGGCAGTTGCCGGCGATCGACAGCCGCTCGTGAAAGCAGAAGCGCGGAATCTCCGCGCCTGCCATCTCGCAGGCCTGCAGGAGGGTGAAGTCGGGCGGGACATCGACCTCGATGCCATCGACGAGGAGCTTGGTCATGCTGGGCTCTTAATGGGCGTCGACGAGATCGAGGCGGCGTTCGATCCGCTCGACCCGCATCTCGATCCGGTCGAGACGGCGGTGAACGCCTGCAAGGTTCTCTTCGACCGACGTCGTTCGAACTTTCAGATCGCGAACCTCGTCGATAAGGCGGTCCACCTTCTCGTCGATGCGACGCAGGTAGATGAGCATGAGGTTGTCGGGTTCGTCAGCCACGGCTCCTACTCCGCCGCCATGAGCACGGGCTCGGAATGCGGGTTGCCGCTGTACTGGTCGATGCGCTTCTCGATCTCGCCGCGGAAATGCCGGATCAGGCCCTGGATCGGCCAGGCGGCGGCGTCGCCGAGCGCGCAGATCGTGTGGCCCTCGATCTGGGTCGTGACCTCGAGCAGCATGTCGATCTCGCGCCTTTGCGCGCGACCTTCCGCCATGCGCGAGAGCACGCGCCACATCCAGCCCGTGCCCTCGCGGCAGGGCGTGCACTGTCCGCAGCTCTCGTGCTTGTAGAAATACGCGATGCGGGCGATCGCGCGCACGATGTCGGTCGATTTGTCGAGCACGATGACGGCAGCGGTGCCGAGGCCCGACTTCAGGTTCCGGAGCGTGTCGAAATCCATCGCGGCGTCGATGATCTCGTGCGCCGGGACGAGCGGGACCGAGGAGCCGCCCGGAATCGAGCAGAGAAGGTTGTCCCAGCCGCCCCGCATGCCGCCGCAATGGCGGTCGATGAGCTCCCGGAACGGGATCCCCATCTCCTCCTCCACGTTGCAGGGCTTGTTCACGTGGCCGGAGATGCAGAAGAGCTTCGTGCCCGCGTTGTTCTTGGTCCCGATCCCGGCGAACCAGGCCCCGCCGCGGCGCAGGATCGTGCCCGCGACCGCGATCGATTCGACGTTGTTCACCGTCGTCGGGCAGCCGTAGAGGCCCATGTTGGCCGGGAATGGCGGCTTCAGCCGCGGCATGCCCTTCTTGCCCTCGAGGCTTTCCAGGAGGGCCGTCTCCTCGCCGCAGATGTAGGCGCCGGCGCCCTGATGGACGTAGAGGTCGAACGGGTAGCCGTGGACGTTGTCCGGCCCGATCAGGCGCGCCTCGTAGGCCTCGTCGACGGCGCGCTGCAGCGCGATCCGCTCGGCGACGTATTCGCCCCGGATGTAGATGTAGCAGGCATGCGCCCGCATCGCGAAGCTTGCCAGCAGGCAGCCCTCGATCAGGAGATGCGGATCGTGCCGCATGATCTCCCGGTCCTTGCAGGTGCCGGGCTCCGACTCGTCCGCGTTGACCACGAGGTAGTGCGGCCGCTCGCCGACCTCCTTCGGCATGAACGACCATTTCAGCCCGGTCGGGAAGCCGGCGCCGCCTCGACCGCGGAGGCCCGACGCCTTCATCTCGTTGATGATCCAGTCGATGCCCTGTTCGAGCAGGAACTTCGTCCCGTCCCACGCGCCGCGCCGACGCGCGGCCTCGAGCCCCGGCGAGTGGAAGCCGTAGACGTTCGTGAAGATGCGGTCGCGATCGGCGAGAGCCATGACCGCCTTACTCCTTCGGGGCGACGCCGGGAGAGGCGTCCTTGTCGATGCCGACGGGCTTCGTTTCGGAGCCGTCCCGGCGCGTCGGACCGCCGGGCCCGGGAGCGCCCGAGACGGGCGTCGTTCCGGTCGGGCCGGACGCGACCCGCCCGTCCTCCGGCTTGGACGGCGTCATCGTGTACGACTTGCTGCTCTGCGGAGCGGCGCCGCCCAACGGCGAGCCGGGCTGGATCGCGCTCCGGTCCGCCGGATCGTCGGCGGCCTTGCGGGTGGAGGCCGACACGGGTTCCCTGCCGTCCTGCGCGCGCTGGACCGGCGTATCCGCCGCTGGGCTCTGCGCGGCACGCTTCGCATCGGGCCGGGCGGGTTTCGGGTCGTTCGGCCCGCTCGCCGTGCCTGCGGCAGCCTCCGGCGCCGACACGGCGGTCTCCTCGAACCGCTTGCGCCAGGCGCCCAGGAGCGAGCCGTCGAACAACGCCTCGTCGGTCAAGGTGTGCACGGCATCCTGCGGCTCGGACGAGCGCCGGCCCGCCTGGGGACCGACGGTCACGGCCCGGCCCGCGGCGAGATCCTCGAGCAGCGTCACGAGAAGATCTGGGGTCAGGTCCTCGAAATAATCGTCGTTGATCTGCACCATCGGAGCGTTGCAGCACGCCCCGAGGCACTCGACCTCGATCCAGGAGAAGAGGCCGTCCGGGCCGACGTGACCCTGGTCGCCGACCCGCTCCAGCAGCACCTGCTTCAGGTCGATCGCGCCCTTCACGTGGCACGGCACGGTGCCGCAGAGCTGGATGAACCAGCGCCCGACCGGCTCCAGGTTGAACATCGTGTAGAAGGTCGCGACCTCCATGACCCGGATGATCGGCATCTCGAGCAGGGCCGCGACGGCCTCGATCGCGGGCTTCGGCAGCCAGCCATCATGCTGCTTCTGAGCCTGCCAGAGCAGCGGTATCACCGC
>CAXTKM010000211.1:0-7216 GCA_964244795.1 uncultured Enterovirga sp.
GGCTCGGCCCCGAGGAGCGCTGCGCCTCGACCTCGAACCGCAACTTCGAGGGCCGCCAGGGCCATCGCGGCCGCACCCACCTCGTCTCCCCCGCCATGGCGGCCGCCGCCGCGATCGCGGGACGGTTCGTGGACGTGCGCACGCTCGGGTGACGTCGTGTCGAATGACCGACGTCAAGACGAGAGCCGCGAGACCCTGGAGCGCGTCGCGCGCGAGAGCGAGACGCTCGGGACCTCGTCGCTGGCCCGGATCGGCCGGAGGGTCGGGTCGCATTTCGGCGGCCGGGACGCGGTCGGGGAGGCCGAGGGCGGCGGGACCGACCCGGCGGAAGTCTGGGGCCGCAGGGTCGGCCGCGCGCTGTCGATGCTGCTCGGGATCGTGCTGGCCTGGTGGTTCGGCGCGCAGCTCGGCTGGTGGTGAGACCGACCGTTGAGTGACGGACAGGATTGGGCCGCGCGGCGCGCGCCCTCGCTCGACGATCTCGATCGCCTCGCGACGGAGGCTTTCGCGAAGCTGCCGGAGGCCTTCCGGCGGCTCTGCGAGGGCGTGGTGATCCGGGTCGTCGACTACCCGGACGACGAGACGCTGGACGAGATGGGGCTCGAGAGCCCCTTCGACCTGCTCGGGCTGTTCCGGGGCGTCGGGCTCGCCCAGGGCGGCTTCGCGGCCCAGCTCCAGACGGGCCAGTTCCCGAACATGGTCTGGCTCTACCGCCGCCCGCTGCTCGATTACTGGGCCGAGCACGACGAGACCCTGGGCTCGCTCGTGACCCACGTCCTGGTCCACGAGATCGGCCACCATGTCGGGCTGTCCGACGACGATATGGACCGGATCGAGGGCGAAGCGGAGGCGCCGGGGTGATCCAGGGGCAAGACCCATCCTCGTCATGGCCGGGCTTGTCCCGGCCATCCCGCCCCGTCGAGCGCCGCGCCTTCCCACCGGGATGGCCGGGACAAGCCCGGCCATGACACGATGAGGGTAGCGAGACCTGCTCCTATCCCACGTTCCCCATCACCTCCGGGTTGACCATCCGGATCGGCCGGCCGTCGAGATAGGCCAGGATGTTCTCGACGCTCTCGCGGTAGAACTGCTCGAAGACGTGCCTCGCCCCGTAGCCGAGATGCGGCGTCAGGACGGCGTTCGGCAGGTTTCGCAGCGGATGGCCCGCCGGCAGCGGCTCGCGGTCGAAGACGTCGAGGCCGGCCCGGATGCGGCCCGCCCCCAGCGCCGAGATCAGCGCCGCCTCGTCGACGAGCGGCCCCCGGGCCGTGTTCACGAGGATCGCGTCCGGCTTCATCGCGGCGAGCTCGGCCGCGCCGACGACCGCCCGCGTCCGGTCGGACAGGACGAGGTGGATCGAGACGACGTCGGAGGTCGAGAACAGCTCCTCCTTGCCGACCCGGCGGGCGCCCGCCGCGGCGGCAGCCTCCTCGGTGAGGTTCTGGCTCCAGGCGACCACATCCATGCCGAAGGCGCGCCCGTAGCCCGCGACCCGGCTCCCGAGCTTGCCGAGCCCGACGATCCCGAGCCGCGTGCCGGACAGCACCGTCCCGACCGGCACGCCCTCATGCCAGCCGTCGGCCCGGAGCGTGCGGTCGGCGAGAGGCACGGTCCGGGCACAGGCGAGGATCAGCGCGAAGGCGAGCTCCGCGGTCGCGGCCATCGTGTCGATGCCGGTGTTGCAGACGAGGACGCCCGCCGCCGTGAAGGCCGGGATGTCGAAGCTGCCGGCCCGGACGCCCGTCATGGCGAGGAGCTTCAGGTTCGGCAGGCGCCGGATCAGCGAGGCCGGGAAGGCCGTCCGCTCGCGCATCGGCACGAGGATGTCGAAGGGCGCGAGCTGCCGGGCCGCGTCGTCCTCGTCGCCGAAGGAGGAGCCGAGGATCGTGACCTCGGCCCGGCCTTCGAGCAGGCTCCAGTCGGCCGATGCGCGGGCGAGGTGCTGCGTGTCGTCGACGACCGCGACGCGGGATGAACCGGGCATCAGGAATCCGCCTTGATGTTGTTCTCGCGCACGACCTCGCCCCAGACCCGCATCTCGTTCTCGAGGAAGCGCTGCAGCTCGGCCGGGCCGGCGCCGAGGACCTCGATCTGCTGCGTGTCCGCCAGCATGCGGGCGGCGCGCTCGTCGGCGAGGCCCGCCTTGAGGTCGGCCCGGAAACGCTCGATGGTCGCGGCCGGGGTCTTGGCCGGCGCGAAGACGCCCCACCAGGCGCGCGACTCGATGCCCGGCAGGCCGCTCTCGGCGGCCGTCGGCACGTCGGCGAGGCTCGGCGAGCCGATCCGCTTCGCTCCGAACTGGACCAGCGCCCGGAGGCCCTTGGCCTCGAGCTGCGGGTTGAGGAGCGCCGTCGAGCTGACGATCAGGTCGACATGGCCCGCGATCGCGTCGTTCAGGGCCGGCCCGCCGCCACGATAGGGCACGTGGGTCAGCTTGACGCCGGCCTGGCGCCCGAGCCGCACCATCGTGAGGTGCCCGAGGCTGCCGATCCCGATCGTCGCGTAGGTGACGGTGTCCGGCCGCTCCTTCGCGGCCGCGAGGACGTCCGCGAGGCTGCGGTAGGGCTTCGCCGGATGGGTCGCGAGCACGTTCGGGGCGGTGCCGATCAGCATGACGGGCTCGAGGTCGCGGGCCGTGTCGAAGCCGAGCTGCTGCATCGCAGGATTGACCGCATGCGTGTCGAACACGAAGACCCAGGTCGTGCCGTCCGGCGTCGCGCGGGCGACGCGCCCGGTCGCGGCGCTGCCGGACGAACCCGGCTGGTTCTCGACGATCACGGGCGCGCCGAGCCGTTGCTGCAGCCCGGGCTGGAGCAGCCGAGCCACGGCATCGACCGAGCCTCCGGCCGGGAACGGCACGATGACCCGGATCGGCCCGACGGAGCCGGGCCACGTGCCCTGCGCCTCTGCCAAGGCCGGCCAGAGCGGCGCGGCCAGCGCACCGGCCACGAGCCCCCGTCGCGTGATCTCCACCATCCCGTCCTCCCGGTCGTCGTCTCTTGCGACGAGCGTATCAGGTCGGGCGGGCCCGGCACCACACCCGATCCGTTTGGGGAGTCCGGGGCGGCCGCTCAGGGTCCTGGCGTCACCCCGCTCCCGGCTTCATTCCGCTCCTGGCTTCACCCCGCTCCTGGCTTCACGCCGCAGGCCTGCACCCAGAGGTCCCGGATCGAGTGCCTGACGCCCGAGAACCCCGCGCGGGTCAGGTAGATCTCGAGCTCCTGCGGCGTGGACATGCGGCTGATCTGCGGGGCCCGCAGGGCCGGCTTGATCGCCCGGTGCTCCTCGAAGAATTTCCAGCCCGCGTCGTTCGCGATCGTGTAGTTGTCGACGAACACACGGCCGCCGGGCTTCAGCACGCGGAACGCCTCGACGAGGTAGCCGTATCGGTCCCATTCGTCCAAGTGCATGAACACGACCGTGGAATACACGAGGTCGATGCTGGCGGAATCGACGGCCGACAGGTCGAAGCCGTTGTTGCAGATCGCCCGCACGTTCTTGAACCGGGCCAGCCTCTGCCTGATATGGCGGGCCATGTTCTCGGAGGCGTCGACCCCGATCCACTCCCGGCACAGCGGTGCGAGCGCGGCTCCGACCCGGCCGACGCCGGCCCCGATCTCGAGGATCACGTCGTCCGGATTCACGCCGACGTGCTCCCGGAGGATCCCGACCGTCGCCTCGCCGGTCGCCCGATAGGTCTCCTCGTCGACATACCCGGACACGACGTACTTGGCTTCCGTCTCGGACCGCGAGACGGCGTTCCAGACGGCCCCGTACTCGCTTCTGGCCCGAGGGGAATCGCCCCCGAACGCGCGCCGTGCACTCCTGCGAATCGAGGTCAGGAGCTTCTTCATGATCCGGCTTTCGTTTCGCGGGGCCGGGCGCATCCTGGCCAAACCGCCGGGCGGCGAGGCGGTCTGGCCGGCACCCTCATCGAGGCGGTCGGTACCGGAGGCGCTCCCGGGGCGCAAGAGTCAGGCGGGACGGGTGCACGCAGGTCGGGCGTGAGGTGCCGCGCGATACCCGGCCGCCGAAGCCTGTCGCCCTCTCAACATCGCGACTTCTGAAGAGCGCCCCTGCTGTCATTCCGGGGCGGCGAAGCCGAGCCCGCAACCCATAGACGCCGACACCGCCGACGAGACACCCGCGCCCCCAAGCGGAGATCGTCAGCGTCTATGGGTTCCGGGCTCTCGCTTCGCGAGTCCCGGAATGACAGCCGTCCAACGCGCAAAGGCTTCCGAGGGACGTGCCGAACGGGTCTGCCCTTCGCCCGGCTTGTGGCCCCGAGCTATGCGCGGCTCGCCTCGTCCGTCTACTCCGCGGCGACCCGCATCGGGGTCGGGACCGCGGCCGGATGGCCCGTCTCGATCGGCAGCGAGGGGTCGCGCGACCACTCGTTCCAGGATCCGAAATAGAGCTTCACGTCCTCGATCCCGGCCTCCTTGAGGGCGACCAGCGTGTTCGAGGCACGCGCCCCCTTGAAGCAGTAGAGGACGACCGGGGTCTTCGCGTCGATCCCGACGGTCGCGCATTCGGCCAGGATCTCGTCCTTCGACTTCAGCATCTTGCCGGCGGCCGTCGGCTTCATCATCCGGTACCACTCGATCCAGCGCGCGCCCGGGATGCGGCCCTTTCGCGGGCAGAAATCCGGCCCGTAGGGCGAGGACGAGGTGCCGACCCACTCGTCGACGTCGCGGGTGTCGAGCTTCACGACGCCGCCGTCGGAGACCGCGGCCTTCATGGCCTCGAGGTCCACGAACAGGGAGGACGCCGATGGGTCGACCGTGAAGGTCTTCGGCGACGGCACGGTCGCGTCCGTGGTCGTGGGCTTGCCGGCCGCGGTCCAGGCCGTGAAGCCCCCGTGCAGGATCTTCACCTTCGGGTAGCCGAGGTACTTGAGCAGCGTGTAGCCGCGGCAGGACTGGCCGAAGCCCGTGTCCATGGAGCCCTCGTAGATGACCGCCGTCTCCTCGCCGGACAGCCCGGCCGCCCCGAAGGTCTCGGCGAATTTCTCGGTCATCGCGACCACGCCCTCCGGAGTCGAGGTCGCGAGATAGCTGAAGATGTCGTGGATGTTAACGGCGCCCGGGACGTGCCCGGCCGCGAAGGCCGCGGGGGCCCGGGTGTCGATCGGCACGATGCCGCCCGCGGCCATCATGGCCTCGAGATCGGCCGGTGTGATCAGGATGGTCTCGCTCATGTGACGCCTCCACGCGTTGGGTTGACGACGGGGTCTCGCTCGGGCCCTCGCGGGTCCGGATCCTCAGGCGGCCATGTCGGCCAGCATCTTCTTCAGTTGCTTCGTGGCGGGGGTGACGATCGCCACGAAATAGGCCTCGCGCAGCCGGCGCTGCGCGTCGCCGGTCGCGACGTAGCCGCGCGCGCCGCAATGGAGCATCGCGTTGTGGGCGGCCGCGACCGCGAGCTCGCTCGCGTCGAGCCGGGCCTGGACGATCCCGCGCCAGGTCTCGGCGTCCGCCTCGAAGGCGAGCGGTGCGAGCGCGACGGTGCGGGCTTGCAGCGCGTCGGCCTGCCGATCGAGGTCGTCGGCCTGGACGTCGAGGTAGCGGTTCACATGCCCGAGCGATCCCTCGACCGACCGGATCAGCGCGATGCAGCCGCGCGCGAGCCCGAGCCCCATCCCGACCTGGAGCAGCACGAAGCCGCCCCGGATGCGCTTGACGTAGGCCTCCGCCGGATCGGCCAGGACCTCCTGGTCCGGCACGAAGGCGTCCCGTAGCTGGATGCCGTAGGTCCGGGTGCCGTCGAGAGCCACGAAGGTGCCGCCGTCGACGAGCTTCACGCCCGGTCCGGCGCAGGAGATCAGCGCCATCACGGGCCGGCCGTCCTCGCGCTCGAAGACGGTGCCGAACCAGTGGTCCGGCCCGAGATTCGACACCCAGGGCAGCGAGCCGCGGACCAGGTACCCGCCCTCGACGCGGCGCCCCTTCAGCCGCATCGTCTCGATGCCGAAGAAGGTCTTCATCGGGTTCGACAGCCCGGTCCCGCCCAGGATCGTCCCGGTCGCGATGCCGGCACCGAGGCGCGCCTTCAGGGCCGAGTTGCCGGATGTCCAGACGTACCAGGCGAGCGCGTCCTGGCACCACATGCAGAACGCTGTGGAGAGGCATTCTTCGCCCGCGGCCGAGATCGCAGCGATGGCCGCGGCGAGGTCAGGCCCGTCCGGCGTGAAGCCGGGCAGATGCCGGCCATATGCGCCGGCATCGCCGAGAGCCCGCATCACGGCTTCGGGGTAGAGACCTTCTCGATCGATCGCGCTGACGATCGGCGCGAGGTCGCGCCGGACCACGGCCCGGACCGTCGGGAGGATGTCCGGCGGGACATCCTGGCCGCCGTCCGGCGCGAATCCCTCGGACGGGTCGGTCCTGGTGGCGAGGGCGAGCGCTGCCGACATTAGGGGGTGTCCTTCGCGGTCCGGCCGGCCTCAGGCGAGGCTGACCTCGAGGTTCACGGGCCGGGTGAAGGTGTTCGCGACCGGCGACCATTGCTGGCAATGGACCAGGAGGGCGCGCAGCTCCTCTTCCGGACGGTCGGCCTCGAACGTGACCTTGGCCCGGACGTCGGTGAACCCGACGGGCTTCTCGGAGAGGTCGCCCGTGCCCCAGACGCCGGTGATGTTCAGGTCGCCCTCGAGCTCGATCTCGAGCCGGTAGACGGTCATGCCGCGCGCGATCGCGTTCGCGTGAATGCCGACCGCGAGGCAGGACCCGAGCGCGGCGAGCGACGCCTCGGACGGGTTCGGGGCCGTGTCGTCCCCGAGAAGGCCCGGCGGCTCGTCGACGATGTAGGGCTCGAGCGTGCGGATGAAGTTCAGGTGCCGGAAGCGACCCTCGGCGACGGTCTTGCACTTCAGGGTCTTGATGACCTTCGGGTCGGCCTTGCCCTTGACGATCAGGTCGTCGAGGCCGGCCTTGTCGATCGGGGCGAGGCACCCGGTCATCGCGGTCATGGGTTGCTGGACGGAGGTCTTCAGGGCCACTGAGCTCAAGGCGTCTCTCCTCTGCCGATCTGTACAGACCGGTCTGTTTGCACCGTGAGAATGGCCGATCGCCGGCTGGCGCTCAATCCCGACTCCGCCCAAAGAGCGGGCGCCAGCGGCGCAAAAGAGCGGCACAGGGGCGCTCCTTTCGACACGCTCGGGACAGGGCCGGTTCGGCCGAGGAGCGAGCCTCGACCCTGGCCAGAGCGTCGCGCG
>CAXTKM010000212.1:0-7215 GCA_964244795.1 uncultured Enterovirga sp.
CCGACGGATCGCGCGACGCGGCCGGCGGCGACGCGACGGCGCCCGCGATCACGATCGCCCGCTTATGGCTCGTCCGATCGATCAGGGCGCCGGCCGGCGTTTGGGCGATCAGCCCGGCAATCCCCGCGATCGTCATGACGAGGCCGGTCGTCGCCTCGTTCCAGCCGCCGTCGGGCCCGCGGACCGCGATGAGGTAGATCGCGAGATAGGGGCCGAGCCCGTCGCGCACGTCGGCCAGGAAAAAGTTGAGGGCGTCGAGCCCGCGGGAGGCTCGCCTGGACGGCGCGCCGCCGGATTCATTCGTGGAACCGCGACGACGATCGGCCATCTTGTGTGCTCCTTAATGGAATTGGACCGCAGCCAAGTTGCTGCAGCAGGCGCTCAACATGATTCCGGCTCACAGTCCGGACCGGTCCGTCGGCAGTACGGCACGCACAATCCTGTAGCCGGACGCTGCCTGTTCCAGGCTGGACCAGAGCCGCTCCAGAACAGGGTGCCGCCCGCCCCCGGCGGAATAAGCCTCGAGGATCAACCGAAAAGGATCAGGCCGCCGATGGCCAAGAGCAGCGCCGGCGGCATCACGAGGCAACCCAGCTTCAGGAACTGCCAGGCGCCGACGTCCTGACCCTCGCGCCGCAACGCGGTCAGCCAGAGGATCGTCGCGAGAGAGCCGGTCACCGAGAGATTGGGTCCGAGGTCGATCCCGATCAGGATCGCGCCCGCGACCAGCTTCGGGGCGTCCGCCGCCTGAACGGCGCTTCCGGCCACGAGGCCGGCCGGCAGGTTGTTCACGAGGTTCGACGCGAAGGCGACCAGGATGCCGGCTCCCGCGGCGGTCTCGCCGGGAGCCGCCGCGGCGGCGCGGCGCAGATCGTCGGCCAGGAGCCGGATGACCCCGGTCCTGTCCAGCGCCTCGACCAGGATGAACAGGCCTGCCACGAGCGGCAGGACGCCCCAGGAGATGCCTCGCAGGACCCCGACCGGGCTTTCGCGCTTGATCGCCACGATCAGGCACGCGGTCGCGAGGCCCGCGATCAGGGTCGGCAGGCCGAGGTCCAGCCCGAGGAACGAGGCCGCGATCAGGACTGCCGCCGTGGCCAGGATGCCGGCGCCCGCCAGCCTCCCGCAGGAGGAGAGCGTCGGGCGATCGACATGGCTCGCGATCGTCTCCGCCGCGAGCGTCTTGCGCTGCGTGAAGCGAAGCACGGCGTAGGTGGCGAGGATCGACAGGAGCGAGGGGAGCGCGAAGGTCCTCAGCCACTCGACGAGAGGCGGCATGCGGCCGCCGCCGAACACGACGAGGTTCGCCGGGTTCGAGATCGGCAGGACGAAGCTCGCGGCGTTCGCGATGAAGGCGCAGATGAACAGATAGGGAAGCGGCTTGTCGATCTTCGCGGCCCTGGTGGCCGCGTAGACCGCGGGCGTCAGCACGACCGCGGTCGCGTCGTTCGACAGGAAGATCGTGACCAGCGTGCCGACGCCGTAGAGGAGTGTGAAGAGCCGGGTCGCGGAACCCTTAGCGAGAGCCGTCGCGACGGCGGCCATCCAGTCGAACAGGCCTTCCTGCCGGGCGAGCTCGGACAGCAGCATCATCCCGATCAGGAACAGGTAGACGTCGAGCCCCCTCAGAGCGCCCTGCCAGGCCTCGGTGATCGGCATCAAGCCGAGCGCCACGATCAGCACGGCGCCGGCGACCGCCCAGATCGCCTCGGGCCAGTTGAAGGGACGCGTGATGACGCCTGCCGTCGCGAGGCCGGCGATGGCCCAGGTGAGGGTGGAGGTGCTCAGGGCGAAGGCGCCCGTCACGGTCCAGGTCTCCCCGGAGCGGCGAGCAGCGACGGTCCGATGCCGCGCATCGCGTCGCGATCAGCTTCGAGCGGCGGCGGAGATGTCGGACATCCACTTGCCGTCGTCGGCCGCGACGGGCCTGGATGTCCGGATCCGGCCGTCGAACCCGACGTGCAGCTCGTGGAAGTGCTGACCGCTCTCACCGAGAATTTCGACGTGCTTCGGCTTGCGGCGCGGTTCACCGACGACGCGATATCCCGCGGCTTCCGCCGCCGCGATCGCCGGGGCCGGATCCACATCCGGACGATCGAGGTGGCTGCCAGGCTTCGGGCCCTTGCGTCCGATCACGACTGTGCGACCGTCTCTCGTGACCTTCGCGACCTTGATTTCCGACGGCTTCTGCTCGCCCTCGATGTCGATCTCGTCGCCGACCGTCAGCACCATGTCCGCAGCTCCGTGCGGCGTGAGATCGGCAAGGACCGTACCGTCCGGCGTCTTGAGAACGAAGCGATGCGCGAAGACCTCGGTCACGGCGCCGGACGCCTTTCGAACGGATTGTGTTTCGTGGTCGTGGGATTTCATGGTGGGTTCCTTGTGGAGATTCAGAGCTGAGCGCCTCGGCGAAAGGCCTTCGCTTGCCCTCATCCTGCTGAGAGCCCGACTCGAAAGAGGAACCACTCCCTTCGTCATGCTGAGGAGAGCCGCGCAGCGGTTCGTCTCGAAACACGCCAGGACAGTCGTGCGTGCTTCGAGACGCGCCTTCGGGGCTCCTCAGCATGACGCGGGGGGTGGGATGGGATTTTCGGTCAGGCTTCGAGGATCAGCCGCGCGGCGGCGGGGGCGGGCCGAAGCCGTCCGGGCCGCCCCGGTCGCGCCCCCTCGGGCCCCGCCGTTCCTTCGGGCCCCGGGCGTCGAGCTGCGTGAGCTGCTCCGGGGTGGCCCCGATCGCGCCGACATCGATCACCGTTCCGAGCGGAGTGACCAGGGCCGTGCCCCGCACGCTGACAGTCTGGCCGCCTTGCAGCAGGTTCGTCCAACGGGCGGCCTCCGGCGGGGGAAGCCGCAGGGTGGTGCCGTTGTCGAGCAGCGCGCCGTTCACCTCGCCCCGCTTCCCGTGCAGGGCGGCGATCACCTTGCCGGTCAGCGTCGTCTCGGGGCCGTCACGATCCGGTCGGCCGGTGTCCACGACCGTCGCGCCGGTGGCATCGTTCCTGACCGAGGCGCCGTCGACGAGCGCGAGCGCCCGGGCCCGCAGGCCATGCACCGTGACGGCGTCGCCCGGCTTGATCGCGAAGACGACCTGACCGGTCAGGTGAGGCGGCAGCTTCACCTCGGTGCCGTCGGCGAGGATCAGCCCGTCGACGTCGCCGCGCGGCGTCAGCGTGTACTGCTTCACGATGCCCTTCGTCTCGGGAAGCTGCGAGGGGTCCCAGAAGGACGGGGCGTTCTGGGCGTAGACGGCCGCTCCCCCGAGCGTCGTCGCCGCGATGAGGGCGCCGTAGACGAGGCGCGGTCGTGACAGAATCGGCATGGTCGGTCTCCTGAGGTGCATCGCCCTTGCGGCGATGATGGCAACCGGCGTGCCACGACCTCTTCCGTTGCAATTCAATGACTTACCGAGAGCGGAAGAGCGGTCAGCCGTCGGCTTTCCCGACAGGGGGTGTCGGATTCGAGGACATATCGGCCGGCCGGTCGAGACCGTAGCGCTCGATCTTCGCGTAGAGGAGCTGGCGCTGGACACCGAGCCGCCGTGCCGCCTCAGCCCGATTCCCGTTCGCACCTACGAGCGCGCGCCGGATCATCGCGGCTTCGAGCCGGGCGACGGCCGTCGGCAGGTCTCCGGCGAGCCAGTCGACGGCGCTCTCCTGCAGGCCCGGCGGGTGCGAGCCTTCGATGAGGTGGTCCAGGTCCTCCCCCTCGACCGCGCTCCCCCGCACGAGGACGTTCGCGCGCTCGATGGCGTTTCGAAGCTCGCGGACGTTGCCCGGCCAGGAGTGGCCGAGCAGGCGCGAGGCTGCCGCAGCCGTGAGACGTTTCGGGCCCTCGGGGCGGGCAAGGCGCAGGAAGTGCTCTGCGAGCGGCAGGATGTCGGCGAGACGCTCGCGGAGCGGCGGCAGCGCGATCGGCACCACGTTCAGGCGGTAGAACAGGTCCTCCCGGAAGCGTCCCTCGCCGACGAGCGCCGACAGGTTGCGGTGCGTGGCCACGACGATCCTGACGTCGACCGGAATCGGCCGTCCGCCGACCGGCGTCACGACCCGCTCCTGCAGGGCGCGCAGGATCTTCGCCTGCATGGCGGCCGGCATGTCGCCGATCTCGTCGAGGAACAGCGTCCCGCCCTCCGCTTCGCGAAAGGCCCCGACCCGGTTCCCGACCGCGCCCGTGTAGGCGCCCTTGAGATGCCCGAACAGCTCGCTCTCGAGAAGGTCGGCCGGGATCGCGGCACAGTTCACCGCGACGAAGGGCTTCGTCTTGCGGCGGGCGGAATGCTCGTGGAGCGCGCGGGCGACCATCTCCTTGCCGGTCCCGGTCTCGCCGGTCACGAGCACGGTCGCGTCGCTGTCGGCCGCGAGACCGATCACCTTCTGGACGGCTCGCATCGCCTCGCTGGCCCCGACCATCCCCTCGCCACGCTCGGGCCGTGAGCCCGGCCCGGGTTCGGCCGGGCGGGCGAGCCGGGGCGCCACCATGCGGGCGATCAGGGACGCGAGCTCGGCCCGGCCGACCGGCTTCGTCATGTGGTCGAACGCCCCGAGGCGCATCGCCTCGATCGTGTTGTCGGCCCCGGCATAGGCCGTCAGGATCGTGACGGGCGGCGGATCGTGCCCCTCGCGGACCCGGCGCAGCACCGCCATCCCGTCGAGATCGCCCGGCATCCTGAGATCGAGGAGCACGGCCGCGATGTCGGGCTCATGGGCGAGATGGGTCAGCGCCTGCCGGCCCGAGGCGGCGAGGACCGCCCGGTGACCGAGGTCGGACACCGTCTCAGCTAGGCTTTCGCGCAAGGCCGCATCGTCGTCGACGATCAGGACCGTCGCCATCAGGCTCTCCGCCATGGGATGCTCAGCTCGAAGACGGCGCCTGCGCCGGCAGGAACGTGGCGGGCGTCGCCGCCATGGGCGCGAGCCGTCTCGCGCACGATCGCGAGCCCGAGGCCCGTCCCATCCTGCCGCCCGGTGACGAAGGGCTCGAACACCCGCTCCTCCAGCGCGGCCGGCACCCCCGGCCCCGTGTCCGAGACCGAGAGGAGGAGACGCGAGCCGTCGCGGGCCGCGCCGAGCCGAACCCGGCCGCCGGGCCCGTCCGGCAGGCTCTGGACGGCGTTGAGGACGAGGTTGTCCAGCGCCCGGCCGACCTGGTCGGGATCGAGCAGCGGCCAGTCCTGTTCGAGGAGGGAGGGCGCCTCGACGGCGATCGCGGCGCCCTTCGCGGCGGCGAGCTCCCGATGAAGCTCCGCGCAGCGCCGGAGCAGCGCCGCCGGATCGGTCGGCGCCAACCGCGGCGCGCTGGGCTGGGTCATGGCGAGCAGGTCGTGGAGCAGGCCGTCGAGCCGGGCGATCTGCTGCAGGATCGCCGTGAGCGCTCCCGTCCGGCGCCCCTCGTCGGGGCTCGCGAGGGCGTTCTCGGCCTTGAGACGCATGGCCGCGATCGGGTTGCGGATCTCGTGCGCCATGCCGGCCGCGAGCGAGCCGACGGCCGCGAGGCGCTCGGCCGCCATGGCCCGGCCGCGTGCCTCGCCGAGGCGGGCTTCGGCCGTGTTCAGCGCGGCCACGAGCCGGTCGAGCTCGCGCTCGCCCGTGAGCGGCAGGGCGAGCGGCGTGCCGCCCGACCCGTCATGGACCGCGAGCGCCGTCTCGAGTCCGCCGATCCGACGCGACCACGCGAGCAGCAGGCGGCCCAGGAACAGCGCCGAGCCCAGCACGATGAGGGCGAGGAGGCCGAGGCCCGCGAGAAGCTGGTTGTAGGCGTCGCCCTGTCCCGTGAACGCCCGGGTCATCGCCCAGGCGGTCGCGTCCGGGATCGGGCCGCGGAGCGGGCACGCCTCCAGCACCAGCACCTGCGATCGCCCGGAGTTCCTGACCCTGACGGAACGCTCCTGGCGGAGCGCATCGGCGTTCGCCTGCGCGATGGTCGACAGCTCCGCGGCGGGAAGGTCGGTCTTCGGCCCCGTCCCCTCGTAGGTCGGGAACGCATAGGCGAGCGACCCGCCCCCCGCCTGCCAGATCCCACCCTCGACGCCCGCCGAGCGGGCGAGCGCGGCCTGGACGACGGAGGCGAGGTCGCGACGAAGCGCGTCGTCGATCCCGCCCGCCCCGGGCCCGGACCAGCCCGCGCTGAAGAACGCGAGACGGTCGGCCAAGTCCCGACAGGCGCGCGTCACCAGATCCTCGGCCTGCGCGACCTGGATCGCGGCGGACTGGCGATAGAACGCGAACAGCAGGATGCCCATCGCGGCCGCGGACGCGAGCAGCATGAACCAGAGCGCGAAGAGACGACCGCGAAGGGACCGCATGGCGGGATTTGAGACAAGGTCGCGCGAACGCGCTCCGTCACTTACCGGGACGGCGGCGGCGTGCAAACGCTCGGGCCATGCCTCCGGTCACCGCCGATACGGTCTGACCAGGAGCATCATCAAGCGGGACGGCATCGGCATTCTCCATGTGCAATCTCTACAGCGTCACGACCAACCAGGAGGCGATCCGGCGCCTGTTCCGGGTCGACATCGACCGGATCGGCAACTTGCCGCCGCTCCCAGCGATCTTCCCCGATGTCCTCGCGCCCGTCGTGCGAGGCTGTCCCGGTGGCCGCGAGCTCGTCCTCGCCCGCTGGGGCATGCCGTGCCCGCCTCGGTTCGGTGGGACGGCCGTGACGAACATCAGGAACACGAGGAGCCCGCATTGGCGGCGCTGGCTCGGACCGGGGTCTCGCTGCCTCGTTCCGATGACGTCCTTCTGCGAATACGCCGACACGAAGCCCAGGAAGACGCCGACCTGGTTCGCCGTCGACGAGAGCCGGCCGCCCGTCGCCTTCGCTGGGCTTTGGGCGACGTGGCACGGGACGCGGGGCACCAAGGCGAACCCGGTCGAGGGCGAGCACACGCTGTTCGGGATCCTGACATGCGATCCGAACGCCGTGGTCGCACCCGTCCATCCCAAGGCCATGCCGGTCATCCTGACGACGCCGGAGGAGGCCGACACTTGGCTCAGGGCTCCTTGGACGGAGGCCTGCGCGCTCCAGAGGCCATTGCCGGACGACGCGCTGCGCGTCGTGGCGACCGGGCAGAGAGAGGATCAACGGCCTGAGACCCTCTGTCAGGTCCCCACAGCCTGAACGCCTTCCCGCTGGCCAGCCATCGTTCACGCAAGCATGGAGCGGGTGAAGGGAATCGAACCCTCGTCATCAGCTTGGAAGGCTGTTGCTCTACCA
>CAXTKM010000213.1:0-1724 GCA_964244795.1 uncultured Enterovirga sp.
AGGGAGAGGGGCGGGAGACCTCGGTCGCGGTGACCGCCCGTCTGCGGCGCGAGCTCGCCGGGATCGTGGGCATCCGGGCCTATCTCTTCGGCGCTCAGGACGTCCGGGCCGGCGGCCGCCAGGGCCGCTCGCAGTACCAGGTGACGCTGCTGTCCCAGAGCATCGACGAGCTCGACGCCTGGACGCCCAGGGTGCTCGACCGGCTGCGCCGGGTCGAAGGCCTGGTCGACGTGTCGAGCGACCGCGACCGCGGCGGCCTGCAGGCGAAGGTCGAGATCGACCGGGCCGCCGCGTCCCGGTTCGGCATCCAGATGCAGGACGTGAGCGACGCCCTGAACAACGCCTTCTCGCAGCGCCAGGTCTCGACCCTCTACACGCAACGGAACCAGTATCGCGTCGTCCTCGAGGTCGCGACGGGCGAGCGCGACGATCCGGACGACCTCACCCGCATCTACATACCGGGCCGCAACGGCACCGCCGTCCCGCTCTCGGCGATCGCCTCCGTGACGCGCGGCCTGTCGCCGCTGACGGTCAACCACCAGGGCTCGTATCCGGCCGTCACGATCAGCTACGGCCTCGGCCCCGGCTACGGGCTGCAGGCCGCCTCGGACGCGATCCTGAAGGCGATCGAGGAGACGCATCTGCCGGACGGCATCCGGGCCGAGTTCGCGGGCGACGCCAAGGCCTTCGCGGGCAGCGCGGGCGAGTATGGGATCCTGGTCCTGGCCGCGCTCCTCGCGGTCTACATCATCCTCGGGATCCTCTACGAGAGCCTGGTCCACCCCCTGACCATCCTGTCGACCCTGCCGTCCGCGGGCCTCGGCGCGCTCCTCGCCCTGCAGGTGACCGGGCTCGAGCTCTCGATCATCGCGCTGATCGGCCTGATCCTCCTGATCGGGCTCGTGAAGAAGAACGGGATCATGCTGGTCGATTCCGCCCTCGATTTCGAGCGCCGGGGGCTCGATCCCGCGGCCGCCGCGGTCGCGGCCGCGGCCGAGCGGTTCCGGCCGATCCTCATGACCACTCTGGCCGCGATCCTCGGCGCCGTGCCGCTCGCGATCGCGAGCGGGGTCGGGGCCGAGATCCGGCGCCCGCTCGGCATCACCATCATCGGCGGCCTCCTGGTCTCGCAGGTGCTGACGCTCTACACGACGCCCGCGATCTACCTGCTGCTCGGCCGCCTGCACCGCCGGACCGCGACGGTCCGGGGTCCCGTCGCCGTCGCCGGGATCTGACCGGACGGCCGGCCGGCGGTTCACGGTCGCTTAACCATGGCGCGTCACGCTGCGGCGCAGCGGTGGGTCCCATGAGCTTCGAAACCGACATCCGTTCCCGGCTCGAGGCCCTGCTCGTCACGCCCGACGCCATCGACGTCGTGCGATCGCTCCGCCCCCTGGTCGCGGCCCAGAGCCGGGCCGCCCTCGAGCGCTACTACGGGAGCTGGCAGACCCTGCCGTTCTTCGACGACCTGTATCGCCGGCACGGCACCGAGCTGATCGCCGCGCAGAGCGCCTTCTTCGAGCAGCTCTTCTCGGGCGACATGGACGCCGCCTATGTCGAGCGGCTTCGCACCCTGGTCGTGCTGGAAGACCGCGCGGTCGGCGTCCGCATCCACCTCGCCGCGATGACGCCCGTCCTCGGCGTCCTGTTCGAGGAGCTGGGCCGCCGGCACGGCTGGTCCGGTCCGAAGACGGCGGCGGCCTGCGCTCACCTCCTTCGTTTCG
>CAXTKM010000213.1:1734-7207 GCA_964244795.1 uncultured Enterovirga sp.
TGATCGTCGACGCGTTGAACGCGTTTCAGCTCGGTCAGACCAATCTGGGAGAGAAGCTCTCCCGCCGGCAACGGTCGATCGACGAGGCCCTGGCCTCCTTCGGCGATGCCGCGACGCATCTGCGCGGAGCCATGTCGCAGGCCTCCTTCTCCCTCTCGGAGACCTCGACCCGGGCCACCCGGGCCGTGGACGCTGCGCTGGACGCCGCAGGCAGGACCGTCGACGCCGCCGACCGCGGCTCGGAGAGCCTCGTCTCGACGGCGGGCGCCAGCGCGCAGCTCGTGTCGTCGATCGGCGAGGTCGACCAGCTCGCGAACCGGAGCCTCGATGCCGTCAGGGTCGCGACCGCGAGTGTCGGCGCGCTGAAGGGCGAGATCGGGCAGCTCGAGCGGGCCGGGACCGCGATCGGCAGCGTGGTCACCCTGATCGCCGGCATCGCGAGCCAGACGAACCTGCTCGCGCTCAACGCGACCATCGAGGCGGCCCGGGCCGGAGAGGCCGGACGGGGCTTCTCCGTGGTCGCGTCCGAGGTGAAGGCGCTGGCGGCCCAGACGGCCGAAGCCACCCGCGCGATCACCGGCCAGATCGGCGCGATCCAGGCGGCTGCGGCCCGGTCGGCCGAGCAGCTCGCCCGCATCATCTCCGTCATCGAGCGCGTCGAGGAGGTCTCGGCCGCGGCCGCGACCGCGACGAGCGAGCAGGCCTTGGCCACGGCCTCGATCGCCGACCAGGCTCAGGCCGCCTCCGATGCCGTCCGGACCATCCGGCTCGCGGCGGACGGCATGCGGGGCCTCATGGGCGAGATCCGGATCGCGACCTGCGGCATGGACGAGGCCGCGCAGCAGCTCACCCATCACGGGGAGCGGTTCGACGGGGAGCTCGGATGCTTCTCGGAGCGGCTGACGGCCGCCTGATCGCGGTACGGCCGTCGGCCGCGTTCCCGTGCGGGCCAACCGCTTGACAGACGACGCGTCTGGTGGGAATGAACGTTCATTCTCTCAGGCCGCCCATGCTGCAGACCCATCCCGAGGCGACCGACAGGCAGACCCGAATCCTGGACGCGGCGGAGCGCTGCTTCGTGCGGGCCGGCTTCCACCGGACCACGATGCAGGACGTGGCCGCCGAGGCCGGGATGAGCGCGGGCAACCTCTATCGCTACTTTCCGTCGAAGGAATCCGTCGTCGAGGGCCTGTGCGAGCGGGACCGGCGCGATTTCGCGGCGGATTTCGCGGCCTTCGACGAGTCGAGCGACTTCATGTCGACGTTCGAGAGCCTGGGCCACAAGCATTTCGAGAACGAGCCTCGCGACAAGGCCGTCCTCTGCCTCCAGATCTGGGCGGAAGCCGCCCGCTCGCCGGTGGTGGCCGGCTACGCGGCCGATGTCGCGGACGACATCGTCGGACGCCTGTCGGCGCTGATCGAGCACGCCCGCGCGGCGGGCCGGATCACCCCGACGCTCGGCTCGCGAGCGATCGCGACCTTGATCGCGACCCTGGGCGACGGGTTGATGGTCCGCCGCGCCGTCGTTCCGGACTTCGATCCCGCGACCGAAGTCCCGGGCGTCATCGCTCTCATCGGCGCGCTCGTCTCCGGCCACATGCCCGGCCCGGCGGGCGCCTGCTCGTCCCTGTCGTCGTCCGAAACCGAGATCGTCGCATGAAGGCCTCCCGCGTCGTGGCTGTGCTGCTCCTGGTCGGGGGCGCGGGCTGGATCGGCTCCGGCGTGCTCGGGCGCGATGCCGGGCAGCGCGTCGCTGCCCTCCAGGCGGAGCGCGCCCCGATGGTCGCGCCGCGCTTCAAGGTCGCCGTGCTGCCGGTCGCGACCGAGCTGCACCAGCGCCGCGTCGTGCTGTCGGGCCGGACCGAGGCCGACAAGCGCGTGATGGCCGTGGCCCGCGTCTCCGGCGTCGTGCTCGAGCTCAAGGTCCGGCGCGGCTCGGTCGTGGCGGCGGGCGACGTCGTCGCCGTGCTGTCCGACGAGGCCCGGGAATCGCAGCTCGCGCAGGCGAAGGCCCGGCTCGAGCAGCGCAAGGCCGAGACCGTGGCCCGCCTCCGGCTGATCGAGACCGGGAGCTACCCGGCCCTGAACAAGCCGCTGCTCCAGGCCGAGCTCCGGGCCGCCGAGGCCGGCTATGCCCAGGCCGAGGCGGAGCTGAGGAAGGGCGAGGTCGTGGCCCCGATCTCGGGCGTCGTGAACGAGGTGCCGGTCGAGGTCGGGCAGGCCCTCCAGGTCTTCATGAGCGGCGCGAACGTGGCCGAGATCATCGCGCTCGACCCGATGCTGGCCGTCGTCGAGGTGGCCGAGCGCCAGCTCGCCGGCGTCGCGGTCGGGGGCCGGGCCGAGGTCAAGCTCGTCACCGGCGAGCGCGTCCCGGGCCGGATCCGCTTCGTGTCGCGCCGCGCGAGCCCCGGGACCCGGACGTACCGGGTCGATGTCGAGGTCGCGAACGGGGACGGCAAGATCCCGGACGGCGTCAGCGCCGAGGTGGATCTCCTCCTCGCCGCCGTCCCGGCCGCGCGCGTCCCGCGCTCGGCGCTCACCTTCTCGGCCGGAGGCCAGCTCGGCATCCGGCATGTCGGGCCGGACGGGCTCGTGGCCTTCGCGCCCGTGCTCGTCGTCGAGGACATCCTGAACGAGCTCTGGCTCGGCGGCATCCCGGACGGCGCCCGGGTCATCGTCTCGGGCCAGGATTTCGTGAAGGAGGGCGAGGCGGTCGAGGCCGTCCCGGCCTCCGGTAAGGTCTGAGGCGCACGACGATGTCGAACCCCGTCGACTACGCGATCAGCCATTCCCGGCTGACGCTCTCCGTCCTGCTCTTCCTCCTGGTCGCGGGTCTCTCGGCCTACATCTCGATCCCGAAGGAGGCCGAGCCCGACATCAAGGTCCCGATCGTCTACGTGAACGTCACGCAGCGCGGCATCTCGCCCGAGGATGCCGAGCGCCTGATCCTGCGACCGCTCGAGACGCAGTTGAAATCGGCCACGAACATCAAGGAGATGCGCTCGCAGGCCTTCGAGGGCGGCGGCTTCGTGCTGATCGAGTTCGTGGCCGGGTTCGACGCGAACCGGGCGCTGGCCGACGTCCGGGCCAAGACCGACATGGCCAAGAAGGACCTGCCGCGCGCGGCCGACGAGCCGATCGTGCAGGAGGTGAACCTCTCGCTCTTCCCGGTCATCGTCGTGGCGCTCGGCGGCGACGTGCCGGAACGCACGCTGCTCCGTTTCGCCCGTCAGGCGAAGACGGTGCTGGAAGGTCTGCCGGGCGTGCTGTCCGCCGACCTGCGCGGCGCGCGCGACGAAGCGGTCGAGATCATCGCCGAGCCGATGCTGATGAAGAGCTACGGCATCAACCTCGGCGACCTCACGAACGCCTTCACGGCCGGCAACTCGCTCGTCGCGGCGGGCGCGATCGAGAGCAGCTCCGGCCGCTTCGCCGTAAAGGTGCCGTCCCTGATCGAGACCCCGGCCGACGTCCTCAAGTACCCGATCGCGGTCTCGGGCGCGGCCGCCGTCACGCTGGGCGACGTCGCCGAGGTCCGGCCGACCTTCAAGGACCCGACCTCCATCACCCGGATCAACGGCAAGAGCGCGATCGCGATCGAGGTCGTGAAGCGCACGGGCGCGAACCTCATCGAGACCGTGGACGGCGTGAAGGCCGCGATGGCCCAGGTCCGGACGAGCTGGCCCGGCACCGTCCAGGTCTCGTTCACGCAGGACAAGTCGAAGACGATCCGGGACATGCTGCACGAGCTGCAGAACAGCGTCATCACGGCCGTGCTCCTCGTCTTCGTGATCATGCTGGTCGTGCTCGGCGGCCGCGCCTCGCTGTTCATCGGGATCGCGATCCCGGCCTCGTTCCTGACCGGCATCCTCGGTCTGCAGATGGCCGGGCTGACCGTGAACATCGTGGTCCTCTTCGCCCTGATCCTCGCGGTCGGGATGCTGGTCGACGACGCGATCATCGTGTCGGAGTTCGCCGAGCGCCGGATGGGGGAGGGCATGCCGCCGCGCGAGGCCTACTCGCTCGCGGCGCGCCGGATGTCCGGGCCGGTCATCTCGGCGACGCTGACCCGCATCGCGGCCTTCTCGCCGCTCATGTTCTGGCCCGGCATCGTCGGCGAATTCATGAAGTACCTGCCGCTGACCCTGATCGCGACGCTGTCCGCCTCGCTCGTGGTCGCGCTCTTCTTCACGCCGACGCTCGGCGCCCTTCTCGGGCGTGCGAGCACCGGCCCCGCGCATGACGACAGGATGTCGGACCGCGGCCCCTACATGCGGATCGTCCGGGCCGCGATCGGCCGGCCGGTCACGACGCTGGTCCTCGCGGCCTGCGTGCTGGCCGGCGTCGTGACCGCCTACGGGCGGTTCGGCCACGGGGTCGAGTTCTTCCCCGACGTCGAGCCGGATTACGGCCTGGTCCAGGTGCGGGCGCGCGGAAACATCTCGATGGCCGAGAAGGACAGGCTCGTGCGGGCCGTCGAGGCGAGGCTGCTCGGGCTGCCCGAGCTCTCGACCGTCTACGCCCGCGCCGGCGAGGGCCAGCGCGGCTCGAACGAGGTGACCGAGGACACGGTCGGGACGATCCAGTTCGAGTTCGTCGACTGGCGCCTCCGCCGGAAGGCCTCCGCGATCATGGACGAGATCCGCGAGCGCACGAAGGACCTCCCGGGCGTCCTGATCGAGGTGACGAAGCCGAAGGCCGGCCCCGCGACCGGCAAGCCCGTGACGGTGCAGCTCTCCGCCTTCGACCCGGAGCTCCTCCCCGAGGCCGCCCGCAGGGTCGCGGGCCTGCTCCGGAAGCGCAGCGACACCCGAGACGTCGACGACGGCCTGCCGCTGCCCGGCATCGACTGGCGGCTCGAGGTCGACAAGGCCGAGGCCGCGAAGTACGGCGCGACCCCGGCCTCGATCGGGGCCGCCGTGCAGCTCGTCACGAACGGCATGAAGGTGACCGAGTACCGGCCGGTCGACACGGACAAGTCGGTCGACGTGCTGGTGCGCTTCCCCGACGACCGCCGCTCGCTCGACCAGCTCGACGACCTCCGGATCAACACGCCGGGCGGCGCCGTGCCGATCGGCAACTTCGTGACCCGCAAGCCCGCCCAGAGGGTCGGCCAGGTGAACCGCGTCAACGCGATGCGGGTCGTGACCGTGACGTCGAACGTCGGCGAGGGCGTCCAGAGCGCCGTCGTCCAGAAGGAGATCGCGGCCTCGCTCGCGGCGGCCGACCTCGGTCAGGGCGTGACGTTCCGGATGAAGGGCGAGGACGAGGAGCGCGAGAAGGCGGGCGCTTTCCTGGGCAAGGCCTTCGGGGCGGCCCTGTTCCTGATCTTCGCGATCCTGCTCGCCCAGTTCAACCGCTTCTCGAGCGTGATGATCACGCTCTCGGCCGTCGTGATGTCGACGGTCGGGGTCCTGATCGGCTTCATGGTGATGGGCCAGCCCTTCGGGGTCGTGATGGGCGGCATCGGGGT
>CAXTKM010000214.1:0-7181 GCA_964244795.1 uncultured Enterovirga sp.
GCCTCCCCGGAACGCCGCCGCCATCGCGGTCGGGTTCTTCAGGTAACCGTTCATCACGGTGTTGCCGCGCATCATCACCTCGCCCATCGACGTGCCGTCGGCCGGCACCGTGACCATCGTGTCCGGATCCATCACGTCGAGCCCCTCCAGCGACACGTAGCGCAGGCCCTGGCGGGCCTTCCTGTTCGCCTGGTCCGGGCCGGGCAGGGCATCCCAGGCCGGATCCCACTCGTTCACGACGGAGGGGCCGTAGGTCTCGGTCAGCCCGTAGACATGGGTCACGTCGAACCCGGCCTCGCGCATGCCGGCCAGCACCGCCTCGGGCGGCGGCGCCGCCGCCGTGATGAAGGCGACGGCGTGCGGCAGGGGCCTGCGCTCCTCCGGGCTGGCGCCCAGCAGCGCCGACATGACGACCGGCGCGCCGCAGAGATGCGTGACGCCGTGCTCGGCGATGAGGGCGTAGATCGGCCCGGCCCGGACCTGCCGGAGGCAGACATGCGTGCCGGCGAGCAGCGTGATCGTCCAGGGGAACGACCAGCCGTTGCAGTGGAACATCGGCAGCGTCCAGAGATAGACCGGCGCCTGGCCGAGGCGACCGGCGAGGACGTTGCCGAGCGACGACAGGTACGCGCCCCTGTGATGCGTCACGACGCCCTTCGGGTCGCCCGTCGTGCCCGACGTGTAGTTCAGCGCGATCGCGTCCCACTCGTCCCGCGGCGGCGACCAGGCGTGGGCGGGGTCGCCCTCGGCGAGGAACGCCTCGTAGTCGATCGCGCCGATCCGCTCGCCCGGGCCGTCGAACTCGGGATCGTCGACGTCGATCACGAGCGGTTTCACGGACGCGCCCGCGAGGGCCGCCCGCATCGTGCCCGAGAACTCGCGGTCCGTGATCAGCACCTTGGCCTCGCTATGGCCCAGCGAGAAGGCCAGCACGGCCGCGTCGAGCCGGGTGTTCAGCGCGTTCAGGACCGCACCCGTCATCGGGACGCCGAAATGGCATTCGAGCATCGCGGGCGTGTTCGGCAGCATCGCGGCCACCGTGTCGCCGGGCCCGATCCCGCGCCGAGCGAGCGCGGAGGCCAGTCGCCGCGACCGATCGTACAGCTCGGCATAGGAGCGCCGGATCGCGCCGTGCACGACAGCGACCCGGTCGGGCGCCATCGCGGCCGCGCGCTCGAGGAAGCCGAGCGGGGTCAGGGGCTGGTGGTTGGCCGGGTTGCGGTCGAGATCGCGGTCGTACACGGCTGAGGCTCCAGAGGCGTTCCGGCCCTCATGCCACGGGCCGGGGCCGGTGTCGCGGCCCTGTCAGGCCCGCCGGCGCCGGAGAAGCGCCGCGGCCGCGAGCGCGGCCCAGCCCGCCATCAGCAGGATGCCGCCAGTCGGCGCCGCGAGCGGGATCGGGGCGACGCCCGTGAGCGCCCGGACCGAGAGGTCGCCGCAGAACAGGACGAGCCCTGCCACGAGGGCAGCCGCCGCGGCGAGGCCGACCCGGCGGTGGATCAGGCCGCCGGTCGCGAGCGCCGGCACCGCGAGGAGGACGGGCGCGTGCGCGAGGAGGAAGCGCGCCGCGACGTCGAGGCTTCCGCCGCCGGTCAGATGGGCGGCCAGCGCCGAGAGCGCGACGCCCGCGAGGCCCGCGAGCGCGGCCGCGACGAGGATCGCGCGCTCCGGCCAGGCCGAGGTCACGGCGCCTCGCCCCGCTCGCGCAGGAGGCGGGCGATGTCGCCCCTGAGCTCGGGGATGCCGAGGCCGGTGCGGCTCGACGTCATCCGGATCTCCGGGAAGGCGGCGGGCCGGCGCGCCAGCGCCGCGGCGGTCTCGGCCATGCGGGCCTCGAGCTCGCCGGCTTTCGGCTCGTCGCCCTTGGTCAGGACGAGCTGGTAGGAGACCGCCGCCGTGTCGAGCAGCCCGAGAACGTCGAGGTCGAGCGGCTTCAGGCCGTGCCGGGAATCGACCAGCACGTAGACGCGCGCGAGGCTCGCCCGACCGCGCAGATAGGTCCGGATCATCCGGGTCCAGGCCGCGACCTTGTCCTTCGCGGCCGCCGCGTAGCCATAACCCGGCATGTCGACGATCGTGAGCCGGCCGCCGAGGTCGAAGAAGTTCAACTGCTGCGTCCGACCGGGCGTATGCGAGGTCCGGGCGAGCGTCTTGCGGCCCGTGAGCGCGTTGACGAGGCTCGACTTGCCGACGTTGGAGCGCCCGGCGAAGGCGATCTCGAGCCCCTTCATCGGGGGCAGGCCGTCGGCCTTGGCGGCGGCCCAGAAGAACTCGGCCTCCGCCGCGAACAGCTTTCGGCCGGTCTCGAGGTCGTCGGGGCCGGCCTCGGCCTCGGCCTCGTGCTGCGTCATGACGGTTCCGCTACGTCTTCGCCGGCGCGGGCTTCTTCGCGAGCATGCCGCGCAGGTTGTCCCACAGCTCGACCTTCACGCCGTTCCTGCGCATGATGACGTATTGCTGCGTGACGGAGAGCGCGTTGTTCCAGGCCCAGTAGATCACGAGCCCGGCCGGGAAGGAGGCCAGCATGAACGTGAAGATGAGCGGCATGTAGGAGAACATCGCCTTCTGGACCGGGTCCGGCGGCTCCGGGTTCATCTTCATCTGCAGGAACATCGTGACGCCCATGATGAGCGGCCACACGCCGATATGCAGGAACTCGGGCACCGTGAAGGGCAGGAGCCCGAACAGGTTGAAGAGCGAGGTCGGGTCCGGGGCCGCGAGATCGCGGACCCAGCCGAAGAACGGCGCGTGCCGCATCTCGATCGTGACGAACAGCACCTTGTAGAGCGCGAAGAAGACCGGGATCTGGATCAGGATCGGCCAACAGCCCGCGACGGGGTTGATCTTCTCCCTCTTGTAGAGGGTCATCATCTCCTGCTGCTGCTTCGCCTTGTCGTCCTTGAAGCGCTCCCGAATCGAGACCATTTCGGGCTGCACGGCCTTCATCTTGGCCATCGAGACGTAGGATCGATTGGCCAGGGGCAGGAAGAAGCCCTTGAGGATCACGGTGACGATCAGGATCGACAGGCCGAAGTTTCCGAACAGCCGGAAGAAGAAGTCGAGCGCCTTGAACATCGGCTTCGTGATGAAGTAGAACCAGCCCCAGTCGATGAGCAGGTCGAACTTCTTGATCCCGAGCGAGCGCTCGTAGGCGTCGACCTGCGCGACCTCCTTCGCTCCGGCGAAGAGGCGCTGGGTCGTGTCGAGGCTCGCGCCGGGCGCGACCGTCTTCGCGTCGCCGAGCACGTTCGCCTGATAGGTGAAGGCCGTGCCGTCCTGCCGCGAGGTGAAGGAGCCCTGGTAGGGCTGGCCCTGCTCGGGCACCACGGCCGCGGCCCAGTACTTGTCCGTGATGCCGAGGAAGCCCCCGACCGCGGCGTTCCAGATCTTGCCCCGCGTCGGCTGGCCCGGAATCGGGTTCTCCTTGTCGAGCGCGGCGTAGCCGTATTCCTGCAGCCCCTGGTCGCCCACGACGCCGATCAGGCCCTCGTGCAGGACGTAGTAGCCCTGCGTCGGCGGCTTCCCGTGCCGGGACACGAGCCCGTAGGTGTTCAGGGTCACGGGAGCGGTGCCCTTGTTCTCGACGCTGTCCTGGACCGTGAACATGAACTTGTCGTCGACCGTGATCCGGCGGCGGAACAGCAGCCCCGCGCCTGCCTCCGCGGTCAGGGTGACGGGCCGATCGGCCGTCAGGACCTCGGCGTCCGCGGTCCAGACCGTGTCCGCGTTCGGCGCGCCCGGCCCGACCCAGCCGAACTCGGCGTAGTAGGGCGTCGGGCTGCCCGAGGGGGAGAGGAGCACGATCTCGGGCGATTTCGCGTCGACGGTCTCGTGGTAGGTCCGGAGCGACACGTCGTCGATGCGGCCGCCCCGGAGCGGGATCGAGCCCGTGAGGGACGGCGTGTCGATCCGGAGGCGCGGCGAGCGCGCGAGGGCCTGGCCGCGGCTCTCGGTCACGACGCCAGTGGCCGTTCCGGGGACCGTGGAGGGGTTCGGTGTGCCCGGCTGGCCCTCGCGGGGCGAGGCCGTCGGGCCGACCGGCTGCCCGGCCGTGCCGGGTTGACCCGTCGCCGGCTGGTTTTGGCGCTGCTTCTCGACCTGGGGAGCGCCGACGAAGTAGTTCCAGCCGATGAGGACGATCACCGACAGGGCGATCGCCAGGATCAGGTTCTTGTTGTCGTCACGCATGGGGGTCGGACTTGCTTTCGGAACCGGGCTTCGCGTCGGGACCCGATGGCGCGCGCCGGCCCGAGCCGGATTGAGGCGGGCCGGCCTTCGTGACGGTCGCGAGCGCGCGGGCGAGATCGTCGGTCAATTGAGAGAACGGCGCGGAGATCGCCTCCCGCCGGGCGATCACCACGACGTCGACTGGGCTCGCCTCGAAGCCCCGGGTCGCCTCGGCGGCGGCCGCCCGGAGACGGCGGCGGATGCGGTTCCGCTCGGTCGAGTGGCCGACCTTGCGGGTGAGGGTGAAGCCGAGCCGAAGCCCGTCCGCGGGGTCCTGCACCGGGGGAGATTGGCGGTGCAGGCCCTGCACGCTCATCCGCTCGGTGCGGAACCGGCGACCGCGCGCAGCCGCCAGGAAGTCGGAGCGCTTCAGCAGGCGCCGGACCTCCGGCTGGGGGCCGACGCGCAACGCAAGGATCCTGCGACCAGGCGCCTGCGGATCAGGCCGAGAGGCGCTTGCGCCCGCGTGCCCGCCGGGCCGCGATCACCCGGCGTCCGCCGACCGTCTCCATCCGGGCCCGGTAGCCGTGCCGCCGCTTGCGGACGAGCTTCGACGGTTGGTAGGTCCTCTTCACGGCTCATCTCCGGTCGCGGATCGGAGCGGCCCATCTGGCCGCACCCGGTGCTGACGACGCTGTCGTGGAAACACGGCGGGGCGCCATCCGGCGCCCTTCGCATGCGCGGCTTATAGCCAAACCGCGCTCGCGAAGTCAACGCGACGGGTGTGCCGGGTGGGCGATCGCCTGATGGCGAAGGGTGAGCTCTTCGGCTGCCTTCCCCCTTGCGGACCGGGCTTTGCCCGGCAGGAAGGTGGTCCCGAGCGAAGCGGAGGGCCGGATGGGGGTCGGGCCGCATACTCCCCGTTCAGCAGGTGGCATGACCCCCACTCCAACCTCTCCCCGTGGAACTCGGCTGTTGCCGAGTTTCACATGACACAAGGCAAGTCGGGCAGGCCCGCCTTGCAAGGGGGAGAGAAGCGCGTCGGTGCGCTTCATAGCCGTTCGAGCGACTGCCGTGCCCCTGCTGTTACTTCGCCGCGATCACCGCGATCTCGACCTTGAGCGACGGCACGGCGAGCTTCGCCTCGACCGTGGCGCGGGCCGGAGCGCAGCCGGGCGCGACCCAGGCGTCCCAGACGGCATTCATCTCCGCGAAGGTCGAGATATCGGTGAGCCAGATGTTCGCCGACAGGAGCTTCGTCTTGTCCGTTCCGGCCTGGGCCAGGAAGCCGTCGATGATCGCCAGGATGTCGCTGGTCTGCTCGGTGACGCTGCCGTTCGCGGCATTCTGCGAGGTCTGGCCGGCCAAGTAGACCGTGTCGCCGTAGACCACGGCCTTGCTCATCCGCGGGCCGGCTTCGATGCGCTCGATCGTCATGATTGCCTCCGGCGGCCGGCTCGGCCGCACGGGGAGGCTCTTAGACATGTCGGTCGCGGCTGTCAGCACGGCGGCCCGTCGTCGGCAGAGCGCCCACCGTCAGTACAGCGTCTCCCGGATGCGGGCCGGGTAGGCGGCGTCGTAGCTCTGGCCGTCGACCGCGCCGGCCGAGCATTCGGCCAGGATGTCGCCCGCGCTCGGGAGCGAGCGGCGCTCGACCCGCGAGGCGGGGTCCCAGAGATGCGAGCGGACCACGGCCTTCGAGCACTGGAAGTAGATGCGCCCGACGGTGACGGCCAGCACGGTCCGGGGCGTCTTGCCGCCGTGGTCGAAGCTCGCGCAGAGCGCGGGATCCGTCGAGATCGCCGCCCGGCCGTTGATCCGGATCGTCTCGGATACGCCGGGGATCATGAAGAGGAGGGAGATCCGGTCGTCCCGGACGAGGTTGCGGAGCGAATCGATGCGGTTGTTGCCGCGCCGGTCCGGGATCAGCACCGTCCGGTCGTCCGGCACCCGGACGAAGCCGGGAGGATCGCCGCGCGGCGAGCAGTCGAGCCCCTCCGGCCCGACCGTGGCCACGACCAGGAACGGCGCCGCCTCGATGAAGGCCCGGTACGCCGGGATGATCCGGTCCATCTCCTTGATGAGCGAGGCCCCGACGGGCTCGCCGTAGAGGGCGTCGAGCTCCTCGGCCGTGGTGACGACGTCCTGCGGCATCCCTATCTCCCTCGAGCGGCGGCCTGCCCGGTCGCGCGGCCGGCCGGCAGTTGCCGCGTCGGCCGCATCGCGCGATGGTCCAGACCGATGAGCCTACACACACCGCCTCCCGCGATACCAGACACCGAGCGCCTCGTCGCCGCCCTGAGGGCGGCCGTCGGCGACCGGCATGTCCTCACCGCGGCGGACGATCTCGCGCTGCACCTGCGCGAGGAGCGCGGCCTCTACCGGGGCGAGGCCGTCGCGGTCGCCCGGCCGGGCTCGACCGAGGAGGTCGCGGCCGTGGTCCGGGCCTGCGCGGCCGCCGGCGTCCCGCTCGTGCCGCAGGGCGGCAACACCGGCCTCGTGGGCGGCGGCGTCCCGTATGGCGGGGTGGTGCTGACGCTCGCCCGCATGAACCGCGTCCGCGAGGTCGATGCCGTGAACGCGACGCTGACCGTCGAGGCCGGATGCATCCTGGCCGACGTCCAGGCCGCGGCCGCGGCCGAGGGGCTCCTGTTCCCGCTCTCGCTGCCCTCCGAGGGCTCGTGCCGGATCGGCGGCAACCTCGCAACGAATGCCGGCGGCACGGCCGTCCTGCGCTACGGCAACGCCCGCGAGCTCACGCTCGGGCTCGAGGTGGTGCTGGCCGACGGGCGGGTCTGGAACGGCCTGAAGGGTCTCCGCAAGGACAACACCGGCTACGACCTCCGCGACCTCTTCGTCGGCTCGGAGGGCACGCTCGGGATCATCACGGCCGCGGTGCTGAAGCTGTACCCGGCGCCGAGGACCCGGGCCACGGCCTTCATTGGCTGCGCTTCGCCCGAGGACGCGCTCGAGGTTTTCGCCGACGCCGCCACGCGCCATGGCGCCCTGTTCGC
>CAXTKM010000215.1:0-7175 GCA_964244795.1 uncultured Enterovirga sp.
GGCCGAGGAACGAGAGCGAGGATTCGAGCAGGATCGCGGTCGCGATCATGAGCGACGCCATGACGATGATCGGCGCGATCGTGTTCGGCAGGACCTGCCCGAAGATGATGCGGGGCGTCCGCTGCCCGGCCGCCTTCGCGGCCTGGACGTAGTCCCGCCGGCGGAGCGACAGCACCTCGCCCCGGACGAGCCGCGTCACGGGCGGCCAGGACACGAGCGCGATCGCGAGCACGATCGACCCGATCGAGGGCTGCAGGATCGCCACGATCACGATCGCGAGCGCGAAGGACGGGATCGTCTGGAACAGCTCCGTGAACCGCATCGCGAGATCGTCCGCGACGCCGCCGAGATAGCCCGCCGCCGCCCCGAGCGGCACCCCGATCAGGAGCGCGACCGCGGTCGACACGAGGCCGATCATCAAGGACACGCGGGCGCCGTGCATCAGGCCGGACAGCACGTCCCGGCCGAGCGCGTCCGTGCCGAGCGGAAAGCGCTCGATCGCGTAGGGCGCGAGGAACGGCCGCCCGACCATGCGCCAGGGCGATTGCGGGAAGACGAGCGGCGCGAGCGCGGCCGAAAGGATCACGACGACCAGGATCGCGAGCCCGATCGTGGCGCCGCGGTGGCGGACGAGGCGGAGAAGGAAGGTCATGGACCTGCCGATCCGCTGATTGCCACATCCTGCGTCATGCTGAGGAGCGACGCGGAGCGGCGCGTCTCGAAGAACGCACCACCGTCTCGCGTGCTTCGAGACGCAGGCTTCGCCTGCTCCTCAGCATCACGCAGGTGGGTGGCCGTCATCACGCCCCCACCTCGATCCGGGGATCGACCAGCCGGTACACGAGATCGGTCGCGAGGTTGAACACGACCACCATGGCCGAGGACACGAAGAACACGCCGAGCAGGACCTGATAATCGCGCTGGGCCAGAGCCTCGAACATGAGCCGGCCGATCCCGGGCCATGCGAACACGGTCTCGGTCAGGACCGCGCCGCCGACGATCTGCCCGGCCTGGAGGCCTGCCAGCGTCACGACCGGCAGGATCGCGTTCCTGGCGACGTGGCGGCGGGTCACGGAGGCGGGCGCGACGCCCTTCGCCTTGGCGGTCCGGACATAGTCCGCGCCCGCGGTCTCCATCATCGAGGCCCGCATCATGCGGGCGTAGAGGGCCGTGAAGAAGAGCCCGAGCGTCATCGCGGGCAGGATCAGGTGGTGGCCGATGTCGAGGACGCGGGCGAGCCCCGTATAGCCGGCCCCGATCGTCTCGTAGCCGACATTCGGCACGAGTCCGAGCTTCAGCGAGAACACGATCTGGCTCATCAGCGCGATCCAGAACAGCGGCGTCGCGTAGAACAGGAGCGCTCCGGTCGTGATCGCGGTGTCGGACCAGCGCCCGGCCCGGGCGGCGGCCAGCGCCCCGAGCACGATGCCGAGCGCGAGCGAGATCGCGAAAGCCGCGCCCGTGAGCAGCAGCGTCGCGGGCAGCCGGTCGCCGATCAGCGAGGCGACGGTCCGGTTCTGACGGTAGCTGTAGCCGAGATCGAGCGTCGCGATGCCCTTGAGGTAGATGCCGAGCTGCTCGTGGATCGGCCGGTCGAGCCCGAACCGGGCCCGGAGCTGGTCGAGGAAGACCTGGTCGGCCGCCCCCGCCTCGCCCGCCATCACGACGGCCGGATCGCCGGGCGCGGCCCGGATGAGGAAGAAGTTCAGGATCGCGATCCCGAACAGGACGAGCACGCCCTTGACGAGGCGCGAGAGGAGGAAGCGGGTCACGAAGGGGACGTCTTAAGTGACGGTGTCATGGCCGGGCTTGTCCCGGCCACCCCGATCTGAGACCCGAGATCGTCTCCGCCGTCATGGCCGGGCTTGTCCCGGTCACCCCGATCCAGGTCGGATAGCGGCGCCCCGTTCAGCTCCTCGTACAGGTCGCGCCAGGTCGGGTTTATCTCGAGGATCAGGTTGAACTTCCAGGCGGGAGGCCAGTGCTTCATGTTTCGTTCGCGCTGGATAGCGTTCCGAACATCATCGTATCTCTCATAGTAGACCAGCGTGCCGATGCCATATCGCTTGGTATGCAGGCCGCCCTGACGGTGCCTGTGCTGCCAGACACGGAGCGACAGGTTGTTCGTCACGCCCGTGTAGATCGCGCCGCCGGGCCGGCTTGCGAGAATGTAGACCCAGTACGTCACGTGATCGAGGTGGCCGGGACAAGCCCGGCCATGACCCGTGGAGGGGCTTCCGAAAGTCTCACTGCTTCCAGACGTTCTTCGCGGCGTCGTTGATGCCGACCGCACTCGTCACGAGGTCCTTCACGTTGCAGCGCGACACTGTCGGGAAGTCGAGCTCGAGGAGCCAGAGGAGCGGCAGCTCGTCGACCAGGATCTGCTGCACCTTCGTGTAGAGCGCCTGGCGCTGCTCCGTCGGCGCGTTCGCGGCCTCGGCGAAGAGCCGGTCGACCTCCGGATTGGAGTATTGCCCGACATTGGCGAAGGGGTTTCCCTTCACGATGTTCGACGAGATGTAGGACCGGGCGACGCCGGTCGCGGGATCGCCGAGCTGGTACAGGAAGTTGAAGGTGAGGTCGAAATCCGAGTTCGAGGTCTTCTGCGTCCAGCCCGGCACGTCGGTCGAGACGATCTCCCTTGTAGCCGGAGGCCTTGACGAGCTCCTTCGCCTTCTTCGGGTCGTAGGCGTATTTCGGCACGTCGGCCGAATAGAACTTCGTCTTCGACGAGATCGGCCCGGTCGCGATCTTGCCGTAGCCCGACCACACGACGTCGCGGCCGAACTCGCGGTCGATCGCGTACATCATCGCCTGACGGAACTGCTTGTTGCCCAGGATCCCGTTCTTCACGTTCGGCGTGATCCAGGCGTGGGGGGCGAACATCTCCCAGCCCTTGTTCGTCACGCAGGTGTTCGGCAGCTTGGCCAGGCGCGCGACGTCGAAGATCTCGACCGCGCCGCCGGTGAGCACGTCGACCCGGCCGCTCTCGAAGGCCGTCGCCCGGGCGGCCGCGTCCGGGATGAACTGGAAGTAGATCTCGTCCAGATAGGGCTTCGGCTTGTCCCAGTACTGCTCGTTCCGGACGAGCTGGATGTAGGACCCGCGGCGCCATTCCTTGAACTTCATCGGCCCGGTGCCGATCGGCGTCGCGTTCATCGGATTCGCCCGATAATCCCCGGCCCCGTCGTAGATGTGCTTCGGAATCATCGGGGCGGAGGAGACCTCCTGGGACAGGAGGAATGGGCCGAAGGGCTGCTTCAGCGTGATCCGGACCGTGAGGTCGTCGACCTTCTCGATCGCCTTCACCTGCGCGTTCGCGATCAGGCGCCAGCGCGGGTGGGTCTCGCGCAGGAACGTGTTCAGCGTGAACACGACGTCGTCGGCCGTGAAGGGCTTGCCGTCATGCCAGACGACGCCCTCCTGGAGCCGGAACGTATAGACGGTCTGGTCGGCCGAGATGTCCCAGCTCTTCGCGAGCGAGGGCATCGGCTGCAGCCTCTCGTCGTAGCGCAGCAGCGACTCGTAGATGTTGCCCGAGATCATGTTGGTCGGGCCGTTCTGGTTCAGGCCCTGCATCAGCATCGGGGGCTCGGGCGTCACCACGACCTGGAGCGCGCCTCCGCGCTTCGGGGCGCCGGCGGCCGGCGCCTGCGCGAGAGCCGCGCCGGCCGCGAGGCACGCGAGGGCCGAGGCGCCCCAGATCCACCGTCTCGCCATGCCCGCTCACCCTCGACGCCACCGCTCTCGCGGACGGCTTGCAAGGATTAGACCGAGCCGGTCTGCGGGCGTCAACGCCCGCCGACCGGCGTCGACGGCGGCCCGGGACGGAGCCGGCGGGATCGGGTCGACGCGGCCCGATCGAGGGCGCCCGCCTTCCTTAGAGACATTCGAAAGAGAAGTGGCCGGCTTGCCTCGACGGATCGGTGGTCTTATCGGCTTCTCCCGCGCTCGGCCGTGCTTTCGACCGATTTTCGCGCGATGCAGATCCCGCCCGAGCGGCCCTGATCGGGCCTGATCGGATCGGAATGTCTGACCCGGGACCGGATGTGAAGCGCGCTACTGTGATCGCCCAGGCCCTCGCGGCCTTTATGCTCGCGACTGCCTGTGCGGGGCCGTCGACGGCCCAGCCTTCTCCGGGGAGTGGCCCGACGCCGGCGCAGCCGGCCACTCAGGCGCAGCCAGCCGCGCAGCCGACGCGTGCAGCTCCGAGCGCGTCATCCCCGGCCCCGTCCTCTTCGGGGCACGCCGTCGGAACGCTGCCCCAGAACCTCTCGCCCTGGGGCATGTTCGCGGGCGCGGACATCGTGGTCCAGGCCGTGATGGTCGGGCTCGCGCTCGCGTCCGTCCTGACCTGGACCGTCGGGCTCGCGAAATCGATCGAGCTCCTGGCGGCGGCGCGCGCCGGACGGGCGCTCCTCGACCGGATCGCGTCCGCGCGCTCGCTCGACGAGGCGGCCCAGGCCTCCCGAGGCTCGCGCTCGGCCGTCGCCCGCCTGGTCGAGGCCGCGACGGAGGAGGGCGCGCTCTCGGCCGGGCTCGCGTCCGAGGGTGTGAAGGAGCGCGTCGGCTCGCGGCTCGACCGGATCGAGGCCGCGGCCGGGCGCCGGATGACGCGCGGCACCGGGATCCTCGCGACCATCGGGGCGACCGCGCCATTCGTCGGCCTGTTCGGTACGGTCTGGGGCATCATGAACGCCTTCGTGGGCATCTCGAAGGCCCAGACCACGAACCTCGCGGTCGTCGCGCCCGGCATCGCGGAGGCGCTGCTCGCGACCGCGATCGGGCTCGTGGCCGCGATCCCGGCCGTCGTGATCTACAACGTCTTCGCGCGCTGGATCGCGGGCTACCGCCAGCTCCTGGCGGATGCCTCGGCCGAGGTCCTGCGGCACGTGAGCCGCGATCTCGACCGCGACGGCCGTCCGGTCCTGCGCGTCGCCGCGGAATAGCGCATGGCCACGAAGCCGGGCCGGCAGGACGGCGATCTCGAGGAGAGCCACGAGATCAACGTGACGCCGTTCATCGACGTCATGCTGGTCCTCCTCATCATCTTCATGGTGGCGGCGCCGCTGGCCACCGTCGACATCCCGGTCGACCTGCCGACCTCGACCGCGGCCGCGCAGCCGAGGCCCGACCGGCCGCTGTTCCTCACCGTGAAGGCCGACGGCAGCCTCGCGCTCGGCGAGGCGACGCTTCCGCGCGGAAACCTGCGGGCCGGGCTCGACGGCGTCACGGGTCAGGACCGCGAGCAGCGCGTCTTCCTCCGGGCCGACAAGGCGGTCAGCTACGGCGACCTCATGGAGGTCATGAACCTGCTCCGGGACGCGGGCTACCTCAAGATCGCGCTGGTCGGGCTCGACGGAGCGCCGGCCCGGTGAGCGGGCGCGTCGGTTCGCCGACCAAGGTCGGGCCGACGATCGTCGCGCCGGGTCGCCCCGGAGGGCGGGACGCGCTCGTCTGGGGCGGGGCGCTCGCGGCCGCGCTCCTGACCCATCTCGCGCTCGGGCTGCTGCTGATGACCCGCACGGCCGGCCCGGCCGACCCGGGCGAGACGCTGCCGGCCGTGTCCATCGACATGGCGCCTCCCGCCTCCGCCCCCGTCCAGGCGAGCCCGGCCCCGCCGAGCGAGGCCGTGCCGGAGAGCGCCGCGCCCGATCCGACGATCGAGCAGGTGCCGGACGTCCCCGAGGCGGAGGTGCAGCCGCCCGAGATCCTGTCCCGCGACGTCGTGCGGGAGACCGTCCCCGACGTCGCGATGCCCGTCGTCAGCCCGGCCGAGACGGCCGACGCACCGCCGCAGCCGGCGCTCGACCTGCCGCTGCCCGATCTGCCGCCCCCGGCCGTCGTCCCGCCGAACCCGGCCGTCGTCCTGCCGCCTCCCCCGAAGCGGGTCGAGGCCCCGACGCCGAAACCCGTCCCGAGGCGGCCGCCTCCCGTGAAGACCGTCGTCGACCGGAAGCCGCCGCGGCCTGTCCAGGCCCAGCGCCAGGCCGAGCGGCAGGTCGAGCGCCGGCCGCCGACCCGGGAGGCCGGCATCCGGACGGCCGCGGCCCCCTCGACCCTCGTGAGCGGCGCCTCGGCCGCGAGCTCGGCCGCCTGGCGCAGCCGGCTCGTGGCCTATCTCCAGGGTCGCCTGCGCTATCCGTCCGGGACCCCGAGCACGGGCGCGGCCGGGGTCTCGTTCTCCGTCAGCCGCGGCGGCCAGGTCCTGTCCGCGAGCCTGTCGCGCTCGTCCGGCAACCCGACGCTCGACGCCGCCGCGCTGGCCGTCGTCCGGGGCGCGGTGCCGCCGCCGCCATCCGACTACACGGGAGCGCTGAGCTTCAACATCCCGATCCGCTTCACGCAGCGCTGATCCGGGCCGGGCCGATCGAAATCACCCCCGGGCCCGGCAAATCCTGCCGGGCCGAGAGGCGATTTCGGCCGATCCGGCTGGATGTCGTCGAAGTTTCTTCAAGTCCGACAGTGAGATAGGTCTGGCACGCCGGTTGCTCGATCCCGTCCGTCAAGGTCCTTCGTCGGACAGGAGCGGGTCGCGTCATGGGTATCCAGAATGCGTTGAACACGTCGGTGGCCGGGCTCTCGGCCCAGGCCTATGCGCTCGAGAACATCTCGGGGAACATCGCGAACTCGCAGACGGTCGGGTTCAAGCGCGTCGATACCGGCTTCGTCGACCTGATCCCGGACTCGCCTGCCCGCCAGGAGGCGGCCGGGTCCGTCCGGTCCTTCTCGCAACTGACCAACACGCTCCAGGGCGCGCCGAAGCCGACCGGGGTCGCGACCAACATGGCGATCAACGGGAACGGCTACTTCACCGTCCAGGAGAACACCGGCTCGACGTCGAACCCGGTCTTCTCCGGCGGAAACCAGTTCACCCGTCGGGGCGACTTCGCGCCGGACGCGAACGGTTACCTGGTCAACGGCTCGGGCAAGTTCCTGGTCGGCAACGTCTCGGGCCAGGGCAACGCCCCGATCCAGATCCCCTCGACCCCGATCCCGGCCAAGAAGACCGCGACCATCACCTATCAGGGCAACCTGCCGAGCTATCCGAAGACCGCGAACGCGGACACGGCCGTCCCGGGCTCCGAGCTCCTGGCTCCCGGCCTCGCGTCCGGGGCCACCATCTCGGGCACCGACAAGGCGGCGCTCGAAACCACGGTGCAGCGGCTCGAGGC
>CAXTKM010000216.1:0-2274 GCA_964244795.1 uncultured Enterovirga sp.
GACCTCCGCCGGGTGATCGGGTCCGCCCCACGTCTCGCGCGATCGACCCTATGTCGACGCGTCGTCGCCGTCCGGCTTCTTGCCCACGCCGGACTGTGCCGCCACCTCGGCCGCGAAGTCGGTCTCTTCCTTCACGATACCCTCGCCCAGTCCGTACCGGACGAAGCCCGTCAGCGCGACCGGCTTGCCGAGCTTGTCCCCGGTCTCCTTCAGAAGCTGCGTGAAGGTCTTGCCGGCATGGTCGGGGATGACGGAGGGCTGATCGAGGAGCGTGTTCTCCTTGTAGAACGACTTCAGCCCGCTCTCGACGATCTTCGCGAGGACGTGGTCGGGCTTTCCCGCGTTCTTGTCGCGCAGGATCGCGCTCTCGCGCTCGACCACGGAGGAGTCGACGCCGGACGCGTCCACCGCGACCGGGCTCATGGCCGCGACGTGCTGGGCGATCTGGCCGCCGAGCTTCGCCAGGGCCGCGACGTCCCCTTCGGACTCGAGCGCGACCAGCACGCCGATCTTGCCCAGTCCCTCCTTGACGGGAGCATGGACGTAGCTCGCGACGTAGCCGTGCTGGACCTTGAGCATCGCGACGCGCCGGAGCGTCATGTTCTCGCCGATCGTCGCGATCAGCTCCTGGATCTTGTCCTTCACGCTCGTGGTCGAGCCCGGGAAGTGGGCGGCCTCGAGGGCCTCGAGCGAGCCGTTCGTCATGAGCGCGATCTTCGCGGCCTCGCGGGCGAAGGCCTGGAAGGCGTCGTTGCGGGCGACGAAGTCCGTCTCGGAATTGACCTCGACCATGGCCGCGGACCGGCCCGGGCTCTCGACCGCGATCAGCCCCTCGGCCGCGGTACGGCCGGCCTTCTTCGCGGCCTTGGAGAGGCCCTTCTTCCGCAGCCAGTCGATGGCCGCCTCGATGTCGCCGCCGACCTCGTTCAGCGCGCCCTTGCAGTCCATCATGCCCGCGCCGGTCTTCTCGCGCAGATCCTTCACCATCGCGGCGGTGATCGTCGCCATCTCGTTCGTCCTTTCATGAATGCCGAAAGCCGGCGGGGACCGCCGGCTTCGCACGCGTCGTCCGGGAGGGTGTCGGCGTCGCTCAGGCGGCGTCGGTGAGCTTGCGGGCCTGGGCCACCCAGCCGTCGCGCTCGATACGGCCGTTCAGCTTCAGCTCGGCGTCGAGCTTCGCCACGTCCTCGGGCGTCATGGCGCTCACCTGCCAGTAGTGGAAGATGCCGGCGTCGTTCAGCTTCTTGTCGAGCTGCGGCCCGATGCCGGCGAGCTTCGTGAGATCGTCCGGTGCGCCGCGCGGGGCGGTGAGGATCTCGAACTGTTCCGTCGTCTCGGGCAGCTCGTCGACCGGCGCCGCCTCGGTGGAGACGGGCTCGGCCGCCGCGGCTTCGGGCTCGTTCGCGTTCGCGGGCGGGAGCGTCTCCATCATGGGCTCCTCGGAGGCCCCGACGTCCACGCCCTGATGGCCCTGGCTCCGGCCGATCCCGTCCAGCGCCGCGCGGGCGACGAGGTCGCAGTAGAGCGCGATCGCCCGGCCGGCATCGTCGTTCGCGGGCACCGGAAAGGAGATCCCCTCCGGATCGCAATTCGTGTCGACGATCGCCGCGACCGGGATCCCGAGGCGCTGGGCCTCCTTGATCGCGAGCGCCTCCTTGTTCGTGTCTATGACGAAGATCAGGTCCGGCAGGCCGCCCATGTCCTTGATGCCGCCGAGCGCCTTGTCGAGCTTCTCCTTCTCGCGCGACAGCATCAGGCGCTCCTTCTTCGTGAGGCCCGGGCCGCCGACGGACAGCGTCTCGTCCAGCGTGCGAAGCCGGTTGATCGAGCCGGAGATCGTCTTCCAGTTGGTCAGCATGCCGCCGAGCCAGCGCGAGTTCACGTAGTACTGGGCGGACCGCTTCGCGGCCTCGGCGACGGCGTCGGAGGCCTGACGCTTCGTGCCGACGAACAGCACGCGGCCGCCCGCCGCGACCGTATCGGAGACGGCCTGCAGGGCGCGGTGCAGCATCGGCACCGTCTGGGCGAGGTCGATGATGTGGATGTTGTTGCGGATGCCGAAGATGAAGGTCGACATCTTCGGGTTCCAGCGGTGCGACTGGTGGCCGAAATGCGAGCCGGCTTCGAGGAGCTGGCGCATCGAGAAATCGGGAAGGGCCATGAGTTCGTCTCTCCGGTTATGCCGCCGCGGAGCGTTGGTCCGGCGGATGCCGGACACCGGGACGCCTCATTGAATCATGAGGCCAACTCCGCGTGTGGGATGGACGGGCATAT
>CAXTKM010000216.1:2284-7070 GCA_964244795.1 uncultured Enterovirga sp.
GCGCGGCGCCCGCGTGACAAGGCGTCGTCCGGCAGCCCGCCGATCAGCCGCCCATGTAGCGCCGCACCGTCTCCCAGGCGACCTGCTGCAGGAAGGCTGCGGTCGCAGGCTCCAGCATCCCGATCGCCGGCATCCCGGCCGAAGCGTTGCCGACCGGGGACTTTCCATAAAGCGCCGCATAGGTCGTGACGGCGGACAGGTAGGTGCCCGCGAGCGTTGGGTGGCGCTTGTCCGGCTGGTAGAGGACGAGGTCGGGCCGCCGCGCGATGGCTTCGGCGAAGGCGAGGCCGGCCGGGATCACCAGCATGCCGTTCCGGTTGCCTTCCTCCGTATAGGCCTGGGCGAGCTGGGCCGTCATCTCGGGCTTGTCCTGGTAGGCCCAGGTCATGAACAGGACCGGCGTCGCCCCGTGCGCCCGCACGGTGTCGCCGTGCCTCTTGACGAAGTCCCTGAAGAGCCCCGAAAGCTGCGGGTGGATCGGGCACTGGCTGCAATCGTTCATCACGACGATGTCGAACGGCTTGTCGAAGCTGTTGAACACCACGTTGTTGGCCTCGTCGAACGAGTATGAGGCCATCCCCTTACCGAAGTAGCCCTCCATGTCGTGCCAGTTGAGGCCCGAGCCGGAGATCGTCACCGACGTGCCCCGATAGGCCTTGGCATTCGCCGGGTCGGCCTTCCTGGCGATGTCCAGGAAGTACGAATGCATGCTGTTGTTGTAATAGTAGAAGCTGTTGCCGACGAAGAGGAACGCCTTCGGCGCGTCCTTCAGGCTCGTCACGGTGGGGCGGGTCTGCGCCTGGACCCAGGTGGTCGCTATCAGCGTGGCAGCGGCCAGCGCCACGGCCCGCGTCATATTCTTCAGCATCCCGTTTCCTCCCGTGTCGTGGCCGGGCTTGTCTCGGCCACCCCGATCGGGTGGCCGAGCCCGTTCGGACCGAGCGAACACGATCGGGATGGCCGGGACAAGCCCGGCCATGACGGGCGCGAGCGCCTACCGCGCCACGTCCCAGCTCGTCGTGCCGTCCTTGTTGTCCTTGATCTGGACGCCCATCGCCTCCAGCTCGCCGCGGAGGCGGTCCGACTCGGCCCAATCCCGCGATGCGCGGGCGACGACGCGCCGGTTGATCATCGCAGAGACGCGATCCTGGTCGATCGCGGCGTCGGCCTGACGCGGCTCGAACGCACCGAGGCCCAGAGCCCGGAGGCTCGCCCCCAGCCCCGGGAGGTCTCCCTCCCGATGCAGCGCGTGGAGGGCGGCGATCGCCTGCGGGCTGTTGAGATCGTCGCAGAGCGCGTCGAGGACGGGGCTGGCGAGCGCGTCTCCTCCTGCCTCGATCCCGGGCTTGCCGAGCCAAGACGAGAGCGTTCGCTCGCTCTCCCGCAAGGCCCGGAGCGTCCAGGCCATCGGCTGCCGGTAGTGCGTCTTCAACATCGTCAGGCGCACGACCTCGCCCGGCCAATCCGCGAGCACGTCCCGGATCGAGACGAAGTTGCCGATCGATTTCGACATCTTCTCGCCCTCGACCTGCAGGAAGCCGTTGTGCAGCCAGTAATTCGCCATCACCGGCGTGCCGAAGCAGCAGCGGGACTGGGCGATCTCGTTCTCGTGGTGAGGGAACGTCAGGTCGACCCCGCCGCCGTGGATGTCGAACGTCTCGCCGAGATGCTTCCAGGCCATCGCCGAGCACTCGATATGCCAGCCGGGCCGGCCCGGAGGCTCGATCCCCGAAGGCGAGGGCCAGGCGGGCTGCCCGGCCTGCGACGGCTTCCACAGCACGAAATCGAGGGCCGAGCGCTTGTAGGGCGCGACCTCGATCCGGGCTCCGGCCTCCATCTCGTCGAGAGGCCGGCGGGAGAAGGAGCCGTAATCCGGCATCGATCCCACGTCGAAGAGGACGTGGTCGTCCGCCACGTAGGCGTGCCCCGCCTCGACGAGGCGCTCAACGAGCTGGCGCATCTCGTCGATATGCTCGGTGGCGCGGGGCTCGACCATCGCGACGCGGGCGCCCGGCCGGTTCACGTCGTCGGGCGTCAGAACGCCGAGAGCCGCGACATCCTCGTGGAATCGCCGCTCCGTCGCGGCCGTGACCTGCGCGATGGCCTCGTTCAGCGACAGGTCGGGGAAATCCCGCGCGGCGCGGGCGCTGATCTTGTCGTCGACGTCCGTGATGTTACGGACATAGGTGACGTGCTCCGGCCCGTAGAGGTGCCGGAGCACCCGGAACAGCAGGTCGAAGACGATGACCGGGCGCGCGTTGCCGATATGGGCGAAATCGTAGACCGTCGGCCCACACACGTAGAGGCGCACGTTCGCCGGGTCGATCGGCGCGAAGACCTCCTTCTGTCGCGTGAGCGTGTTCGTGAGCCGGAGCATCGGCGGATCTCACCTCTTTGGCCTCGGCCCGCGCCGATGGGGTGCAAAGCAGCCACACACGCGGTCAATCCGGCCGGACAGGCCGAGCCGGCGATTGCCCGCTCGCCTCGCATGCGTCAAGACGGCCGCCCTGATCGAGAGTCGCATCTCGATCGGCCCGGCGACGAAACATGATCGCCACATCGGCCGTTTAAGGCTTTGTTGAGACAGGCCGGACGACAGTCCGCCACATTCACAGACCCGGTTCAGAGGTTGTTCACGATGCGCCGATCGCTCGCCGTCCTGGGATTGGTGCTCTCCGTGGCGGGTGGCGCCGTCGCGCTGGTCGCGGTTCCCTCCGGGACGACCGAGGCCGCCTCGACCGGCGGCCAGACCTTCGTCGTCCCGGCGAACGACGGCTACGGCATGTCGGATTGCGTCTCGACCGGGTCGGCCTGCGGCCAGGTCGTGGCGGACGCGTGGTGCGAGGCGCAGGGCTTCAACCGGTCGGCGTCGTTCGGCCCGGCCGACGTCGAGACGACCGGCTCCATCGGCGGACGGCCGATCTCCGTCACCTGCGCCGAGTAGCCGGGAAGGGCGTCAGCCCTTCACCACTTCCGAACAGGGCGTCAGCCCGTCACGACCTCCGAACAGCGCTCAGCTCTTCACCCACTCCGAGCACCGCGGCGCCGAGGCCTCTGGCCCCCAGGGCATGACCGGGACGCTCGAGGTCGAGTTCTTCGGCGATCCTTCGACCACGCGGTCCGAATAGACCAGGTACACGAGCACGTTGCGCTTCGTGTCGCAGCCGCGCACGATCTGCATCGTCTTGAACAGAAGCGACCGACGCTCCTTGATCACGACCTCGCCCTGCTCGAACTTCGCCTTGAACTGGATCGGCCCGACCTGCCGGCAGCTCAGCGAGATGTCGGAGACCTCGTCCGCGAGCCCGAGCCCGCCCTTGATGCCGCCCTTCTCGGGCACGGTATAATGGCAGGCGACGCCCCCGACCGCGGGATCGTCGATCCCGTAGACGGCGAGCTTGTCGTTCGGGGTGAGCGGCCGCCAGACCGTCGACTTCTTGAAGATCGGGTCGGGATCCTCGGCCCTCGCCGGCCCGCCACCGACCAGCACGGCCGCGACCAATCCCACCATCCACGCTGTCCGCACCGTCCCACCCCTCTTCGAACGGGACGGATATAGGTTCGCGTCGGTGGAAAGCGAGGCCGCGCTACTCCGCCGCCGCCGCAGCAGCAGCATCCGCCGCGGCCCGTCGCTTCTCGGCCATCACGACCGCGATGATCGAGCCCTCGTAGAGGATCAGGGTCGGCACCGCGAGCGCGACCTGGCTGATGACGTCGGGCGGCGTCAGCACGGCCGCGACCACGAACACGATGACGATCGCGTAGCGCCGCTTCTCCTTCAGGAACTGCGAATCGATGATCCCGGCCCGGGCGAGCAGCGTCAGCACGACGGGTAGCTGGAAGCAGATCCCGAACGCGAAGATCAGCGTCATGATGAGCGAGAGATACTCGTTCACCTTGGGCAGGAACTGGATCTGCGCCGAACCCTCGCCGGTGCCGAGCTGCTGCATGCCGACGGAGAAGTTCATCACGAGCGGCATCGCGATGAAATAGACGACCATCGCGCCGATCGAGAACAGGATCGGGGTCGCGACCAGGTAGGGAAAGAACGCGTCGCGCTCGTTCCGGTAGAGGCCCGGCGCCACGAACTTGTAGATCTGGCTCGCGATGACCGGAAAGGCCAGGAACGCCGCGCCGAACACCGCGACCTGGATCTGGGTGAACAGGAACTCGAGCGCATGCGTGTAGATCATCGGCGCGTTGTGCTGGCCGACCGCCCAGACATAGGGCTGCACGAGGATGTTGTAGATGTGCTTCGCGCCCGCGAAGCACAGGAAGAACATGATCACGAAGGCGATCAGCGCCTTGATCAGGCGCGAGCGCAGCTCGATCAGGTGATCGAGCAACGGCGCGCGGGAGGCCTCGATGTCGGCCTCGTCGGTGTCGGTCCTCACGCCCTCGCCTCCCGGGGCGTCTCCGGCCCAGCCTCGGACCCCTGATGGAGACCCGCCACGATGGCCGGTCTGGGCTCGGGCGTGGGAAGAACGGGCTCGTCGACCGGCAGCGGCACCAGCACCTGCGCCTCGGGATCGAGCAGCGCGATCGGGGCTGGCGCGGCTGCTACCGGCTCGGACAGGGTGGCCGCGGTCGCGATCGACGGCTCTTCGACGACGCCGAGGGTCACGTCCGCCTGGCCGACGGCCCAATCGCCCGGGCTAGCGGCGACAGGGGTCGCGACGGCCGGCGTCGTCTCGATCGACCCCTTGAGCTCGTCCCGGATGGTCTGGATCGGGTTGAAGGCCGTCGAGGTCGCGCTTGTCACGTCTCGGTTCAGGCCCTCGACCTC
>CAXTKM010000217.1:0-7069 GCA_964244795.1 uncultured Enterovirga sp.
GGCCTATTTCCAGTCCATGAACCAGGACCGGAAGTACAACACCCGGTCCGACGGGCTGCCGACCGGCGCCGTCCGGCTGTTCTCGACGAAGCTCATGCAGTTCATCCGCGACGGCGCGACCGGCCTGAAGCCGACCCACCTCGCGATCGTGTTCGACAAGTCGGAATCGTCGTTCCGGAACGCGCTCTACCCCGAGTACAAGGCGCATCGGCCGGACCCACCCTCCGATCTCGTGCCGCAGTTCAAGCTGATGCGGGACGCGGTCCGGGCGTTCGGGCTCGTGCCGATCGAGCAGGCAGGCTTCGAAGCGGACGACATCATCGCGACCTTCGCGTGCCGGGCCGCGGCCGCGGGCGCCGAGGTCCTGATCGTCTCCTCCGACAAGGACCTGATGCAGGTCGTTCGGCCCGGCGTCACCTTCTACGACTTCGAGAGCGGCATCCCGGGCAAGCCCGGCTACCGGCCGGAGCGCCGGCTCGACAGCGAGGGCGTCGTCGAGAAGTTCGGCGTGCGGCCGGAGCGCGTGCCGGACGTGCAGGCGCTGATCGGCGATCCGAGCGACAACGTGCCGGGCGTGCCGGGAATCGGGATCAAGACCGCGGCGCAGCTCATCTCCGATTGGGGAAGCCTCGAGGTGCTCCTCGACAACTTGGTCGAGATCAAGCAGCCGAAGCGGCGCGAGGCGCTGATCGAACACGCCGACAAGGCTCGCCTCTCGAAGCAGCTCGTCACGCTCCACTGCGACATGGAGATCGACGTCGCGCTCGACGACACGCGGCTCGACACGCTCGACGGCCGCCGCCTCATCGCCTTCACGAAGGCGCTGGGGCTGACGGCGCTGACGAAGCGGGTGGCGGAGCTGTACGACGTGGACGCGGGGTCGGTGGAGGCCGATCCGGAGCTGTCGCAGCCCTACGAGGGCCCCGGCGCTCTCTTTGCCTCCCCCCTAGCGGACCCGGCTTCGCCGGGCAGGGAGGTCGAGTCGCGCAGCGACCGGGTGGGGGGTCCATCCGCAGACTCCACGGATGCGGATGGACCCCCGCCCCCGGCCCCTCCTGCCGGGCAAAGTCCGGTCCGCAAGGGGGAGGGGAGCGCGCTGACACCCGCGGCGCTCGTCGCCCAGCGACGCGTGGAGTCCGCCTCCGCACCCCCCGACCGCACGAAATACGTCACCCTCACCACCCCCGACGACCTCGACCGCTGGATCGCGGCCGCGCACGAGCATGGGCAGGTCGCGTTCGATCTCCAGCTCTCCGGGCCGGACCCGATGCGGGCCGAGATCACCGGGGTCGCGCTGGCGCTCGAGCCGGGCCTCGCGGCCTACCTGCCTCTGCGGCACCGCGCCTCGGACCCGGCGAATGGCGGCGGCGAGACGCTGTTCGAGAACGGCCTCGCCCCGAATCAGGTCGGGCACGACGACGCCTTCGCCCGGCTGAAGCCGCTGCTCGAAGATCCGTCCGTCCTGAAGATCGGCCTGAACCTGAAGGCCGATTGGCTCGTGCTGCGGCGGCACGGCATCACGGTCGCGCCGGTCGACGACACGACGCTGCTGTCCTACGCGCTCGACGTCGGGCGCTCCGGCCTCTCCGGCCACGGCCGCGACGCGATGGCGAGCCACTATCTCGACCACACCTGCCGGCCGCTCGGCGAGGTGCTCGGCAAGCGCAAGGCCGCGGTCGCCTTCGACGCCGTGCCGCTCGATCGCGCGACGGAATACGCGGCCGAGGACCCGGACGTCGCGCTCCGGCTCTGGCGCGTCCTGAAGCCCCGACTGCCGCCGGAGCGCAAGACCGCCGTCTACGAGACGCTGGAGCGCCCGATGGTCGCGACGCTCGCCCGCATGGAGCGGCGCGGCATCGCGATCGACCGGGACATCCTGTCCCGCATGTCGGGCGATTTCGCGCAGACCATCGCCCGCGTCGAGGACGAGGTCTTCGCGATCGCGGGCGAGCGGTTCACGATCGGGTCGCCTAAGCAGCTGGCCGACATGCTGTTCGGCAAGCACGGGCTCGCGGGCGCGCGAAAGACTGCGACCGGGCAATGGTCGACCGGCGCGCGCCTCCTCGAGGACCTGGCCGAGACCTCCGACCACCCGCTCCCGCGAAAGGTGCTGGAGTGGCGCCAGATCACCAAGCTGAAGGGCTACACCGACGCGCTGCCGACCTACATCAACCCCGAGACGGGCCGCGTCCACACCTCGTACTCGCTGGCCTCGACGACGACGGGCCGCCTCTCCTCGCAGGACCCGAACCTGCAGAACATCCCGATCCGGACGGAGGAAGGCCGGAAGATCCGGCGCGCTTTCGTGCCGGCGCCGGGCCACAAGCTGATCTCGGCCGACTACTCGCAGATCGAGCTCCGCCTTCTCGCCGACATCGCCGACATCCCGCAGCTCAAGGAAGCCTTCGCGAACGGCATCGACATCCACGCGACGACCGCGTCGGAGATGTTCGACGTGCCGGTCGCCGGCATGTCGCCGGACATCCGTCGGCGCGCGAAGGCGATCAACTTCGGCATCGTCTACGGCATCTCGGCCTTCGGACTCGCGAACCAGCTCGGCATCCCGCGCGACGAGGCCGGGCAGTACATCAAGCGCTACTTCGAGCGCTTCCCGGGCATCCGGACCTACATGGACGAGACGAAGCGCTTCGTGCGCGAGGCGGGCTACGTCCGCACCCTGTTCGGTCGCGCCTGCCACTATCCGGACATCCAGGCCGGCAACGCTTCGGTCCGGGCTGCGGTCGAGCGCCAGGCGATCAACGCCCCGATCCAGGGTACCGCGGCCGACATCATCCGCCGCGCCATGATCCGCATGGACGCGGCCTTGAGCGACGCCAAGCTCTCAGCCCGCATGCTGCTCCAGGTCCACGACGAGCTCGTCTTCGAGGTCCCGGACGACGAGATCGCGGCCACCCTGCCGGTCATCATCCGCGTGATGGAAGAGGCCCCGCACCCCGCCGTGCACCTCCAGGTGCCGGTCGCCGTGGAGGCGAGGGCGGGGGTGAACTGGGACGCCGCGCATTGAGGCATCGGAGGCGGGCCATGGGCGGCTTCGGTCCGCGATCCCGCCAAGCCGGATCTCACTCCGCACCCTCTTGAGGGAGCGCGACCTGGCCCGCGCGATCGCCGACGCGCAGGACGAGCTGTTTCGATCCTGGCCCCCGTGAGACAAAGGGGCGAATACGAGCCGAACCTCGGCGCAGGTCTCGGAACCGGAGGACCGGCATGGCGGCGGAAAGCGAGAGAGACGACACCGGCCGTGTCCGCATCGACATCGCGGACGGCGTCGCCGACGTCCGGCTGAACCGCCCGGACAAGATGAACGCGCTCGACCCCGCGATGTTCGCGGCCCTGGTTGCGGCAGGGGAGCGGCTCGCGCGCGAGCCGGGGCTTCGCGCCGTGGTCCTGTCCGGAGAGGGGCCCGCCTTCTGCGCCGGGCTCGACATGGCGAGCGTCGCCGCATTGGCGGCCGGCGGTGGTGCCGGGGCGCTGCCGACGGACCTCGCGGCCCGGACGCATCGCGACGCGAACCTGTTCCAGGAGGCTGCGCTGACCTGGCGCCGGCTGCCCGTCCCGGTGATCGCCGCCCTGCATGGCGCGGTGCTCGGCGGAGGGCTCCAGATCGCGCTCGGGGCGGACGTCCGCTACGTCGCGCCGGACGCGAAGCTCTCGATCCTGGAGGTCCGCTGGGGCCTCGTGCCGGACATGGGCGGCATGCTGCTGCTCCGCGATCTCGTCCGGACGGACGTGATCCGCGAGCTGACCTACACCGGCCGGATGGTGTCCGGCGAGGAGGCGGTCGCGATCGGGCTCGCGACGCGCGTCTCGGCCGATCCCCGCGAGTCGGCGCTCGCGACCGCACGCGAGATCGCAGGGAAGAGCCCGGACGCGATCCGGGCCGGAAAACGCCTTCTCTCGATGGCCGACGACGCCCTCAGGGCGAGGCTCCTGCTCGCCGAATCCGACGAGCAGCGGGCGATCCTCGGCTCGCCGAACCAGCGCGAGGCCGTCCGGGCGCAGCTCGAGAAGCGCCTGCCCGCGTTCCGGGATGCGGCCACGGCGTGCGATCCGATCTGACCCGCCGATGACCCGATGTGAGGAGCACACCATGAGAGCCGTCCTGAGTCATGAGCCCGGCGGACCGGACACGCTCGTCATGGCGGAGGTCGCCGAGCCGGAACCCGGGCCGGGCGAGATCCGGATCGCGGTCCGGGCGGTCGGGATCAACTATCCGGACGTCCTGATCATCGAGGACAGGTACCAGGTCCGGCCGAAGCGGCCCTTCTCGCCCGGAGCCGAGGCGTCCGGGATCGTCGACGCGATCGGGGAGGGCGTGCGGCGCTTCGCGATCGGCGATCGGGTTCTCGCCATGCCGGGTCACGGCGCGCTGGCCGAGAAGGTTGTGGCGAAGGCCGGCCGCAGCGCGCGCCTGCCCGACGCGATGCCGTTCGACGAGGCGGCGGCGTTCCTCATGACCTACGGCACCTCCCACCACGCCCTCGCGGATCGCGGCCATCTCGCGGCCGGCGAGACCCTGCTCGTCCTCGGGGCGGCCGGTGGCGTCGGCCTCGCGGCGGTGGAGATCGGGGCCGCGCTCGGCGCCCGGGTCCTGGCCGCCGTCTCGTCCGAGGAGAAGCTCGCGCTGGCCCGGAGCCGCGGCGCCGAGGATGGGATCGTCTATCCCGAAGGCCCGTTCGACCCGGACGGCCGGAAGAGCCTCGCGGGAGGCTTCAAGCGGCTCTGCGGGCCGGGCGGGGCCGACGTGATCTACGATCCTGTCGGGGGCGACTACGCCGAGGCCGCGCTCCGGTCGATCGCCTGGCGCGGCCGCCATCTGGTCGTGGGCTTTCCAGCCGGCATCCCCAAGCTTCCGCTGAACCTCGCCCTCTTGAAGGGCTGCGACATCGTCGGCGTGTTCTGGGGCGGCTTCGTCGAGCGGGAGCCCGAGCGGCACGCCGCGTCTGTCGCCGACCTCTTCCGCCTCTACAGTGAGGGCCGCATCCGGCCGGAGATCTCGGACCGCTTCCCCCTGGAGCAGGCCGGGCAGGCGATCGCGACGCTGGCCGGCCGTCGCGCGCGTGGCAAGGTCGTGGTGACGATCGCGTAGGGCGGGACCGGGACGGAGCGGGACGGGCGGGGAACGCCAGAAACCAGACGGGTCGGGCAAGCCGTTCTCTTAAGAATATCCGTGTCAACTGGCGTACGGACTCGGGTCCAGCGCGGACGCAGACGTGTCGCTTTTTTCGGGCTCCCCTCGCCCTCCCAAGGCGCGACCTCTCCTGGCCTATGTCATCGCCCTCGCGGCCGCGATGACAGTGCCTCCGCTCGCCCTGTCCGTGATCACGACCACGCGCTGGGTCGAGGCCGAGCGGACCCGTCTGGAGGCGACGACTCGCGACAAGGCGGAGAGCGCGATGACCTTCATCGACCGCTACCTTGCCGGAAAGATCGCGATGCTTCAGGCGCTCGCGACCTCTCCCGCGATCGATCTCGGGGATTTCCAGAGGTTCGACCGGCAGGCGCGCGAGCTCCTGGACCTGCAGAACCTCAACATCGTCATGCGCGACCTGGACGGTCAGCAGCTTCTCAACACCCGCGTCCCTTGGGGAGTGCCTCTGCCCAGGGTCCCGAACAAGGACATCGACCACGGCGTGGTGGCCGACAGGATACCCGTGATCTCGGGGATCTACGAGGGGGTCATGGCGCGCGGGCCGCTGATCCGGGTCATCGTCCCGGTGCTCCGGAACGGCGACGTCTGGTACACGCTGACCGCGAGCCTCTCGCCCAGGGCCTTGACGGCCCTCCTGCGCGAGGCAGGGTTGGCCGAGCCGTATTTCGGTTCGGTGGCCGACCGGGCCGGCCACATCCTCGCCCGGGGCACGCATGACGCCCAGATCGGCAAGCCGCTTCCCGGCTTCGCCGACGCGGTCGGCCAGGAGGGCACCTGGTCCGGCGTCAACCCGTCGGGCGTCAGCGTCTATGCGGCCTACCGGCGCTCGAGCCTGTCGGGCTGGCTGTTCACGGTCGGGATCGATCGGGCGTTCCTCGACGCGCCGCTCTACCGCTCCCTCTGGTGGCTCGGCGGCGTCGCGCTGGCGCTCAGCCTCATCGCCTTCGCGGCGTCCTCCTTCATCGCCCGTCGGATCCTCCTGTCGCACCGCCAGATCGAGGCCGCCGCGGAGGCGCTCGGGAACTCCGAGATCGTCGCGCCGCCGCTGACACGGCTCGACGAGACGAACCGGATCGGGCTCGCGCTGGCCGAGGCATCGGTTCGGCTGCGCGAGCAGGCGGCCGATCTCGTGGCCGCCAATCGCGGCCTCGAGCAACGCATCGACGAGCGCACCCGCGAGCTCTCCAGCCAGTCGGGCCTGATCAAGGCGACGCTCGACAACATGGACCAGGGCCTCATGCTGATCGAGGCGGACGGGACCGTCCCCATCTGCAACGGGCGCGCGATGGAGCTGCTCGATCTGCCGGCCTCGCTGATGACCTCGCGTCCGACATTCGCGTCGGTGCGACGCTTTCAGATCGACCGCGGCGAGTTCGCGTACGCGGCTCCCGGGTTCGAGCATTGGGTCAACGCGCGCGGCCTCGAGCGGAAACCGGACGCCTACGAGCGCGAGCGGCCGAACGGCGTGGTCCTGGAGATCAGGACCGTTCCCCTTGCCGATGGCGGGGCCGTGCGGACCTATACGGACATCACGGCCCGGAAGGCGGCCGAGCGCCAATCCTTCTACATGGCGCGCCACGACGCCCTGACCGGGCTTCCGAACCGGACGCTGTTCCGGGAGCGGCTCACGGCCGAGATCGGGGCGACCCTGTCCGGAGCCGGCTCGATCGCCGTGTTCTGCCTCGACCTCGACCGGTTCAAGGCCGTGAACGACACGCTCGGGCATCCTGCCGGCGACGAGCTTCTCCGGATCGTCGGCGAGCGGATCCGGGAGGTCGTCGCCGAGGACGGCGTCGTGGCGCGGCTCGGGGGGGACGAATTCTCGATCATCCAGCTCGGCGGCGAGCAGCCGGCCGCCGCCGAGGCGCTCGGCAGCAGCATCATCGCGGCGATCCGTCT
>CAXTKM010000218.1:0-7068 GCA_964244795.1 uncultured Enterovirga sp.
CGTCCGCGAGATGCGCGCCCCATTCCGGCTCGCCGCGCGAGAACGCCTGCTCCTGGCGGTTGTAGGTGTGCGGCAAGTGGTCGACGCCGGCCAGCATCGAGCCGAAGACCCGCCGGTTCGTCACGATGCCGCCGACCGAGATGCCCCCGAAGCCGACGCCGTGATAGCCGCGCTCGCGGCCGATGAGGCGGGAGCGCTGGCCCTGGCCCTGCGTGTGCCAATAGGCGATCGCGATCTTGAGCGCCGTGTCGGCCGCCTCGGAGCCCGAGTTGCAGAAGAAGACGTGGTCGAGATCGCCCGGCGCGAGCTCGGCGATGCGGCTCGCGACCGTGAAGCCGGTCCCGTGCGCGAACTGGAACGCAGGCGCGAAATCGAGCTCGGCCGCCTGGGCCTGGATCGCGGCCACGATCGGCTCGCGGTTGTGCCCGGCGTTCACGCACCAGAGCCCGGCGGAGCCGTCGATGATCGCCCGGCCCTCGGGCGTGTAATAATACATGTCCTTAGCCCGGGACACGATCCGGGGCCGGGACTTGAACGAGCGGTTCGCAGTGAAGGGCAGCCACCACGCGCTGAGATCGTTCGGGGCGGAGGCGTCGTTCGCGGCCTTCAGGCCTCTGGCTCCAGACATGATGGCTCCTCGCGTCGGAGGCGAGAGCGTATACGGCATCGCGGGCGCGAGGCAACGGCCGTCACCCCGTCGCGGCCGTGACCTCGATCCCGGCCCGAGCCAGCGCATCCTCGATCTCCAAGGCCTGGCAGGAGGTGGAGACGTGGGTGATCCCGGTCGAGCGGTCGAGGCGCATCGTGGCGGACGGGTCGAGCGCGCGCAGCGCAGCGTCCACCCGCGCCGGCACGCCGTCCCGGTCCATCCCGTCGATCCGCATCTCGAGCTCGATCGCGGGGTCTTGGCTCATCGGAGGTCTCCTGTTCACAGGAGTTTCAACCCGCGAGCGCCCGGCGCGATCCCGCGAGCCGTCGGGCGGCGTCCGGACGCTTGTCCGCCCGGGCCTGCTCGGCGATGAACGAGGACGGCCGCGATTCGGCCGTCTGCCCGGCGGGGACCAGGGGACATGACGATCAGGCTGCGGGCCGGCGCGAACTGGAGCGGTTTCGCGCTCTCGACGGCCGCGATGGGATCACTGGCCGTGGCGCTGCTGGCCGTCACGGGACCGACGATCGGCCTCGTGCTCGCGGCCATCGCCTGCCTCGTCGCGACGGTGCTCTTCGTGTCGCTGGCGCTCCGCGCGGGCCGTCAGCGCGAGCGAAAGCTGTCCGACGACGTGACGGCGCTCTCGCAGCGGCTGCTGGCCCTCGAGAACGGCGACCCTGCGGGGAGCGGGGGGGACCAGGAGCGTGCGGCCGCGCTCGCGATGGGAACCGCGGTCGACGTGAAAGCGCTGAGCCGCCTCGTCACGGACCTCGCCGAGACCGTCGGCGATCACGACCGCAAGCTCGACGATCTGGATCGCTCGACCCCTGCCCATACGGAGAGCCGGCGTGGCGGGAGGGGCGCCGCCCCCGTCGCCCTCGCGCCGGACCGGCAGACCATGCGGGAGCTCACGAGCCGAGAGGATTTCGCGGACGCCGCCTCCGCGATCCTGCGCCGGCTCGCTCCCGACCCGACGCCGGAGCCGGCACCGCCCGTCCCGGCCGAACCGCGTCGGACCACTCCCGCCGATCAGGCGATCGTCGCGGCGCTCGCAGCCGACACGCTCGATCTCCGGCTCCAGCCCGTCGTGACGCTTCCGCAGCGCCGGACGCGCTACTACGAGGCGCAGCCGTTCCTGCGCGGGGACAACGGCGCGGCCCTCGCGGCCGAGGCCGTCCGGCCCGCCCTCGTCCGGCTCGATCTCGAGCCGCGGTTCGACGCGCTCACCCTGGTGCGGGGCTTCGCGGTCGCCCGCCACCTCGTGTCCCGCGGCAGCACGGCGCTCGTCTGCTGCGGGCTCTCGCGCCGGTCGCTCGCATCGATCGACTTCGTCGAAGGCGCGGAGACGCTGTTCGAGCAGGATCGCTCGGCCGCTCGACGGATCCTGCTCGAGATCGGCCTGCGCGACCTCGATGGGCTCGACCCGCGCGAGTCGGCGGCGCTCGGGAGGCTCGTCGGCCTCGGGGCCGCGCTCGTGCTCCGCGACCTGCCGGACCTCCGGCAGGACTGGACGGCGCTCGTCCGGCGCGGCGTCGATTTCGCGAAGGTGGACACGCGCCTCCTGCTCGAGACCCGCGCCCCGGGCACGACCTCGGACCTCGTCGCCGCGGCGGCCGTGTCCGGCCTCCAGCTCATCGCGACCGGGATCGACCGGGACGAGCTGGTCCCCGACCTCCTCGACTACGACGTGCCCCTGGCCCAGGGACCGGCGATCGCGCCGCCGCGTCCCGTCCGGGCGGAGATCGTGGCCGCCTCTCCGTCCGGGAAACCAGCCCCGTCCGAGCCCGCCGCCTCGGCCGCGGCCGCGGGTCTGCCGGAACCAGGCCTGGGCGCCGACGGCCGGACCTCCTTCCGCGAGTTCCTGCGCCGGGCCGGTTGACAGGCCGGCGGCATCACCCTAGCCGCCGGCCATGCCCCCAGAGTTCAGGCCCGCCACGCCCGTCGGCGAGAGTCCCTCGCCGCGCCCGGTCACGATCGTGGGTGGCTTCGACGAGATCGCCGCCCGCTACGACCTCCTCCTGTGCGACGTCTGGGGCGTCCTGCACGACGGCCTCCAGGCCTTCGAGGCGGCGGGCGAGGCGCTCTCCCGGTTCCGCCGCGGCGGCGGCCGGGTGATCCTGGTCTCGAACGCGCCGCGTCCGGGTGAGGCGGTCGCGGCGCAGCTCGACGGTTTCGGGGTTCCGCGCTCGGCCTACGACGCGGTCAGGACGTCGGGCGACCTCACCCGGGAGATGGTCACGGAGCGGGGCGGCCGGCCCTACCACCACATCGGACCCGCCCGGGACCTCGGCCTCTTCGAGGGCCTCGAGGGCCGTGCGGCCGCGCTGTCGGACGCGGATTACGTCGTCTGCACGGGCCTGTTCGACGACGAGATCGAGACGATCGAGGATTACGGCCCGGCGCTGGCCGCGATGCGGGCGCGCGATCTCCTGATGATCTGCGCGAACCCCGACCTCGTGGTCGAGCGCGGCGATCGATTGATCCTCTGCGCCGGCGCGCTGGCCGCGGCCTACGAGGCCGAAGGCGGGCGGGCGCTCACGCATGGCAAGCCGCATCCGCCGATCTACCGGTCCGCGCTCGCGATCGGCCGGGACCTCCTGGGCCGGACGCCGGACCCGCGCCGCGTCCTCGCGGTCGGGGATGCGATCCGGACGGACGTCGCGGGCGGCCACGGCGCCGGCCTCGACACGCTTCTCGTCGGCCGCGGGATCCACGCGGCCGAGCTCGGGATCGGGGGCGCGGCCGAGGCTCCGCTGTCGGCCGCCTGGGCGGAGCGGCAGGCGTTCAGGCCGACCTATCTCACGCGCGATCTGACCTGGAGCCGGGCGGGCTGAGCGCGGTCAGGTGCCGCAGACGGCCTCGATCTTGGCCCGCAGGGTCTGCGCGTTGAACGGCTTCACGATGTAGTTGCTGACGCCGGCCCGCTTCGCGGCGATCACGTTGTCCGTCTTCGATTCCGCCGTGACCATGATGAAGGGCAGGGTCTTCAGCCGCTCGTCGGCCCTGACCTGCTGCAGCAGCTCGTAGCCGGTCATCGGTTCCATGTTCCAGTCGGAGATGACGAGGCCGTACGGACGCTCCTGCAGCTTCGACAGGGCGACGGACCCGTCGGGGGCGTCGTCGACGTCCTCGAAGCCGATCTGCTTCAGCAGGTTGCGGATGATCCGGACCATCGTCTGGTAGTCGTCGACGACGAGGATAGGGGTCCCACGATCGAGTGCCACTGTCCTCTCCCGACGAAACCTCGGCCCATGCGGCGGGACGGCTGACCGTCACTAGCGAGGCTTGGTTGCCGCCGCGTTAAGACGGGCACCGACCGGCGCGCGCGCGGCGATCGGCGCGCGCGGGCCTTCTTGACCCGGCGCCACCCGTCCGACAGGGTCCCGCGGCTCCAACGAACCCGACCCCATCCTTGACGGCGACCCCACCACGCGAGGGCGGCTTCCGACCCCTCCCCTCGATCTGCCGCGACGGCGACGCGGTGGCGAGGACCGGCGCGGTGGCCGCGATCGGCAATTTCGACGGCGTCCACCTCGGGCATCGCCACCTCGTCGACGTCGCGCGGCGCGAGGCGGCGCAAGACGGCCGCCCGGTGGCGGTCGTGACCTTCGAGCCGCATCCGCGCGACGTCTTCCGGCCGGACGCGCCCTCGTTCCGTCTCACACCCGAGCCCGTGAAGCTGAAGGTGCTGGCGGCGCTCGGGGTCGACGTCGTGTTCCTGCGCCGGTTCGACCTCGCGCTCGCGGCGACGAGCGCCTCCGACTTCGTCTCGCACCTCCTCGCCCGCGAACTCGCCATCTCCGAGGTCATCGTCGGCACGAACTTCCACTTCGGACGCGGACGGGAGGGCACGCCCGCGCTTCTCGGCACCTTCGCCCGTGCGAACGGGATGAGGTGCCGGATCGAGCCGGCCGTCGAGCGCGACGGCGGCGGGGTCTCGTCGAGCCGCATCCGGGCCGCGCTCGAGGCCGGGGAGATCGCGGTCGCGAACGACCTCCTCGGCTACCGCTGGTTCGTCGACGGCACCGTCGTGCACGGCGAGAAGCGCGGCCGGACGCTCGGCTATCCGACCGCCAACGTCGCGCTCGGGGCCGGGTGCCGGCTCGCGCACGGCATCTACGCGGTCCGGGTCGCGGTCGCGCCGGGCGTCGTCCTCGGCGGTGTCGCGAGCTTCGGCCGGCGCCCGACCTTCGACGACGGGGCGCCTCTCCTCGAGACCTTCGTGTTCGACTTCGACGGCGATCTCTACGGCCGCTGGATCGAGGTCGAGTTCCTGGGCTGGATCCGCGGCGAGGAGCGCTTCGCATCGGCGGAGGATTTGATCGTCGCGATGGACCGGGACGCGGAACGCGCCCGGGCCATCATCGAGGCCGCGGGGGAACCGGAGTCGCAGATCGGGTGAGTGGCGGGCGGTAGCGCGGGTGGACGCTACGCGACGCGTTCCCTCTCCCGGTCGGGAGAGGGGGCCGCGTCGAGTCGGCGTGTACACCACCGGTCTTCCGCCCACTGTCCCGGGCTGGTATGCAGCAGCCATGAACGTCTCATCGGACAGGTCGAGCATTACGGTCCCGGACCGCGCCTAAGAGGCGCCGGCTCCGGCGAAACCGTTCCGTCCGTCGGCGCGAGAGCGAGCGGCGTCCCCGCCTGGCCTTCCACACGGTTCCCGACGATGAGTGACACGAAGACGAAGCCCGAGGCAGCCACGGGCCGCGACTACTCGGAGACGCTGTTCCTGCCCCGGACCGAGTTCCCGATGCGAGCCGGCCTGCCGCAGCGCGAGCCCCTGCTGCTGCGGCGCTGGGAGGAGATCGGGCTCTACGGCAAGCTGCGCGAGGCGTCCCGCGGTCGCGAGCGGTTCATCCTCCACGACGGCCCGCCCTACGCGAACGGCGAGATCCACATCGGGCACGCGCTGAACAAGATCCTGAAGGATCTCGTGACACGTTCGCAGCAGATGCTCGGATTCGACTCGAACTACGTTCCGGGCTGGGACTGCCACGGCCTGCCGATCGAGTGGAAGATCGAGGAGCAGTACCGGGCGGCCGGCAGGAACAAGGACGAGGTGCCGGTGGTGGATTTCCGGCGCGAGTGCCGGGCCTTCGCCGAGCATTGGCTCGAGGTGCAGCGCGAGGAGTTCAAGCGGCTCGCGGTGCTCGGCGATTGGGCGCATCCCTACACCACGATGGCGTTCCCCGCGGAGGCCCAGATCGCGCGCGAGATCATGGACTTCGCCCGCACCGGCCAGCTCTACCGCGGCTCGAAGCCGGTGATGTGGTCGTCGGTCGAGAAGACGGCCCTCGCCGAGGCCGAGGTCGAGTATCACGAGCACACCTCGCAGACGATCTGGGCCGCCTTCCCGGTCGCGGACACGCTCGACCAGGACCTCGCCGGCGCCGCCGTCGTGATCTGGACGACGACGCCCTGGACCATCCCGGCGAACCGCGGGATCACCTACGGACCCGAGATCCCCTACGGGCTCTATCGCGTGACCGAGGCCGCCCCGGAGAACTGGGCGAAGGCCGGCAACCGTTACATCCTGGCCGACGCGCTCGCGGCCGAGGTGTTCGGAGCCGCGCGGGTCACCGCTTTCGAGCGCGTGAAGGACGTCCTGCCCGTCATGCTGCTGCGCTGCGCGCATCCGTTCCGCGGCTTTCCGGGCGCGGACGGGTTCTGGGACTTCGACGTCCCGGTGCTGCCGGCCGATTACGTGACGCAGGATGCCGGGACCGGGTTCGTCCACAGCGCGCCGGGTCACGGGCTCGAGGATTACGGTACCTTCCTGTCTCACCGGGCGACCTACGCCGTGTGCGGCACGCCGGAGGTGCCGCACACGATCGACGCGGATTCGGCCTACCTGCCCGACATCCCGCTCTTCGCCGGCGAGCGCGTGTTCGACACGAAAGGTAGAGAGGGCGGCGCCAACGCGGCCGTGATCGCGACGCTCGCCGAGGCCGGCGCGCTCGTCGCCCGCGGCCGGCTGAAGCACCAGTACCCGCATTCCTGGCGCTCGAAGGGCCCGCTCCTGTTCCGCAACACGCCGCAATGGTTCATCGCCATGGACCGGCCGATCACGGGCGAGACGCTGCCGCCCCATAGCCGCGCGGCCAGCGCGAACGGGCTGCCGGATACGCTGCGCAACCGAGCGCTCACGGCGGTCCACGACGCGATCCGCTGGGCGCCTGCCGCCGGCGAGAACCGCATGGCCGCTATGATCGGGGGCCGACCGGACTGGGTCGTCTCGCGCCAGCGCGCCTGGGGCGTGCCGATCGCGATCTTCGTCCGGGCCGGGACGGACGAGGTCCTGGTCGATCCTCGCGTGAACGGGGCGATCGCCGCGGCCTTCGAGGCGGAGGGTGCTGATGCCTGGTTCGCGGAAGGCGCGGCCGCGCGCTTTCTCGCGGCCGGCGGTCACGATCCGG
>CAXTKM010000219.1:0-7065 GCA_964244795.1 uncultured Enterovirga sp.
GGTCGATCGCGTAGTTGAACGCCTGTCGCGCCGCGAGCTTGTCGAACGGCGGCATCTGCGTGTTGAAGATGAGCGCCGCGAAGCCGCTCGGCATCGGGGTCGAGGCGACCTTCACGGCGCTCGAGCTCTCCAGCGCCTTCATGTCCTCGGCCTGGAGCCCGATCGTCAGATCGGCGTCGCCGCGCTCCAGGAGGCTCGCCCGCGTCGTCGCATCCGGGACGGTCTGCAGGATCAGCCGAGGGAAGGCGGGCCTGTCTCCGTTGATCCATCGGTCGTTTCGGACCAGCGTCACCTGCTTGCCGGGCTGGTAGGCCTGAACCGTATAGGCACCGCCCGCCGCCGTGTTCTCCTTGAGCCAGCTCGTGGCCCAAGGGTCGTCGGGCGTCGCGTGCTGCCGGGCGAGCCTGGAATTGTACATCGGCGCATAGGCCGTCGCGAGGTTGGGCAGCGCGAGCCGGTCCGGCCGCTCCAGCTTGATCTGGACGGTGTGCGGATCGACGATCGTGAACTGCTCGGGCTTCGTGAGCGAGCCGGTCGAGACCTGCGCCTTCGACATGCTCTGCGCGCTGACGGCGCGGTCGAGCGACCATTTCACGTCGTCCGCCGTGACCGGACCGCCGTCGTGCCAAACGGATCCCGGGCGCAGCCGGAGCGTGATGGTCAGGCCGTCGGGGCTCACGGCATAGCCTTCCGCGAGCTCGCCTCTGATCGTCGAGAAGTCGAACACGTAGGTGCCGTTCCCGGACGGTTTGCGGTCGAACTTCAGCAGCCGATCATAGATGCTGGTCGACAAGGCCGTCGCCTCCGGTGTCCCGCCGAGCGTGACCGGGTCGAGGGAATTCACGACTCCGCCCGTCACGTAGCGCAGCGTCTCGGCGCGGCTCTGCGCGAAGGCGCTCGGGACCCAACCACTGGTGGCTGCGACGAGCGCCGCTGCGCCGAGCGTAGCTGTTCGAAACGGATGCGACATCGGTCTGGGCTCTCCTGAGACGGGCCGCGCGGCTACTCGGCCGCGACGGGGATGAGGTCGGGTTCGTCGGGCGAGAAGCCGTAATCGCGCAAAGCGGCTTCGGGCGTGATGTAGCCGGCCTCCAGGTCGCGCCGGATCAGGGCCGGATCACGCTCGGATGGAGGTCCGAACCCGCCGGCGCCGGGAAGCTGGAAGTGGAGCTTCGAATTCGCCGGTGCCTGAAAGGCGCCCTTGCCCTGCAGACGGCGCATCGTGCCGTCGGGAAGCTCCAGATGCAGGAGGCCGATGGCGCCGTCATGCCCGCCGCCGAGCCCGAAGGGCGGCGTGATCGAGCGGTCGCAGCAGGTCGCGCAGGCGCAGTCGTTCTCCAGGATGCGCCAGGTGCGTTTCGCCGCCAGCCCGCCGCGCCAGCGGCCGGCGCCACCCGTATCGGGCACGAGGCGATACTCCTCGACCCGCAGAGGAAAGCTCATTTCGAGGACCTCGATCGGCGTGTTCATCATGTTGCCGGTCGGGGTCGACACGCCGTTGATGCCGTCCTTGATCGGCCGCGCCCCGAATCCGCCCTTGGTGACCTCGTAGCTGATGAAGGTTTCGCCGGTGCGGTAGTCGGTCCCGCCGAAGATCGCGACGCCGCCCGTCCCATGCGAGCCGGCCGGGACGTTGCCGGGCGTGAGCTCGTACATGGCCCGGAAGATCATGTCGGCGACGCGCACCGACATCTCGTGGTTGGCGTAGGTGACGGCCGCCGGCTCCTGCGCATGGACGCAGCAGCCCAGGGGAGCCCTGACGTCGACCGGGCGCCAGGCGCCCGAATTCGGCGGGATCAGGTTGTCGGAATCGAGGATGTTCTTCAGCGCGGCGTAGACGCCGGACCGCGTGACGGTCAGGGGCGCGTTCATCGGCCCCTTCACGCGGCCGTCGGATCCGTCGAAGTCGACGACGATCCCGTCATCCTTCTTCGTGATCGTGACCTTGACGGTGAAGACCTTGTCCTCGGTGTCGCCGGGCTCGACGATGCCGTCGCCGTCGATCGTGTCGGTGAAGCTCGAGACGCCGTCCGGGATCCTGCGCAGGGCCGCCCGCATCATGGCCTCGGAATAGTCGAGGATGCTGTCCATGATCGTGAGGAGCTGGTCGGTGCCGTATTTCGCCGCGAGCCCCTGCATGCGCTGGACGGCGCGCCGGTTGGCCGCCACCTGCGCCCGCAGGTCGCCGATCCGCTCCGACGGCGCCCGGACATTGGCGAAGATCAGCCCCTCCACGTTCGGGTCGGGCTCGCCCTTCACGTAGATGCGGGTCGGCGGCATGCGCAGGCCCTCGCCGTAAATCTCGGTGACCGCGCCGTAGCTTCCGGGCGTCGCGCTCCCGACGTCGGGCCAATGCGCTCGGACGCAGCCGAAGCCCAGCAGCCGGCCGTCGTGGAAGGCCGGCACGACTACGTTCACGTCGGGAAGATGCGAGCCCCCATGATAGGGGTCGTTGTGGATGTAGACGTCCCCGGCATCCGGGTCCGGAAACGCGGCCACGACGCTGCGGACCGCATCGGGCATCGAGCCGAGATGGACCGGCAGGTCCGGACCCTGTGCGACCATGTTGCCGGTGACGTCGAAGATCCCGCAGGAATAGTCGCCCGCCATCTTGAGCAGCGGCGAGTAGGCCGTCTTCGCCAGGACGATCTTCATCTCCTCGGCGGCGGACAGGAGTGCGTTCTTCACGATCTCGAAGCGCGCCGCGTCGACGCGCAGCGGACCCTTCTCAGGCGCGGCCATGACGCTTCTCCTCGGCGATCAGGAAGCCCTCGCGGTTCACGAGGACGGACCAGCCTGGGGGGACGACCGTCGTGGAATCGAGCGACTCGATGATCGCCGGCCCGATGATCGTCGATCCGGGCGTCAGCCCGTTCCGCCAAGCGACCCGGGTGGAGGTCAGGCCGAGATCCGGGAACCAGACCTCGCGCTCCCCCTCGCGGGCCTCCGCGACCGTCGTCGGCTGGACGAACGCGAGCTCCGGCCTGCGTCCGATCGCGGTCAGCCTCAGGTTGACGATCTGGACTGGCTCGCGGGCGTTGGCGTGCCCATAGGTCCGCAGATGCTTGGCGTGGAAAGCCTCAGCGAGTGCCGCGACGGTTGCGGCCGTCACGGGACCGTCCTCGACAGGCACCGTCAGCTCGTAGGCCTGGCGGCGGTAGCGGACGTCCGCGAAGCGCTGGAGGCGGCGCCGCCCGGCCGGGACCTTGGCCGCGATCAGCATCGCGGCGCCCTCCTGTTCCATGGCCGCGAAGGCCGCCGCGAGCTTCGCGAGATCGAGCCTCGCGAGATCGGTGTAGAACGTCCGGGAATAGTCGCGCTTGAGGTCGCTCGCGACGAGCCCGAGCGCCGAGAAGGCGCCAGGCCCGGGCGGGACGATCACGCGCGGGATGTCGAGCCCGCTCGCCAGCGCCATCGCGTGGACCGGCCCGGCGCCCCCGAAGGCGATCATCGTGAACTCGCGCGGATCGTGACCCCGCTCGACGGAGACGATGTTCAGCGCCCCCGCCATGTTGGCGTTGACGACCTCGATCACGCGCGAGGCGGCCTCGATCACGCCGAGGCCGAGCGGTGCCGCGATGTGCTCGGCGATGGCGCGCTCCGCGCCGGCGCGATCGATCGGCAGGTCGCCGTCCAGGAGAGAGACCGGGTCGAGATAGCCGAGCACGACGTTCGCGTCCGTCACGGTCGGCCGCGTGCCACCCTTGCCATAGGCGACGGGCCCCGGACGCGCGCCCGCGCTCTGTGGCCCGACCTTGAGGGCGCCGCCCGGATCGACCCAGGCGATGCTGCCTCCGCCGGAGCTCACCTCCGCGAGGTCGATCACGGGCACGCGGACGGGATGGCCGGTGCCGGCGGCCCAGCGCTTCGCATGAGCGGCGCCGCCGACCTCGTAGTCGGTCGTGACCGCGATCTCGCCGTCCACGATCACGCTCGCCTTGGCGGTCGTGCCGCCCATGTCGAACGAGATGATCTGGCGCTCGCCGAGCTGCTCGCCCGCGAGCGCCGCCGCGATCACGCCCGCGGCCGGCCCGGATTCGACGGCCTGGGCCGGCATCCTGAGGCATTCGTCGATGTCGACGACCCCGCCGCTCGATCCCATCACATGGAGGCTGGGCAGGCCGGCGCCCGTCACACCGGTCTCGAGACGGGCGAGATAGCTCGCGAGCAGCGGGCCGACATAGGCGCAGACGGCCGTCGTCGAGGCGCGCTCGAACTCGCGGATCTCGGGCAGGACCTCGCAGGAGAGGAAGACCTGGATGCCCGGCAGGCCGGCCCGCAGCATCGCCCCGAGCCTGCGCTCGTGCACGTCGTTCAGGAAGGAGAAGAGCAGCGAGACCGCGACCGTCTGGATGCCGGTCTTCCGGATGGCGACGATCAGGCCCGCGACCTCCTCCTCGGCAAGGGGAGTGACGATGTCGCCCTGCGCGTCGATCCGCTCGGTGATCTCGTAGCGGTCGCGTCGGGGCACGATGACGGGCGGCGGATCCTGGAACAGATCATAGAGAGCGACGCGCATCGAGCGCCGCAGCTCCAGGATGTCCCGGAAGCCGCGGGTCCCGATGAAGGCGGTCCGGGCGCCCTTTCCCTCCAGCAGGGCGTTGGTGACGATCGTCGTGGCGTGGGACAGGAGCGAGACCGCCTCCGGCCGGATCCCGGAGCCGTCGAGGCCCGACCGCAGCCCGTCCAGCACGCCTTCGGCGAAGTCGAGCGGCGTGGTCGGGAGCTTCGCGATCGCCATCCGGCCCGTCGTCTCCTCCACGAGCGCGACGTCGGTGAAGGTGCCCCCGATATCGATGCCGACTCGCCAGCTCATCACGCGGCCTGCGTCGAGAGGCGCGCCAAGGGCGGACGCAGCCCGATCCGGTCGAGCGGCCCCACCTCCCGCTCGACGAGCGGCAGGACGTCGTGGGCGAACCGCTCCAGCGAGCGGCGGGCCCGGTCGATCGGCATGTCGCCGAACTGGAAGAGGCAGTTGTAGTGGATCGGATCGAGCGCCCGGATGTCGGCGATCAGGCGCGCCGCGACGTGATGCGGGTCGCCGATGATGAAATCGTCCCGGAACGCCTCGAGGCCCGGCTCGTCGGGCAACGGTCCGGCGTTGAGCATGGCGCCGTCGAGGTCGAGGGTCGACGAGCGCAGCGCGTGGACCATGCGGGCGTAGTAGCGGCCGCGCTCCGCGGCCTCCAGCGCCTCGGAGGCGCTGCCGGTCACCTGGATCAGTTGCATCATGGCGACCGGCATCGTGCCCGGGTCGAAGCCCGCCGCGGCCCAGGCCGCGCGCGCATGGTCTCGTCCGGCGACGCGGGCGCTGGTTGCGCTCCTCGCGCCGCCCGACACGAACGGCACGACGCCATCCGGCGCGCATCGCGCGATGATCGACGGGTCGAGCGAGGTCAGGAAGAGAGGCGGAAGCGGCTTCTGTACCGGCCGGATGGCGACGACGGTCTCTGGAATCGTGATGTGCCGGCCGTCGTAGCGGACATGGCCGTCGACGAGCGCCGCCCGCATGACGTCCCAATATTCGAGGAAGACCTCGTTCTTCGCCGCGAGCGGGGAGCCGAACCTGTCGAACTCGTAGGCCTGGTAGCCGCTGCCGAGTCCGAGCGCCGCGCGGCCGCCTGTCTGCTGGTCGAGCAGCGCGACCTCCTGGGCCACCCGCAGCGGATGGTGCAGGGGGAGGACCACGACGCAAGGGCCGACCTTGATGCGCCGCGTCGTGGCCGCGACGTGGCTCGCCATCATCAGGGGCGAGACGCCGAGCGAGTAGTTCGTGAAGTGGTGCTCGGCGAACCAGGCGACGTCGAAACCGACGTCGTCGGCCAGCCCGACCATCGAGCGGGCGTCGTCGATCACGCCCGTGATGCCGCGCGGGTTGTCGCGGTACTGCATGAGGGTGAAAAGGCCGAACTGCATCGCGCCCCCTTTCGCGACATGGCCGGAGGCGAACCTCGTGCCATTCCTGCGACGACGCGCATCCTGGCCCAATCGCGAGCCGCGACAATCGACGATTCGTTGCAGGCGCATGAGCGAACAGGACACCGTCGACGACGATGCACGACAGCTTACCTGTCGTTCGGCCGAGACAGACGCGGCGCCGCTACGCTCGCCCCGTCGTAGAGGAGCTGTTGGTCTCGTGGCACGACGGGCGGCGACGCCTGAAGGTCCGTCACGCGAAAAGGTCCGGCTGGCCGCCCGGGGCCACGCCCTCGATCGCGAGGAGCCGGAGCTTCGACGCGATCCCCCCTGGCGCCGTGAACCCGCCCGTCCGGCCGCCCGCCGCGAGGACCCGGTGGCACGGCACGATGATCGGGACGGGGTTCCGGCCGAGCGCCGCCCCGACGGCCCGGGCCGCGCCGGGCTCGCCGATCCGGGCCGCCACGGCCCCGTAGGTGAGCGTCTCGCCGCGCGGGATCGTCAGCGCCACGGCGTAGACGCGACCGTCGAAGTCCGGAACGCCGTCGAGATCGAGCGGGAGGCCGGACAGGTCGGCCGGCTCGCCGCGAAGGAGCGCTCGAACCGCCTCGATCGCGAGCGCCGCGTCGCCCTCGGGCGGACCGGGCGTCGCGCCCGGGAAGCGGCGCCCGACGAGCGCCAGGGTCTCGCGCGCGTCGCGCCCGGGTAGCTGGATCCCGGCGATCCCGCGCGCCGTCCAGACGAAGCCGACCTCGCCGATCGCCGTCGCGGCGATCGCGAAGCGCCGCGGGATCACGGCAACAAAGCTACTTGCCGTACCCCGGCGTCCCGATCGTCGGCAGGACCGGTGCGGTCGACCCGCCATAGACGTCCATCCGGCGCTGCGTGCCGTAGGTATCCGTGTTCCGCCCGAAGCCGCCCCCGATGCTGGACCCGACATCGCCGATCCCGGCCCGGGCCGACGAGCCGCCCTCGTCGAGGCTGGTGCAGCCGGCAAGGGGGATCGCGGCGAGGAGGAGCGCGGCGAAGAGGCGGGTCGGCTTCATGGTGGGATCCTGTCTCGCGTGTCGGGAGAGGGCGCTCATCGGCCCATTCGCTTCGCGACCTCTTCCAGCATGACCTCGGTCGCGCCGCCGCCGATCGACTGGA
>CAXTKM010000220.1:0-7051 GCA_964244795.1 uncultured Enterovirga sp.
ACGACCACCGTCACCGCGCGCGACGGCCAGACCGCCTGGGCGCGGGCCGGCAGCGCGCCCGCGACCGGAAGGGCGCCGAGGCCCGCGAGAATGCTCCTGCGCTTCACGGCGCTTTTCCGCTCACGCGACCGGGTTCTCGAGCGCGCCGATGCCGTCGACCTCGACCCGGACCCGGTCGCCGGGCTTCAGGAAGCGCGGCGGCGAGAACCCGATGCCGACGCCGACCGGCGTGCCCGTCGCGATGACGTCGCCGGGCTCGAGCGTGATCCCGGCCGAGATCGCCTCGATCAGGGTCGGGATGTCGAAGATCAGGTCGGACACGGTCGCGTCCTGGCGCTTCTCGTCGTTGACGTACGTGCGGAGCCGCAGCGCCGTCGGGTCCGGCACCTCGTCGGCGGTCAGGATCGCCGGCCCCATCGGGCAGAACCCGTCGATGCCCTTGCCCAGCACCCACTGCCGATGCTTCTGCTGCAGCGTGCGGGCGGTGACGTCGTTCACGATCGTGTAGCCGAAGACGTGCCGGAGCGCGTCGGCCTTGGCGATGCCGCGCCCGCCCTCCCCGATCACGACCGCGAGCTCGCCCTCGTAATCGACCGAGTTCGTGGGATCGAGGTAGGACGGGATCGGCTCGCCCGGCCCGATCACGCTGGAGGGCGGCTTCGTGAACACGACCGGCGCCTCGGGGACGACGTCCTTCGCGCTCGAATCGAAGCCGCTCGAGGCGAACTCCTTCGCGTGCTCGAAGTAGTTCTTGCCGACGCAGAACACGTTCCGACGCGGACGCGGCAGGGGCGCCAGCAGGGTTACGTCCGCGACGGCATGACGTCGGCCCGAGGCCGCCCGCTCCCGAGCCTTCTCGAGGGTCGCGGCGCCGCCCTCGATGAACGCGACCATCCCGGCCGCGACATCGCCGAGATCGGCCACCTCGCCCTCGCCCACCATCGCGCCGAGACGCACCTCCGAACCCGTCTGGAACGTGACCAACCGCATGAGCTCTCGTCCTTCATGATCGACCGCGCCGTGAAATGGGTGCGCGCGAGGAAACCGAGTCGTGTGGACCTTCAGACAACCACCGGTGTCATCCCCGGCCGGAGCGAAGCGGAGGGGACGGAGATCCAGAGCCGGCGCGCCTCGGCCATGGATCCCCGTCCCGACTGCTCCGCAGTCGCCGGGGATGACATACCGGGTTCATCCCGCAGGCTCCGCCTGAAGAGGACGTCCTGGGGTGCAAGCAGACGCCGTCACCGCGTCGGCGCCGCCGGCGCCAGCACGACCTCCGTCTGCTTGTGCCGGGCGACGGCATCGGCGACGAAGCCCGACGCCTTCATGTCCTCGATGAAGGCCGAGAGATAGAGCCTGGCCGCGTCGCGGCCCGCCGGCACGCCCATCGCCTGCTCGATCGCCATGAAGCGGCCCTCGATCACCCGATAGCCCGGCACGTCGCGCGCGAAGAGGACGAGCGGCTGCTTCACGCCCGCGACGGCGTCGAGCTTCTGGTCGACGAAGAGCTGCACCGCGTCGGCCGAGGTCGCGGCCCGGACGATCGAGGCGTGCTTGATCGCCCTCGTGAGATAGAGGTCGTAGGCGCTGCCGCGGCCGACCGCGATCTGCACGCCCGCGCGATCCACGTCCGCGACGGCGCGAAGCGGCGAGGCGTCCGCCACCGCATAGGTGCCCTCGATGAGCACGTAGGGCGGCGTGAAGGCGATCTCGTTCGCCCGGACCGGATCGATCGCGAGGAAAGCCACGTCCCAGGCATCCTGCCCGGCTGCCGCCGTGACCTTCCCGGCCGTGTCGTAGGGCACGAGATCGACAGGCAGCCCGAGCCGGCGCCCGAGCTCGCGGGCGAGGTCGACCGAGACGCCGGTGAGCTCGCCCGCCGCGTCCCGATGGGCGAGCACGATGTTGCCGTAGTTGATCGCGGCCCGAAGGCGCCCGGAGGGCGCCATCTCCCGCACGGGCGCCGGGGCCGCCGGTTCGGACTGCGCGCTCGTCGCGAGCACCACGAGGCCGAGAACGACGGCCAGACGTCGGAGCCGCATCAGACGACCGGCATCCAGGGACGAGGAACCTCGCGATAGCCGTTCGCCGTCTTCTCGATCGAGGCGACGGACGGGAACGGGTAGTGGAAGCCCTGGACGGTCATCTTCTCGGCGACGAGCCTGTCGTAGACGCGCCGGCGCGTCGCTTCCGCCATGGGGCCGTCCTGGTCGAAGTTCAGGTGCCAGCCCGGGTTCCGGGCGAAGAGCGCCGGCAGGTTCGTCACGTCCGACTGGATGAAGACCTGCTGGTTGCCCGACGCGACGACGTAGGACGTGTGGCCCGGAGAATGGCCCGGCGTGCCGAGCGCCATGATGCCGGGCACGACCTCCCGGTCCCATTCGTAGGGCGTCACCTTGCGGCCGAGCGCGTCGAAGACCCGCCGGTTGTTCTTGAAGAGCCCGTCCATGCGGCCCTTGGGTGCGCGGCTCATCTCGCCGTCGTCCATCCAATAGGCCCACTCCACCCGGGGCACGAGGATCTCGGCATTCGGGTAGACGGGCTTGCCGTCGGCCGTCAGCAGCCCGTTCACGTGGTCGCCGTGGAAATGCGAGATCACCACCGCGTCGACATCCGACGCCTTCAGGCCGGCCGCGGCGAGATTCCGGCCGAACTGCCCGGCTGCACCCTTCGAGGCCTCGAAATTCGCCTCGCCGGTGCCGGTGTCGATCACGACGAGGCGAGTCCCGGTGTTCACGACGACCGGCGTGTAGGGCACGGACACCCGCTCGGACTCGAGGCCGGCCGCCGCGAGCGCGGCCGCGACCTCGCCCTTCGATGCGTTCGCGACGAAACCGTCGGGGATCGGGTAGGTGTTGACGCCGTCGGTCACCGCCGTGACCTGGAACTCGCCGACCCGGTAGCGATAGAAGCCCGGCGCCTGCGCGGCCGCGAGCGGCGCGGCGGCCTCGGCACCGCCAAGGCCAAGGGCAGCCCCGGCCGCCAGGGAGGAGCCACCCGCGAGAACGTCCCGACGCGTCATGTTCATCTCCCCATGCCCCCGGCTCTTCGTATGGCCGGACCATGCACGGCCGGGCGCGCGCTGCCAAGCGCTTCCGGGGCGGCCCGGAATGCGTCTCGACGCTCCCCATGCTGGCGGGCCGCGCATCCCGTCGTATGCCCGTCGTCATTGCGAGGAGCGTGAGCGACGAAGCAACCCAGGGGGCGGCGCGCGGGCCTCTGGGTTGCTTCGCTGCGCTCGCAATGACGAGGGATCGGATCCGGGAAAGGTGTGAGCGAGGCTGTCTGGACGAGGTCGCGCATCGGGCCGCACGACCTCACGGCGCGAGATGGCCCGCCTCGCGCAGGTAGCGGGCGACGCCCGGGTGCAGCCAACCCGGCGGGACCGCCGCGACCGTGTTCCTGGGATCGGTCTCGCTCGCCTGCGGTAGCCGGCGGGCGATCGCCTCCCGGCCGCGATCGAGCGCGCGGGCGAGCCGGTAGCCGGTCTCGTCGTCGAGGCCGGGTCGGGCGAGGACGAGGCTCCACGAGCCGACGGACGTGATCGCGGCGTCCTGCCCGCGATAGGTTCCGGCCGGGACGGTGAGCCGCCGCATCGTCGGGTTCGCGGCGAGGAGCCGGGCGATGCCCTCGCCGGAAGGCGCGAGGAAGCGCGCGCCGCCCGGCGCGTCCGCGACCACCGCGAAGCCGGGCCAGCCGATGCCGCCGCCCCAGAGCGCCGCGACGCGGCCGTCGGCCACCATCGCGGGTCCGTCGCCGGCCCGGTCGAGATAGACCGGCTGGATGTCGCGGTCCGGGTCGATGCCGAGGCCCGCCAGCACGAGCCGGCCGAGGATCGTCAGCCCCGAGCCTTTCGCCCCAAGGGCGACGGGCTTGCCCCGCAGGTCGTCGATCCCACGCGCCGGGCTGTCCGCCCGCACGACGAAGAGCCCCGGCGTCGAATACATGGCGGCCACGACCTTCATGGCCGAGGGCGCGCGGCCCGGTCCGCCCTCGGGACCCTTGCCGGACAGCGCATCGTAGGCGGGCTCGCCCTGCACGAGGGCGATGTCCAGCTTGCCCTCCTCGAGCAGCGGAATGTTCTCTGTCGAGCCCTTGGTGTTTCGGGGCTCGACCGCGAGGCCAGGGTCGAACTCCCGGATGGTCTCGACGAAGGCGGCCCCATAGACCGGAAATCCGCCGCCCGGCGTCGCGGTGCCGAGCACGACCGCGACCGGCGGCTCTGGCGCCTGGGCCGGCGCCGCTCCGGCCAAACCCATCATCAGCATCAAGGCCGTCGTCACGCGCCGCCACGCTCGCATCGTTCGCTCCCGGACCCGGTCTCGCGCCGGCACGCAGGAGACTGGACCGCGGCCATGGCCGCGACAAGCAGGGGTGTGTCGATGTTTCCCGCGCGACGCCGGGAGCCAGGCCCGTCTTTCATGCTATGCGACGCGAAACGACGGATGGGTTCCATGGCCAAGGCAATGCCGAAGATCGGCGAGATCAACCGATACAAGCAGAGACTGATCGCGCAGACCGACGAGGCCGAGGAGGGCGAATTGCCGCTCTGGGTGCTGGAATGCGAGCGGCCGGACGGCGCGAGCGGGAAATGCGGCTATCGATACGGCTCGAACGGCGTGGATTTCTTTCAGCGCAAGTGTCCGCTGTGTCACGAGGGCGCGCCGGGGCCTTCGATCGCGGGAACGGCATATGCGTGAGGGGTGGGCGGAAGCCTGCAACAGCGCGAAGGCTGTCATTCCGGGGCTCGCGAGCGAGAGCCCGGAACCCATAGACGCTGACGATGTCAGCTTTGACGACGTGAGTGCCGGATCGAGGATGTCGGTGTCTATGGGTTCCGGGCTCGGCTTCGCCGCCCCGGAATGACAAACCTTACCCTCAGACCCTGATGATCGCCGCGATCGGGGCCTCGCCCGGGGCGCATTGATGCTCGGTGCCGCCGGACACGAAGATCGCCGGATCACCCGTCACAGACGCGATCACGGCTCCGAGCGCGGCCCGCGCGTGGCGCTCGTAGTGGATGTCGGCGTCCGACAGCATCGTGTTGCGGCGGCCCCGGATGCGGCCGGTCGGGCTCGCCTCGGCCTTCGCGAAGACGGCCGCGATGCGGTCGCGCGCCGCCTCGTCGGGGCGGTCCGAGCCCAGACCGGCGTCCGCGAGCGCGTCGAGGACGCCCTCGGCGTCGATCGCGTCCCTCAGCACGCCATGGCCGATCCGGAACGCGCTCGCGGCGCCCGGCGCGTTGCCGAAGAGCAGGATTTCGCACTTGGTGAGCTCTCCCCCGGCCGAGGTCGAGGCGACGCGGGAGAAGAGGTCCATCCGCTTCGCGATGGTGTCCACGGAGACGTCGCCCTCCGCCACCTCGCCGAGGCCGAGCGCGACACCGAGCGCGGTCGCACCCCGGGCATAGGCCTTCGAGCCGTTCGGGTCGCGCGTCACCGGCACGGCGCCCCGCCGGTCCGCGTCCGCGATCGAGGCCGGCGTGAGGAGCGGCCCCTTGACCTGGACGTAGTGGACATCGGCCGCGTCCCGGATGCCGGCCTCCGCGAGCGCGTCCCGCACGGCGGCCGCGACCTCCCGGACCTGGACGGGCGTCCCGACCTCCTCGGGCAGGATGTCCCGCGTCATCGCGATGCCGAGCGCGAGGCGCTTCTCGGTCCCGTCGCTCCGCTCCCGTGTTCGGGTGAAGATCGTGGCATGGGGCGAGAGCACGCCCTCCGTGCCACCGGACCACACGAAGGCGATGCGGCGCCCGACCTCCTCCGGGTCGATCCCGAGCAGCGGCGCGAGCAGAAGCTGACAGGACAGCGTCGCGTAGCCGCGGGTGAAATCGTTCGCGCCGCCATTGCCTTCGGTCTTGCCGATCAGCGCCACGATCGCGGACGGGTCGATCGTGCCGTCCCGGATCAGGCCCGCGAGCTCGGACACGTCGTTCGGGGCCGCCATCGCGACCTTGTGCACGCCGACCTTCATGAACGCTCCTATCCCCGTCGGAACGCGCTCCCGATCGCGGCCGGCATCCGGGCGGCACGCCCGATCCCGGCGAGCCCGATCAGGGCCAGCCCGTAGGGCATCATCTGCACGACGTAGGAGGAGACCGGCAAGCCCCAGCCCTGCGCCCGGAGCGCGATGGCCGAGACGAGCCCGAAGGCGAGGCACGCGATCGCGACCGGGATCGGCGCCCAACGGCCGACGATGAGGGCCGCCAGCGCGATGAAGCCGCGGCCATGGGTCATGCCGTCCGTGAAGCTGCCGACCTGCTGCAGCACGAGCGCCGCGCCGCCGAGGCCCGCGAGCGCGCCGCAGCCGAGGATCGCGAGCGTCCGGACCCGCACCGGGTCGGTGCCGGTCGCGAACACGGCCTCCGGGTTCTCGCCCGCCGCCCGCAGGAGCAGCCCGGCCCGGGTCCGCATGAGCAGGAGGCCGAGCGGAACCGTGAGGAGGAGCGCGAGGTAGGTCAGCGGCGGCTGGTTGAACAGGACCGGGCCCGCGACCGGGATGTCGGACAGGACCGGGACCGGCCAGGGCTGCAGGACGGAGAGCCGGATCACCGGCGCACGCCCCCCGAACAGCGCCCGCAAGAGATAGCTCGTGAGCCCGGCGACCAGGATGTTGACCGCGAGGCCGGTCACCATCTGGTCCGTCCCAAACCGTGTCGTCGCGACGGCGACGATCGCCGCCACGAGCGCGCCGGCGGCCATCGCGGCGACCAGCCCCGCGGACGCGCTGCCCGACGAGAGCGTCGCGATCGCGGCCCCGAAGGCGCCGGCCAGCATCATGCCTTCGATCGCGACCGCGAAGGTGCCGGCCCGCTCCGACAGGATCCCACCGAGCGCGGCCAGCAGGAGCGGCGTCGCGATCCGGATCGAGGCCCCGGCGAGGTCTGCCGCGAGCGAGAAATCCATCAGACCCGCCCGCCCCGCGACCGCATCCCCATCGCGCAGAGGACGAAGATCATCGTCAGCCCCTGGATGATCGGGACCAGCGAGGACGGCACCCCGACCTGGCGCTGCATGGAGAGCGCCCCCGCCTCCAGGAAGCCGAACAGGAG
>CAXTKM010000221.1:0-7042 GCA_964244795.1 uncultured Enterovirga sp.
TCGTCACCATCGCAGCCATCGTTCTATGGTTGCGATGAGTGTCCACAGAACCTAGACTGTCATTCCGGGGCTCGCGCAGCGAGAGCCCGGAACCCATAAGCGCTGACGCTGCGGGACGATGTATCACGTCTACATTCTGTCGAGCGGCCGCCACGCAACGCTCTATCTCGGTGTAACGAACAACCTCGCGCGGCGTGTTTGGGAGCACAAGGAGAAGCTCTACCCAGGCTTCTCCCGCAAGTACGGCGTCGATCGTGCGCGAGAAGGCATTGAAAAAGTGGCGGCGGGACTGGAAGCTGCGGCTGATCGAGGAGATGAACCCGGAATGGGAAGACCTGTACCTCGTTCTCAACCGATAGCGTTTATGGGTTTCGGGCTCGATGCTTTGCATCGCCCCGGAATGACGGCTTGCCATGACTGCTGGCTCGCCTGCGCATCGGCGGGGTAGCATGACCCCGGCCGCTCTCGTCTTCCCGGCCGGGCTCCTGGTCGCGGCGCTGCTCGTCGGCCCGATGCTCTATCTCGGGCGCATCTCGCTGAACCGCTACGACGCGATCCAGATGATGCAGGAGGCGCTGACGCCCGAGAACTACCTCCGGGCCGTCGCGGACCCCTATTACCGGGGCGTCATGGCGACCACGCTCGCGATGGCGCTGCTCTGCACGGCGCTGACTTTGCTGCTCGGCTTCCCGGCCGGCTACTGGATCGCCAGGATGCAGAGCCGGTGGAAGAGCCTCGTCACGGTGCTCACGCTGGTGCCGCTGCTCGTCGGCAACGTGGTCCGGGTCGCGGGCTGGGTCGCGCTGCTTGGCAACGAGGGCTTCGTGAACGTCGGCCTCCAGGCACTCCGGATCACGGACGGGCCGGTGAAGCTCCTCTACACGCCCTTCGCGGTCGCGCTCGGCACGATCGCGGTCGTGCTGCCCTACATGGTGCTGACCCTCGCCTCCGTGATCGAGGCGATCCCGCGCTCGGTCGAGGAGGCGGCCGCGAACCTCGGGGCTCCGGCCGGGACCGTGTTCCGCAGGATCGTCTGGCCGCTCGCGCTGCCGGGCGTCGCGGCCGGCTCGACGCTCGTGTTCATCCTCTGCATGAACACCTTCGCGACCGCGGTCCTGCTCGGCGGCTCGCAGTTCAAGATGATGGCGCCCGCGGTCTACGACCAGTTCTCGAAGGGCTCGAACTGGCCCTTCGGGGCGGCCCTCGCCTTCATCCTCCTCGTCGCGACGCTGACGCTGACGGTTGTGGGCAGCGCGGTGCTCGCGCGACGCGGGCGAAGGGCCGTCGCCGCCTGAGTCTCAGTCGCACCAGAACACGTCCCAGGGCGGCGGATCGAGGCCGGCTGAGCCGAACGCGTCATTGACCAGCGCGTCCGGGACATGATCCCGGACGTTCGGCGGATGAAGAGCGACGCGCCGCCTTCCGGCTCCTTCGAACACCACGGCCACGTCGGTGCGGGCGATCTCAGAGAAACCGATGGCGGCGAGGTGGTCGATGACATCCGCGAAGCGGACGCAATAGATCACTCAGGCAGCCTTGAGAGCGACGTCATCGACGAAGATGAAATCGGGTTTAGGCTCTCCATCGAGATCCGCGAGCGTGTCGAGCAGCGAGATTGCCGCGCGCTTGGCGTCGGCGATGGTCTCGATCGCGACGTGGAACCCCTGCACGTCCGGCGACGTGTAGACGTGGAAGCGTCCGTCCAGCAGCGTCTTGTGCACGAGGCGTACGAGCGGCGGCACGGCTGGTCCCTCCTGGCGATGGCCGGGAGAGTGTGAACGATCGTCCGCGATGTCAATTCGGGACCGGCGGTCGGCCGGAACGGCCTTGTTCCCGGCTGGGAGCCGTGGTCTCCTCGCCGAAGAGGCCGCACTGAGATGGGCCCGTCGGGAGGGTGACATGACCCAGGATCGCCGCACGTTCTTGAAGGCCGCCGCGCTCGGGAGCGCGGCCGCGGCCGCTCCGGCCGCTCCGGCCGCCGTCACGCCCGCGCTCGCGCAGCAGGCGCCGGCCCGACCCGTCCCGACGGCGCAAGCCATGCCGAGAGGCATGACGTTCTGCACGCTCCGCGGTCCCGACGGTTTCACGCTCGGGCTGCGGAGCGACCGCGGGGTCTTGGACGTCGCGAAGGCGGAGGCGTCGTTCGGCACGGGTGCGCCCACGACGATCACGGAGGTGTTCGAGGGGCAGGGCCTGGTCGCGGCCCTGGCCGACCTGCTCGGGAAAGCGAAGGCCGCGGCATCCCCGAACAGCTATTTCGTCGCGGAATCGGCGGCCGCCTACGGGCCCTGCGTGACCGACCCCGAGAAGATCCTCTGCATCGGCCTGAACTACCGCAAGCACGCCGCCGAGACGAACAATCCCGTCCCGACGATCCCGATCCTGTTCAACAAGTTCAATTCGGCCCTCAACCACCACGGGGGGACGATCGCGGTGTCCGGGGAGCCGGCCCGGGCCTTCGACTACGAGGCCGAGCTCGTGATCGTGATGGGCCGCGAGGCCCGCAACGTCAGCGAGCAGGACGCCCTGTCCTACGTGTTCGGATACGCGACCGGGAACGACTTCACGGCCCGGGACCTGCAGATGCGGACGAGCCAGTGGATGATCGGCAAGACCGGCGACGGCTGGGCACCGGTCGGACCCTGGCTCGTCACGGGCGATCAGGTCGACCCGAACGCGCTGAAGATCGAGCTCAAGGTGAACGGCGAGACCCGGCAATCCTCCAGCACGAGCGACCTCGTGTTCAACTGCCAGCAGCTCGTGAGCTACATCTCGAAGCACATGACGCTGAAGCCGGGCGACATCATCTTCACCGGCACGCCCGAGGGCGTGATCTCCGGCTACCCGAAGGACAAGCAGGTCTGGCTGAAGCCCGGCGACAGCCTCGTGACCAGCATCGAGAAGCTCGGCGACCTGGCGTTCACGCTCACCTGAGGTCCCGGCCGAAACAGCCTTCCACCTCCCTCCTCATCCTGAGGTGCCGACCGCAGGTCGGCCTCGGAGGACGCGCGACCGTCCCGCGTGCTTCGAGGACCGGCTCCGCCGGCCACCTCAGCATAAGGGGGGAGGAGTGAACGGCTTTTTCGGTCAGGCTCTCAGGGTGAGGACCGAAGTGGCTCGACGGCGATTGCAGAGCCCGGCTCTGGAATCCCCGCCGATCGCCGCGTCGTCGACGACGACTGCCGTGGGCTACGGTCCCGTATCGACGATGGGCTCGAAGCCGCCATAGATCATCCGCTTGCCGGAGAACGGCATGTCCGGACCGGGGCTCATCCGGGCATCGGCCATGATCTTCGCGTTGCCGGCATCGCGGGCCGCCCGGGACGGCCAGAGGACCCAGGAGAACACCACGGCCTCGTCCGGCTCCGCCAGCACGGCGCGCTTGAAGTCGGTGACGGTTCCGTCCGGAACATCGGTGCCCCAGCATTCGACGACCCTGGTCGCGCCGTGCTCGAGAAAGATCGGCGCCATCCTCGCCGCGTGCTCGCGGAACGCCTCCTTGTTGCGGTTCGGAACCGGGATCACGTACCCGTCGATATAGCTCATGGCGATCGTCTCCATTCCATCCAGTCTGCTCAGGAGGCAGGCGCCATCGCGCGGGCGGCGGCTTCCATGTCCATCCACATCAGCTCCCAGATGTGCCCGTCCGGGTCCTCGTAGCTGCGGCCGTACATGAAGCCGTATTCCTGCACCGGCGTCGGATCGATCGCGGCGCCCGCGGCTCGCGCCTTCTCGACGGTCGCGTCGATCTCGGCCCGGCTGTCCGCCGAGACGCAGATCAGCACCTCGCACGCGCTCTTCGCGTCGACGATCGGCTTCGCGGTGAAGTGCCGGAACTTGTCATGCGTCAGCAGCATCGCGTGGATCGTGTCCGAGAACACCATGCAGGCCGCGGTGTCGTCGCTGAACTGCGGGTTCCTGGTTGCGCCTACGGCCTCGTAGAAGGCGATCGAGGCCGGCAGGTCGGCGACGGGCAGGTTCACGAAAATCATCTTCGACATGGGATGCTCCTCTCGGGTCGGCTTTGACGTCATAGCCGATCAGTCATAATATGCAATCATGAAGTTAGAAAAAATAACTGATGAGGTAGGCGGGGTCGCGCGGCGCAGCTATGGCGACGCCTGCGGGGCGGCCCACGGGCTCGACCTGATCGGCGAGCGCTGGGCGCTGCTCGTGATGCGGGAGCTGATCTTCGGCCCGAAGCGATTCAGCGATCTCCGGGCCGACCTACCCGGCATCAGCGCGAACGTCCTGACGCAGCGGCTCGACGGCCTGGAGGCCGCCGGCATCCTGCGCCGCCGCCGGCTGGCCCCGCCCGCCGCGAGCCAGGTCTACGAGCTGACCGCCTGGGGCTACGAGAGCGAGCCGATCTTCCAGGACCTCGGCCGGTGGGCGGCGCGGTCGCCGGGGCACGATCCCGGCCTGCCGCTCAGCGCCGTCTCGCTCCTGCTCTCGTTCCGGACGATGCTCGATCCGGCCCGCGCCGGAGCGATCGAGGCCCGGATCGGTTTCCGGTTCGGGGCCGAGACCTTCCTGGCCCACCTGTCCGGGGGACGGATCGCGATCGCCCGCGACAGCCTCGACGAGGCGGACCTCGTGTTCACGGCCGCGCCCGCGGTTCTGGCCGCCGCCGTCTATGGCGGCCAGCCGCTGGCGTCGCTGGTCGGGGCCGGCGCGGTCGGGCTTGCGGGAGACACGTCTCTCGCCGACAAGTTCGTGACGCTGTTTCCGCTGCCATCGAAGGCCGCGCGGCCGGCTTGACGCCGGCGCAGCACCAGGAGCCCTCCCGATGCCCGACACCACCCTCCTGCCCGGCGAGGAACTGACCCAGGAGCGGATCAAGGCCGGCCAGCCGCCGGTCCGGGCCGCGACGGCGCGCGACCGCGGGGAAGGGCCGTTCCGACGCCTCGTCCTGCGCGGTGCGACCGTCATCGACGGCACCGGCGCGCCCCCGATCGGGCCCGTGGACGTCGTCGTCGAGGGCGGCCGCATCGTCCTGATGAAGAAGGTCGGCTCGTCCCTGTCGACCATCAAGGAGACGTCCCGGCCCGAAGGCGGCGACCGCGAGATCGACTGCCACGGCCGCTGGCTCACGCCCGGCTTCGTCGACTGCCACGCCCATGCCGGCGTCGCCTATCACGCCGCGAACGGCTGGGTGCCGCCGGTCGACTACGTGTACAAGCTCTGGCTCGCGCACGGCGTGACGACGGTGCGCGAGATGGGCTCGATGAATGGGCTCGGCTGGATGCTCGACCAGAAGCGGCTCTCGGCCGAGAACGCGATCGCGGCGCCGCGCCTCCTCGCCTACGCGTATTTCCCGGCCGTGAACGACATGCTGAAGCTGATCCACTCGCCCGAGGAGGGGCGGGCCTGGATCCGGGCGCTGGCGGAGCGCGGCGCCGACGGCGTGAAGTTCTTCGGCGCGCCGCCGGCCATCATGGAGGCCGCGCTCGACGAGTGCGGCGAGGTCGGCCTCCGGACGGGATGCCACCACGCCCAGATGGCCGTCACCCGGATGAACGCGCTGACCACCGCTCGCTGGGGGCTGACCAGCGCCGAGCATTACTACGGCCTGCCGGAGGCGCTGTTCGAGGATCGGGTCGTCCAGGACTACCCGTCCGACTACGACTACTCCGACGAATATTTCCGGTTCGCGGTCGCGGGCCAGATGTTCTCGCAGGGTGCCGAGCCCGGTTCCGCGAAGTGGAACGAGACGCTGGACGCGTTCCTCGCGCTCGATTTCACCTTCGTGCCGACCTTCACGATCTACGACGCGAACCGCGACCTGATGCGCGCCCGCCAGGCCGACTGGCACAAGGACTACACCTGGAAGTCGATGTGGGACTACTTCCAGCCGCAGCGCGGCGGCCATGGCTCGTACTGGTATCGCTGGTCGACCGAGAACGAGATCGACTGGAAGGAGAACTACCGGCTCTGGATGGCCTTCATCAACGAGTACAAGAACCGCGGCGGCCGGGTCTGCACGGGATCCGATTCCGGCTTCATCTTCCAGATCTTCGGCTTCGGCTACGTGCGCGAGCTCGAGCTCCTGCAGGAGGCCGGCTTCCATCCGCTGGAGGTTCTGCGCTCGGCGACCTCGCAGGGCGCGGCGCTCTGCGGGCTCGCGGACGAGATCGGCTCGCTCGAGGTCGGCAAGCGGGCCGACATCCTGGTCCACGACCACAACCCGCTGACCGACTTCAAGCTCCTCTACGGCACCGGCGCGCTCCGCCTGAACGAGGCCACGAACCGTGCCGAGTGGCAGCGCGGCCTCGCGCTGACCATCAAGGACGGCATCGTCTACGACACGGCCGAGCTCCTGGCCGACGTCAGGGCCATGGTCGAGACGAGCTGGGAGGACGACCGGGAGAACCGGCCGGGCGCGGGGGCGCCGCAGCCCGCCCCGCCCCGCGCGGCCGCGGGTTGAGCCCGAGGCACGAACCCGGTCCCGAGTTCCTGGTCCTCACCGGGTTCCTGGGCTCCGGCAAGACGACGCTGCTGCGCGACCTCCTCGGGCAGGATGAGGCCGCGAGCACGGCCGTCATCGTGAACGAGGTCGGCGCGATCGGGCTCGACGGCGCGCTGCTGCGCGAGGCTGGCGGCGACGTGTCCATGACCATGCTCGCGAACGGCTGCATCTGCTGCCAGATCGGCAGCGACCTCGCGCTCACGGTCGAGGCGCTGCTGGCCACGGAGCGCCCGGCCGGAGCGCCGCCGCTCGGCCGGATCGTGCTCGAGACGAGCGGGCTCTCGAAGCCCGGCCCGATCCTGCGCCAGCTCGCCTCGCTCGCCCCGCACCGGATGCGGGTCGCGGTGGTGTCGACCTTCGACCCGACGCGCGGCCCCGAGGTGGCGCTCTTCGCGGAGGCTGCGGCGCAGTGGGCCGGCGCGCACCGGATCGTCGTCACGAAGGCCGACGCCGTCGCGGAGGAGCGCCTCGCCGAGGCCGCCCGCGAGGCGGCCGCGATCAATCCGCTGGCCGAGATCGTGGCCGTGCCGAACCGCGGCGATACGGTCCGGCGCGCCTTCGCGCCGCCCCGGG
>CAXTKM010000222.1:0-6937 GCA_964244795.1 uncultured Enterovirga sp.
GTCCAGAGGCGGCGGGCGCTCGAGCGACCGCGGGGTTCGCAGCGTAACCTCTCCCTCCCGGGAGAGGTGGGCGTCACGCCACCTCATTCACGAGCCGCACCTCCCCTCGCTCGAGCCGGCCGAGGTTCTCTCCCAGCAGCGCAAGGATGTTCGCCTCGTAGGCGCGGGTCTCTCCGGCCGTGTGCGGCGTGACGAGCACGTTCGGCATCGCCCAGAGCGGCGAGGAGTCCGGCAGCGGCTCGTCCTCAGTCACGTCGAGCGCGGCTGCGGCGAGCCGTCCGGACGCGAGCGCGGCCACGAGGTCCTGCTCGACCACGCAAGCACCGCGGGCAACGTTCACGAGCGCGGCGCCGGGCTTCATGCGGGCGAGCGCGGCCCCGTCGATCAGCCCGCGCGTCTCCGGGGTCAGCGGGCAGGTCAGCGCGACGTAGTCGGCGCGGGGCAGGACGGTCGCGAGGTCGGCGGTCGCGAACACCTCGTCCGCTCCGTTCAGCCCGCCGGCCGGGTCGCGACGGACGCCGATCACGGTCATGTCGAAGGCCTTCGCGAGCCGGGCGAGCCGGCCCCCGATGCGGCCGAGCCCGACGATCGCGAGCGTCTTGCCGCCGATCTCGTCCTCCCGGAGCGCGTGCTCGCCCTGCATCGGGCGCCAGACGCGCTTCGCCTGGTTGTCGCGCGCCTCCGGCAGCCGCCGCGCGAGCGCGAGGATCAGCGCGATCGCGTGCTCGGCCACGGCCCGCTCGTTCGCGCCTTGCGCGCTCGCGAGCCTGACGCCGTGCCGCCGGAAGGCGTCCGGATCGTACTGGTTCACGCCGGTCGAGATCGACTGCACGAAGCGGAGCCGGGGCGCCGACGCGAGGAGCGCGTTGTCCCAGAGCCCGGACACGACGACGACGTCGGCCTCGCCGATCCTGTCCGCGAGCTCCTGCTTCGAGCCGACCTGGAAGCTCCCCGGCCTGCCCCCGGCCGCGTCATGCGCCTCCCTAAGCCGGTAGGCCGCGTGGGCGAAGCAGATCGTCGGGTCTTTGGGGAAAGGGGGTGTGGGCACGGGCGTCTCTCGGAGGGTCGACACGCGTTACCTCTCTCCGAGGGGAGAGGCGAGTCGGGTACGGCTGCCGCCGACTCGACCTCTCCCTTCGGGAGAGGCTACGGACGCACGCATGACCGAGCCGAAACCGCTGCGCTCCCGGATCACGGTCGAGGGGATCGATCGCGTCCCGCACCGGGCCTTCATGCGGGCGATGGGGCTCGACGATGCCGCGATGGCGAAGCCGATGGTCGGCGTGGTCAGCATGAAAGGCGAGACCACGCCCTGCAACATGTCGCACGGGCCGCAGGCCGAGGAGGCGAAGGCAGGGATCCTGGCGGCCGGCGGCACGCCGCGCGAGTTCACGACGATCTCGGTCTCGGACGGGATCGCGATGAGCCACGAGGGCATGAAGTTCTCTCTCGTGTCGCGCGAGATCATCGCCGATTCGATCGAGGCCGTGGTGCAGGCGCATGCCTATGACGGGTTCGTGGGGTTCGGGGGCTGCGACAAGACCCTGCCGGGCGTCATCATGGCGATGGTCCGGTGCAACGTGCCGGCCGTGTTCCTCTACGGCGGCAGCTCGCTCCCGGCCCGGCACGAGGGCCGCGACGTCACCGTGCTCGACGCCTACGAGGCGGTGGGCGCCTACCTGACCGGGGCCATGACCGAGCCGGATCTCGACCGGTTCGAGCGCGCCTGCTCGCCTCCGACGGTCGGGGCCTGCCCCGGGCAGTTCACGGCGAACACGATGGGCATGGTCGCCGAAGCCATGGGGCTCACGGTGCCGAACTCCGCCATGATGCCGGCCGTGCATTCCGGCCGGGGCGCGGTGGCGCGCGAGGCCGGCCGGCTCGTGATGGCGCTGATCCGGCGCGGCGGGCCGCTCCCGCGCGATCTCGTCACCCGGCGCTCGCTCGAGAATGCCTGCGCGGTGGTGGCCGCGACCGGCGGCTCCACCAACGCCGCCCTGCACATCCCGGCGATCGCGAACGAGGCCGGGATCGCGTTCGACATGGACGACGTGGCGGCCGTGTTCCGGCGAACGCCGCTGATCGGCAACCTGAAGCCGGGCGGGCTCTACAACGCGAAGGACGTGTTCGACATCGGCGGCACGGCCGTGATCCTGCGCGAGCTCGTGGCCTCCGGGCATCTCGACGGCGAGGTCCCGACCGTGACCGGCCGCACGCTTCGCGAGGAGGTGGAGAGCGCACCGGGTCCCGACGGCGCCGTCGTCCGGGCCTGCCGCGACGCGTTGCTGCCGACCGGAGGCGTCGTCGTGCTGAAGGGCAATCTCTGTCCCGACGGCGCGCTGATCAAGGTCGCCGGCCTGAAGACCGTCGTGTTCGAGGGCCCGGCCCGGGTCTTCGAGAGCGAGGACGAGGCGGTCGTCTCCGTGCGGGCCAGGCGCTACCAGGAGGGCGAGGTCCTGGTGATCCGGAACGAAGGCCCGAAGGGCGGGCCCGGCATGCGGGAGATGCTGGGCGTGACCGCGCTGATCTACGGCCAGGGCATGGGCGAGCGCGTCGCGCTCCTGACGGACGGCCGCTTCTCGGGTGCGACGCGCGGAATCTGCATCGGCTACGCGAGCCCGGAGGCCGCACTGGGCGGGCCGCTCGCGCTCGTCAGGACCGGCGACCGCATCCGGATCGACGCCGCCGTCGGGACGATCGATCTCCTGGTCGATGACGCCGCGCTCGCCGAACGCCGCGCCGCCTGGCGCCCGCGCGCGCCCCTCCACGTCTCGGGAGCGCTCGCGAAGTTCGCGCGCCTCGTCGGGCCGGCGAACCGGGGCGCCGTCACGCACGAGGGAGGCGGCGTTTTCCCGGAGGGGCGGCGGACGTGAGCGGCGCGCGGTGTCGCGAAGCTGATCGCTCCCCTGCAGGGGAGGGCCGAGTCGCGCGAAGCGCGAACCGGGGTGGGGAACACCCGGCCGGGCACACCCCACCCCGGTTCGAAGCTTCGCTTCGACTCACCCTCCCCGTCAGGGAGGGATCACCCGCGGCATTCGTGTTTCGGGCTCATCCCCGATGACCCGCCGCGACCCCGGTTTCGACTCCGCCGCCTACGCGGCCGCGCATCCGGACACCCGCGAGCATTTCGGAACCGATCACGCCGTCCTGGTCCGGCACTGGAACAGATGGGGCCGCCTCGAGGGCCGGATCCCGTTCGGGCTCGCGCCCTATCGCGACCGGCTGATCGGCCGCCGGTTCTGGCGCCGGGCCGACGCCGTGACGGTCTACGGCTTCTTCGACGCCCGGTCGGGGCTCGGCACATCGGCCCGCGCCTACCGGGCCGCGATCGAGGGCGCGGGCTATCGGGTGACGCCCGTCACGCTGGTCCAGGATGGTATCCGGATCGAGACGCGGCCCGACCTCCGGCCTCGTCGCCGCGGCCTCCTGCCCTGGAAGCGACCAGGGCCCGAGGGGCTGGCCACGAAGGTCAACGTCTTCGCCCTGAACGCCGACGTGGTGCACCGCTTCTTCCTCGACGGCCGGCGGACGCTCCTCGACGACAGCTACAACATCGGGATCTGGTTCTGGGAGCTGGCCGCCTTCCCGACGGATTGGGCCGGCACCTTCGGGGCCTTCGACGAGATCTGGGTCGCGTCCGGGTTCTGCCGCGACGCGATCGGGGCGGTCTCGCCGATCCCGGTGATCCGGGTCCCGATGCCGGTGGAGCCGCCGCCGGACCCGGCCTCGCTCCTGCCCCGGAGCCATTTCGGCCTGCCGGACGACGTCTTCCTGTTCGGCTGCCTGTTCGACGTCGGCAGCGTGGTCCGGCGCAAGAACCCGCTCGCCGCGGTCGAGGCGTTCCGCGCGGCCTTCGGGGACAGCCCGAACGCGATGCTCGTCCTCAAGTACCACGGAACCGAGCATTATCCGGAGGCCGTCGCGCCGCTGCTGCGGGCGGCCCGGGGGCACGCGAACATCCGGCTCGTCGACCGCTCCTTCGACGCGCACGAGACGGCCTCGTTCCGGCAGGCGCTCGATGCCCTCGTGTCGCCGCACCGGAGCGAGGGGTTCGGCCTGAACCTCGCGGAGACGATGGCGGCCGGGCGCCCGGTGATCGCGACCGCAGCCTCCGGCAACCAGGATTTCATGTCGGAGCGCGACAGCTATCCTGTGCGCTGGCGGCTGGCCGAGGTCGGTCCGGATGCCGGCGCCTACCCGGCCGATGCGCTCTGGGCGGACCCGGACGGGGCGGATCTCGCGCGGCAGATGCGTCGTGTGTTCGAGGATCGGCCCGAGGCGGCCCGCCGGTCCGCCGAGGCGCGCCGCCGGATCGCGACGGAGCATGGGGTCGCGGCCGCCGCGCCCGTGATCCGCGAGCGGCTGGACCGCGTCTTCGCGGCCCGGCGGCCCGACGGGCCGCCCCCGGGATGGGGCGCCGGCACCCGGACCGTCTCGCGCTACCGGGCCGGGGACCAGCCCCGGATCAGCCTCGTCGCGCCCAGCGGGCCGGACGCGGACGACCTCGCGGCCACGCTCGAGGCCGTGCTGGCGCAGAGCCACGCGAATTGGGAGCTCGTCCTCGCGCCGGAGCCGGGCAGTTCCGTGGAATGCCTCGCCGTCCTGGAGCGCTACCGGGGCCGCGACGCACGCCTGAAGATCCCGCCGGCCGCCTCAAGGGCGGTGGCCCTGACCCTCGCCGACGTGCTCGCCCTGACGACGGGGCGGAGTCTCGCGCTGCCCGAACGGCCGGGCCCGATGCCGCCCGGCGCGCTGACGACCCTCGCGGCCGCCCTTCGGGCCGAGGCCGACCCCGCCTACGAACTGCGCGATGGGTCGGGAGATCGGGCCGTCCTGGTCGCGCTGCCCCGGCGGCTCCTGCTCGCGACGGACGGGCTGCACGGCCCCTACACCTTCGCTGGCCTGCTCGGGCTAGCCCGAGAGGCGGCCGGAGGTGTTGCCCGCGTGATCCACATCGCCTGACCCGCCATCGCCCATGCGGACGGACCCGATCCGGTCAGGCGTCGATCACGCTGACATGGGCCGCGACGATGCGCCAGCCCTCCGGCAGCCGGATCCAGGTCTGCATCTGCCGGCCGATCTTTTCCGGCATGCTGTCGCGGTGGAACAGCGTCGAGGCGGTCGCGGCGTCGCGGCCGTAGGTCGTGATCACGGTCTCCTCGATCCGGCGCGCGAGCCCGAGCGGCGAGCGGGCGCGCCGGAAGGCCCGGATCGCGTCCATGCCGTAGAGGTTCTCGCCGATCCCGTAGCGGATCGTCAGAGGATCGTCCCTGAACAGGGCTTCGAGGGTCTCGACGTCGTTCGCCCCGAGCGCCTGCTCGTAGCGCGCGAAGGCCGCCTCGACCTCGGCTTTCACGTCCGGCAGGTCGATGTCCATGGAGATCCCTTCGTTCTGGGTGGGTCCACGACGTTCGTCGTCCCGAGGAGCGGCTGCAAGCCGCGTCTCGAAGGACGCACGACGGTGGAGCGTGCTTCGAGACGCACCTTCGGTGCTCCTCGGCATGACGCCCTCGGTGGATCGATTGTCCGCGCCGCGTTGGAGAGTTCCCGCGGCGAGGATGCCCGTTGCAGCCGGTTCGACGTCCGCCTCAGTTCGACACGTAGCTCACCATCCTGTCCGCCTTGGGCGGCAGGAAGGAGCGGTCGAAGATCTCGGAGGGCGCGGGTGTGCGGGCGAGCTCGTAGCCCTCGACCACGATCGCGATCGCAGCCGCGAGCCGGTCGTCCTTCAGGTCGCCGACGCCGATCTCGGCGCTCTCGGGCGACACGATCAGGTTCGAGAGGGAGAACTTGAGCCGGCGCTTCTCGACCACGAGATTCACGAGGTTGTCGAAGCTCTCGATCGCCTTCATGCCGATCTCCTGGTTCGCGGCCACCTCGATCATCGCCTTGTTCAGCGCCCGGACGAGGCCGGCGACCGCCTTCGGGTTGTCGCGGATCATCTTCCGGGACACGATCAGGCCGTTGGAATACAGGTCCATCCCGTAATCGCCGAAGCTCATCCAGCGATAATCCTTGTCGGGATCCTGCCTGTTCTGGACGAGATTGAAATAGCTCGTGATGTTGAACACCATCGCGGCGTCGATGTCGCCCTTGATCAGCATCGGCTCCTGCAGGTTCGGCGCCATGTTCTGGATCTTGATCTTGGCGAGATCGATGCCGTTCCTCTTGGCGAAGACCGGGAACATGCGGGTCGTGGGCGTGCCCTGGGCGCCCCCGACCGTCCTGCCCTCGAGATCCTTCGGCGAGAGGATGTTCGACGTCGTCTTCGAGACGATCGCGAAGGGCGGCCGGTTCCACATCAGGTAGACCATCACGGGTGCCTCGGCCGGCCGGGTCGAGGCGTTCTGGACGATCGCGTTGATGTCCCCGAACCCGGCATCCCAGGCGCCGGACATGATGCGGGTCACGGTCGCGGCCGAGCCCTCGCCCTGGTCGATGGAGACGTCGAGGCCCTCGGCCGCGAAGTAGCCCTTGTCCTTCGCGACCATGTAGGGCGCATCCGACCCTTGCGTCTTCCAGCCGAGCGTCAGCTTGATCTTCGTCAGGGCGGGCTGTGCCGTCGCGACGGATCCGAGAGCCAAAAGGGCGGCGGCCGCGAGCGCGAGCCGGGCGGCGAGGGTGGGCGGCATGAGGCGTCTCTCCGGAGGTTGAGGGGTGTCGGCGCGGCCGTCAGGTGACCGCGAGGTCGTTGCGGCGGGTGGCCCAGCCGGTCACGCGGCTCTCGACGAGCGAGAAGGTCGCGTAGAGGAGGACGCCGAGCGCGGCGAGGATCATCAGGCCGGCGAAGACGAGCGGCACGTCGAAGGAGGAAGAGGCCGTCATCATGACGTTGCCGATGCCCTTGTTCGCGGCCACGGTCTCGGACAGGACCGTGCCCACGAAGGCCAGCGTGATCGCGACCTTCAGCGAGGCGAAGAAGTACGGCATCGCGCGC
>CAXTKM010000223.1:0-6931 GCA_964244795.1 uncultured Enterovirga sp.
CCCGACGATCGCGACGGCGTCGATCCGCGGCCACTGCGCCCGGAGCGGTGCCCGGAGCGGGCCAGCCGGCAGGACCCGGCCGTTGCCGACCCCGACCGCGCCGTCGAACACGGCGACCGACAGCGTCTTCCGGAGCGAGGGGTTCTGCAGCCCGTCGTCCATCACGACGACATCGGCTCCGAGAGACGCCGCCATCGCGGCGCCCGCAGGCCGGTCGCGCGAGACGACCGTCGGGGCATGGCGGACGAGGAGCAGCGGCTCGTCGCCGACGTCGCGGCTGCCGTGCCGTGCCGGGTCGACCGCGACCGGCCCGGCGAGCCGGCCGCCGTAGCCGCGCGTGAGGAAGGCCGGGCTTCGGCCGGCCGCTCGCAGCAGCGCCGCGATCGCGATCGCGGTCGGGGTCTTGCCCGAGCCCCCGACGGTGACGTTGCCGACGCAGAGGACGGGCAGCACGGCACCGTCGACGTGCACAGGATGGCCCGCGCGGGCCATCCTGGAGGCAGCGACGGCCCCGTAGAGCGAGGCGGCCGGTGCGAGCAGGGCGGCCGCGAGGCCCGGCTCGCGCCACCAGAAGGCCGGTGCCCTCACCAGGCCGACTCGCGCGGGTCGCGGGGTCGAGGAAGGTAGGGATCGATGATCGCGAGGGTGCGGGCGAGCGCTCCGCCGAGCGCGGCGACGGCGGCCCCGCCGGCCCGGGCCACGTCGCGGAGCCGGCCGGGCTGGCCGAGGAGCTCGGCGGCGGCCTGCGCCAGCGCCGCCTCGTCGGGGATCGCCAAGGCGCCGCCGGCCTCGTCCAGCGCCTCGTAGACGTCGGCGAAATTCGCGACGTGGGGGCCGTGCAGCACCGCCGCCCCAAGGCGGATCGGCTCGATCGGATTCTGGCCGCCGTGCCGGACCAGCGACCCGCCCATGAAGACGAGCGGGGCCAGGCGGTAGAAGAAGCCGAGCTCCCCGATCGTGTCGACGAGGTGGAGGTCGCGGGACGCGTCCGCCGTCTCGCCGAGCGAGCGTCGCGTGACGTCGAGCCCGGCCGAGCGGCCGTAATCGGCGACCTCCTGGGCGCGGGCGGGGTGGCGCGGCGCGATCAGCGTGAGGAGCCTCGGCCGGCGCTCGCGGACGAGGCGATGCGTCCGGATGATGGCCTCGTCCTCGCCGGGATGCGTGCTGGCCGCCATCCAGACCGGACGGCCGGATAGCCGCCCGGACAGGTCCTCAACCGCGGCCGGATCGGCCGGGAGCGGCGCGATGTCGAATTTCAGGTTGCCCGACACGCCCGCGACGACGGCGCCGAGGCCGGCCAGGCGCTCCGCGTCGCCCTCGGTCGAGGCGATGCAGAGCGCGAAGCGGCCGAACAGCGCGCGCGCGACGCCCGGCGCCCGCATCCAGCCGGCATGCGAGCGCGCGGAGAGCCGGGCGTTGACGAGGATCAGGGGCACGCGGCGTTGCTCCAGCCCGACCACGATGTTCGGCCAGACCTCCGATTCCGCGAAGATCGCGACCTGTGGCTGCCAATGGTCCAGGAAGCGGGCCACGAGCCGCGGCACGTCGAGCGGCAGGTATTGGTGGCGCGCGCCCGAGGGAAGCCGGCGGGCCAGGAGGTCTGCCGAGGTCCGGGTGCCGGAGGTGACCAGGACCTTGAGGCCGCGTCCGACCAGCGCCTCGACGAGCGGGAGGAGCGCCTGCGTCTCGCCGACCGAGGCGCCGTGCGCCCAGACGAGGTCGCCGTCCGGCCGAGCCCGGCCGGGTCGGGCGAGGCGCTCGCCCAGCCGGTCGGGATCCTCCTTGCCGCGCTCCGCCCGCCGGCGCAGCAGCCGCGGCGCGAGGGGCGAGAGCAGGGTCGTCGCGAGCCTGTAGGCGACGAGCGGCGCCGGCAGGCGCGCCGTCATGGGGCCGGGTCCGAGAGCCGAAGCGCGGCTCCGGGATCCTGCCGGCCGACGCGCGCGAAGGCCTGGGCATGGACCCGGTCGAGCTCGCGCTCCGCCGCGAGCCGGGCGCGCTCCATCGCGTCCGGGTCCGCGTCGTGCGGCACGGCGATCGGCTCGCCGGCCACGATCGCGCCCCGCCCGAAGGGAAGCCCGATGCTCGCCCGGTCCCAGCTCCCGAACTCCAAGCGCCGGCTGGTCGCGACCGCGACCGGCACGATCGGCCGGCCCGACATGCGGGCGAGCGTCACGATGCCGATCCCGCAGACGCGGGCGATCTTCGGCACGTCGGCCGTGAGGAACATGTTCTCGCCGTCGGCGAGCGCCCGCAGCATCGCCCGCAGCGCCTCCGAGCCGCCCTTGCGGCGCGGATCGCGTCCGCGCGCGCCCGAGCCTCGGATCGCCCGGACGCCGAGACGTTCGAGCGCGATCGCGTTCAGCTCTCCGTCGGCGGAGCGCGACACGAGGCTCGCGGCCCGGTCCTGCGGCCGGCGCAGGTAGGGCGCCATGAAGTGCTGGCCGTGCCACATCGCGCCGATGAAGGGCTGGAGGGGCTCGAGCCGGCCGTAGATGTCCAGGGGCTCGGTCGCGAACCGGTTCATGCGGCGCACGAGGTCGAGGTAGCGGGCGAGCGACCGGCCGATCCCGGCCTGCACGGCCGGCCTCCGGCCGAGCTCCTTCAGCGACGCCATGCGGTGCCGCTCAGGTCGCGCTCGGGTCGAGGAGCCGATGCAGGTGGACGATGAAGTAGCGCATGTGCGCGTTGTCGACGGTCGATTGCGCCTTGCCCTTCCAGGCCGCGTGCGCGGCCGCGTAGCTCGGGAAGATGCCGACGATGTCGAGCGCCGAGAGGTCGCGGAACGTCGTGTCGTCGAGGCGCGCCAGCTCGCCCCCGAACACGAGATGTGGAAGCTGCCGGCCGTGCTCGCCCACCATCGGTCCTCCTCGGGCGCTCCGGCCGCCGCTAGCGCGCCGTGATGGCCTCGATCAGCCGAGGTTGCAACCGGGCCGGGCCGGCCACGAGCTCGCCATGGACCGGGTCCGGCCTGTTGTAGGGCGGCGCGGTCCCGGAGAGGTCGGTCAGGAGGCCGCCGGCCTCGGTCAGGATGATGTCCGCGCCGGCGATGTCCCAGTCGCGCGCGTCGGACGAGATCAACCCGACATCGACCGATCCCTCCGCGACGCGGGCGATCCGGAGCGCGAGCGACGGGATCCGGGGCGGGCGCCCGATCGCGGGATGACGGCGGGCCAGCCGATCGATGAAGGGTTTCGGCCCGGCGACCCCGATCGCGCCGAGATCGTCGGCGGCCGAGACCGAGATGGGGGTGCCGTTGCGGAGCGCGCCCTCGCCCGCCACCGCCTCGTAGAGCGTGTCGTGGGCCGGCGCGTGCACGATGCCGAGCACCGGCCTCGCCGCGACCAGGAGCGCGATCGCGACCGACCAGTCGTGGCTGCCGGACAGGAAGGCCCTCGTGCCGTCGATCGGGTCGACGATCCAGACGAGGTCGCGGCCGAGTCGCCGCGGATCGTCCGCCGTCTCCTCGGACAGCCAACCGGCTTCCGGCACCGCCTGGCTCAGGCGGATCTTCAGGAAGGTGTCGACCGCGACGTCCGCCTCCGTGACGGGCGAGCCGCCCGCCTTCGACCAGATCCGGGCGGACGTCGACGCGCCGGAGCGGAAGAACCGCATCGCGACGTCGCCCGCCTCGCGCGCCACGTCGCGCACGAACGGCATCAGCTCACGGGCGAGATGGGAAGGATCGGTCATGGAGAGGGCCGGACGGAGCAGTAGGGGAGGGCTTTCCGGGCGGCAAGCGAATCCGATGGTCTCCGACAACGCTCCGTTCAGGATGGTCCCCGGAAGGCTCTCCATCGCGGGCATTCGAGCGCGGCCGTTAAGACGCTGGCCGCCGCTCCGCAGGCATCGTCCTCCTGGTCGGAGCGGCCCCATCCTTCACGAGGGCACGCCGGACGCGGGACAGGGTATCGGCATGACAGACTGCGAACAGGACTCCGGCGCCGCCGCGATCGAACCGAGCCGGCTTCCGGTCCTGGCCGGCGGCGCGGCGCGGCTGCCGGGCGCGGCCCGTGCGCCGGGCGCGGCCTGGTTGCCGGGCTCAGCCCGGCCCGCCGGGCTGGCGCTCCGCTTCGACGGAGCCTCGTTCCACATCGTGATCGGCGATGAGTCCGGGGCCACCGCCCTCACCCTCGGGCCCTACGACGATGGCGAGGTCGTGGCGATCTGGCGATCCCTCGCGGCCGCCTCAGGCCTGCCGCTGCTCGTCTCGGGCCCGACCGGCGCGCTCGAGCAGCCCTACCGGCAGCTCGGCCGCATCCTGCTCGGGCCGCGAAGCGACCCGCGGCGCCTCGCCGTCCTGTCCGGTCGCCGTCCCCGATTCCTCGTGAGGCGCAAGACCGCCCGACTGCCTGGCCGGCCGCTCGTCTACCGAGAGCGCGAGATCGCGTCCGGCCGCCTGTCCTGATGCGAGGAACGCCTTACGACGCCGGGGCTGTCATTCCGGGGCGGCGAAGCCGAGCCCGGAACCCATAGACGCGGACGTTGTCGTTGAGGCGATGACGGTGTCAGGGCTGGATGCGCTAGCGTTTATGGGTTCGGGGCTCTTGCTCCGCGAGCCCCGGAGCGACAGCGGTGGTTGTCCGTCAGGCTCGTCCAGCGTCAGAGCGCCCCCTGCGGGAGCGAAGATGAGCCGGACAGGCCGCCGCCCCCGAGAAGGCCGCCCGTCCCCGGCGCGCCGCCGCCGCTCTTCGCCTGGCGCTCGATCTCGACCTGTTTCGCCGCGACCCCGCAGGCCTTGGCCCGGATCGCCTGCGCCTTGCCGTGATCGGTCCGGATGCTCTCGATGAAGGCGTCGGGGATCTGGCACCATTCCTTGTTCGTGTCGGTCCACTTGAGCAGGGTCACGCCGTTCTGGACGAGCTGGTTGAAGCCCGCGCAGGCGACCTTCGCGTCGAGCTGCTTCTTGCCGCCGGCCTGCAGCTTCTGCGCGATGGACTGACGCTGGCCGAGGTGGGTCTGCAGTTCGCCGCAGCCGGTCGCCTGTGCGAGAACAGGCGTGCCCGCGAGGGCGAGCGCCAGAGCGGCCAGAGCGATCCCGGTGGACACGCGCGACGTGAGCGACATGGGCGAACCCCCTTCCGATCCCCGGTTCAATAACCGCGGATGTTATCACATGGATGCGGGACGGGCAGGCCCCCTCGGCGGCCCCGAGCCCCGGTCTCGTGCCCTTGCGGAAACCACAGGATTGTGGCGGCTTTCCAGCGGACACGGAGGGGATGGCCGTGGCCGCCCATGAGTTCGGCGGCACGCGCCTGTTCGTCACGGACGCGCTCGGCCCCGACGTGGCGATCGCGCTCGATCGCGCGGCGGCGAATTATCTCCTGTCCGTGCTCCGTCTCGGGGCCGGGGCCGAGATCCTGGTCTTCAACGGCCAGGACGGCGAGTGGCGGGCGGGGGTCGAACCCTGCGGCCGCAAGGCGGCCGTGCTGCGGGTCACGGTCCGGACCCGGGCTCAGACGGACCGTCCCGACCTCGCGCTCCTGTTCGCGCCCCTGAAGCACGCGCGGCTCGACTACCTCGTCCAGAAGGCGGTCGAGATGGGGGCGGGGACGATCCGGCCGGTCCGGACCCGGCGCACCGTCGCGACCCGGGTCAACCTGGACCGGATGCGATCGAACGCGATCGAGGCGGCGGAGCAATGCGGCGTCCTGGCCGTCCCCGAGATCCTGCCCGAGCTCGGCCTCGCCGAGGCGCTGGCCGCGCTCCCGGCCGATCGCCTCCTCGTGTTCTGCGACGAGGACGCGGCCATCGCGAACCCGTGGGAGGCGCTGCGCGGTGCCAGCACGGCGCCAAGTGCCGCGCTCCTGATCGGCCCGGAAGGCGGCTTCGACCCGACGGAACGCGCGGCGATCCTGGAGCGGCCGGCGACGCTCCGGATCTCGCTCGGCCCGCGCATCCTGCGGGCCGACACGGCGGCGGTCGCGGCTCTCGCGATCCTCCAGACAGCACGGGGCGATTGGCGCTGATCCGGCCGCGTGCGCCCCTCGTTGCAGGCTTTCGGCGGCCGGCCTATGTAGCCCTCATCCTGCGGGGCGGCACCGGGTTCCGGCCCCGGACCCTCTCGGGCCTGAGCCTTCCCGGCACAGCCCAATCCCCACCGAGGAAGCGCATGGCGCGTGACGTCACGGACGCGGCACCGATCTCGTCGCGCGACGAGCTCGTCGAATGGGTCGCCGGAGGGGAGAAGCCGCCCGCCGAATGGCGCATCGGCACCGAGCACGAGAAGGTGCCGTTCTACCGGGCGGATCACACGCCCGTGCCGTATGACGGGCCGCGCGGCATCCGGGCGCTCCTCGAGGGACTCGCCGGCCTGAACGGCTGGGAGCCGATTCTCGACGAGGGCAACCCGATCGGCCTCGCGGACGAGCAGGGCGGGGGCGCGATCTCGCTCGAGCCCGGCGGGCAGTTCGAGCTCTCCGGCGCGCCGCTCCTAACGGTGCACGAGACCGCGCGAGAGCTCGACCGGCATCTCGACGAGGTCCGGGCCGTCGGCGGCCCGCTCGGGATCGGCTTCCTGTCGCTCGGGATGAGCCCGAAATGGACCCGGGCCGAGACGCCCGTCATGCCGAAGCGGCGCTATCGCATCATGGCCGGCTACATGCCGAAGGTCGGCTCGCTCGGGCTCGACATGATGTTCCGGACCGCGACCGTCCAGGCGAACCTCGATTTCGGCTCGGAGGCCGACATGGTCGCGAAGCTCAGGGCCTCGCTCGCCCTGCAGCCGATCGCGACCGCGCTCTTCGCGAACTCGCCCTTCACGGACGGGCGGCCGAACGGGCTGCTGACCATGCGGGCGGAGATCTGGCGCGACACCGACCGCGACCGGACCGGGCTCCTGCCCTTCGCCTTCGAGGGCGGCATGGGCTACGAGCGCTACGTCGATTACGCGCTCGACGTGCCGATGTACTTCGTGAAGCGTGGGGACAGCTAT
>CAXTKM010000224.1:0-6824 GCA_964244795.1 uncultured Enterovirga sp.
CCTCGACCTCGGTGAAGAGCGCCGCCGCGATGCCGTGGCTGCCGAGACCGGCGAGCGCCGGCCCGAGCAGGCCCGCGCCCACGATCCCCCGGTCGGTGACGACGAGCACGGACCGGCAGCCGAGCCCGGCGAAGCACGCCCCGATCTCGGCCGAGCCGCCCGCCTCGACGAGGAGCGACGGCGTGGTCCGGAAGGTGTAGCCCTGCATCATTCCCTCCCGGGCGGCCCGCTGCCCAGGCCATCGCCGATGGGTCTAGAGCCAAAATCGGCCGCTGTGGAGCGGGGTGCTTCCTCGGGCGCTCCGCACATGGATGACCGTCAAAATCTCTGTTGCGCGCACCCAGCATTGTCATTCCGGGGCGGCGAAGCCGAGCCCGGAACCCATAGACGCTGATGGTCGAGGCCCTGACGCATTCTTCGTCACGATCCACGACGTCGGCGTTTATGGGTTCCGGGCTCTCGCTTCGCGAGCCCCGGAATGACAGCCGGACCGTTCGCGGGACTCTCCCGTCAGCGCGGCGCGGCCTCGAGCAGGGCTGCGATCTTCTGCAGCCGCCGCGCCGCATCCTCGAGCTCGAACAGCGCGATGGACTTCGTGCCCGCCTTGATCGCACGCTCGCAATCGTCGAGCTGCATCTTCACGATCTTGCGGATCTCGGCAGCGATCTGGCTCTTGGTCATTCAAGCTCCCCCGCCGACCGGCCTCCCTCATGCCGGGCAAAGGTCAAGCGAGGGTTACGGCGAGGCTGTGACGGCATTGGCGGCTCGGTCGCGCGGCTGGCGCGGCCTACGGGAGTCGAACCCGTCTCCCCAGCGTGAAAGGCTGGTGTCCTAACCGATAGACGAAGGCCGCGGGCGGTCCGAGCCGGAGCAGGCTCCGATCCGGACGCCGCTATACGGCGAAGGCCTGCAACGGACAAGCCGTGCGGCCAGACGCCGAGGCCCGCGAGCCGTCACTGCTCCCGCAATACCTCGGCCATCGAAGCCGCGCTGCGTCGAAGCCGCGCGACGGCCGCCTCGGCGGCAGCCTCCCCCGAGTCCCACGCGCCCCCGACCGTGCCCCACATCGCCCGCATGTTCGCCTCGCCGGCGAACCAGATGCGTTCGCCGACGGGCCGGGCGAGCTGGTCTCGATCGCGGTGATGGCCCGGCGCCGCGACCGCCCAGGCGCCCCGCGACCACGGGTCGCCGACCCAGTCGGTCGCCGCGAGCACCCGCAGGTCGTGGATCGCGCGGGCGCCGAAATGCCGGGCCAGGACGTCGCGGCCGAGGCGGCCGAGCGCCTGCGGGCCGCGGCCGGCCTGCGCCCGGACGGCGGCGTGATCGAGCTCGAGATAGTGGAACGGGGCGTCGTCGATCCGGGTCATCATACCGTGGCTTCCGCGGCGCGAGACGAGCTTCGCGAGCCGGTCCGGCCGACGGAAGGGCGCGCCCGGCCAGTTCAGCACGACGTGCTCGTAGGTCGCCGGGAGGAACGACGCGATGGCCTCGCCGAGAGCGGCCGGCAGCTCGGGCGCGAACCGGATCGCGCCGGCCGCGAGCACGCCCATCGGGGCGGTCACGATCGCGGCCCCGGCCGTCACCGGCCCCTGCGCGGTATCGAGCCGCACCCCCTGCCCCGACCAGTCGATCCGGTGCACCGGGCAGCGAAGCGCGATCGGCAGCCCGCTCGCGAGCCGGGCGAGATACGATCCGTATCCGCCGCGGACGAACCAGTTGTCGCCGAACTCCTCGCTCGGGAAATCCTTCGCGCTCACCTCCGCGAGCGGCCGGCCGCTGACGAGAGCGAAGGTCGCGGCGACCGGCCCGCCCCAGCGGCCGAGCGGCGGCATCGCGGCGGCCAGGCTCGTGTCAGCCGGCCGGGACGACGCGGACGCGATGGCCCGATCGGCCCGGTCGAAGGCGCGCGCGTGCCCGTCGCTGTCCTGCCGGTCTCCGAACCGTCCCTCGACCACGATGTGGCTGCCGCGCGGCGCCCGCCGGAGCGGCTCGCCGCGCCCGAGGCCGAGCCGGACGAGCGGGTTCAGGCGCCCCGCGTGCAGCCAATGCGCCCCGAGATCGACCGGATGGCCGCCGAACGAGGCGGTCACGGCGCGGCCGCCGACGCGGTCGCGCGCCTCGAGGACCGCAACCCGGAGGCCGAGCGCGAGGCAGCGCCGCGCCGCCGCGATGCCGGCCCCGCCCGCACCCACGATCGCGACGTCGACATGCGAGGCGGGCGCCTCGAGGCGTGGCCTGGAAAGCGGTTCGATCACGCTCATACGACGCTCGGGAGATCGACTCGGGACCTTGAGACGCCGTCCCGAGAGCTTGGCGGGACACCCCTTTCGCCACCCCTCACCTCGTTGTGCCGGGGACGTTCGCGAGAATGCACGGGCGTCATTCCGGGGCGGCGCAGCCGAGCCCGGAACCCATAAACGCTGACGATGTCAGCCATGACGGCGTGGGTGCCGGCTCGATGACGTCGGCGTGTATGGGTTCCGGGCTCGGCTGCGCCGCCCCGGAATGACAGCGAAGGCTCCGTGCGCGTGCTTCGAGGCCCCCGGCGAACCCGGGGTACCTCAGCATGAGGACCGTCGAGATGTGACCCACTCTTGCAAGGCCGCAGGGGAGATGCCGGGCTTCCGCGGCCGCGATTTCCCCGTAAGACGGCCCGGATGATTCTCCAGTCCGCCATCGCCGCGATTCGCCAGGTGCTGTCGGCGCCCCTCCGACGCATCGTGATCCGATCGCTCGGCCTCACGATCATCCTCCTCTTCCTCGTCTGGACGGCGTCGACCAAGGGGTTCGCATACCTTCTGGAGGCCCATCCGCTGAGCCTCGACTATCCCGTGGTCGACGGCTTCGTCTACTTCATGTCGGGAGCCGGGCTCGCGATCGCGCTTCTGTACTTCCTGCCCGCGATCTCCGTGCTGGTCGGCAGCTTCTTCCTGGACGCCGCCGCCGCGATCGTCGAGCGGACCGATTTTCCCGGCGATCGGCCCGGCACCCCGCAATCGACCGGGCGGTCGGTCCTGTACGGCCTTCGGTTCGCCGGGCTCGCGCTCGCGGTCAACCTCGCTGCGCTCGCGCTGTTCTTCATCCCGGTCGTGAATGTCGGAGCCTTCTTCGCCGCGAACGCCTACCTGCTGGGGCGCGAGTATTTCGAGATGGCGGCGGCCCGGTTCATGCCGCTGCCGGAGGCGGCCCGGCTGCGCCGCGCGCATCGGCCGGCGGTTCTCGCCGCAGGCGCGGTCCTGGCCGGCGTGATGCTCGTCCCGATCCTGAACCTCGCGACCCCCGTGTTCGGCATCGCCCTGATGGTGCATGTCCACAAGCGTCTCGCGGGCCGGCCGGCCCTCGCCCCTCCGCCGTCGTGAACGCCTACGACGTCGTCGTCGTGGGCGGCGCCGCGACCGGCTCCTCGGTCGCGGCCCACCTCCTCGCCGACCCGGCCTTCACCGGACGCGTTCTCGTGGTCGAGAAGGACCCGGGCTACCGCCTCGCGGCGTCCGCGCTCTCGGCCGCCTCGATCCGCCAGCAATACTCGCAGGCGGTGAACATCCGGCTGTCGCTCGCGGGCCTCGCTTTCCTGCGCGACATCGGGCGACACCTCGGGCCGGAGGGCGATCCGCCGGCGATCGGCCTGCATGAGGGTGGCTATCTCTACCTCGCCGGCGACGAGGCCTCGGCCGGAACCCTGCGCGCGAACCATTCCGTCCAGGCCCGGGAGGGCGCGGACATCTCACTCCTCGCACCCGCCGAGCTGCGGGCGCGCTTCCCCTGGCTCGACGCGACGGGCCTCGTGCTCGGCGCCTTCGGGCGGACGGGAGAGGGCTGGTTCGACGGCTGGGCGCTCCTGCAGGGCCTGCGCCGGGAGGCGCGCCGGCGCGGCGCTGACTACGTCTCGGACGAGGTCGTCGGGCTCGAGCGCGCGGGCGACCGCATCGTCGCGGCCCTGCTGCGGGAGCGCGGCCGCGTCCCGTGCGGCACGGTCGTGAACTGCGCGGGCTCGGGCGGCACGGCCCTCGCGGCCATGGCGGGCGTCGCGATCCCGGTCCAGGCGAAACGCCGCTCGGTCTTCTCGTTCACCTGCCGCGAGGCGCTGCCCGGCGCGCCGCTCCTGATCGACACGACAGGCGTCTGGATGCGGCCCGACGGCGGCCGGACGCCGGAGGGCCCGGGCTTCATCGCGGGCTGGTCTCCGCCCGCCGCGGAAGACCCCGACTGGCGCGACGACGATCCGGACACGCAGGCCGTCGACTGGCCGCTCTTCGACGAGATCGTCTGGCCGGCGCTCGCGGCCCGGGTCCCGGCGCTCGAGCGGATCCGGCCGGGGCGGGCCTGGGCCGGCCCCTACGACATGAACCTCTTCGACCACAACGCCGTGCTCGGGCCGGTGCCGGGCCTCGAGAACCTGTGTCTCTGCAACGGCTTCTCCGGGCACGGGCTCCAGCACGCGCCGGCGGTCGGGCGCGGCCTCGCGGAGTGGATCCTGCACGGGCGCCCGATCACGATCGACCTCTCCCCGCTCGGCTTCGCACGCGTCCAGGAGGGGCGTCCGCTGCTCGAGCGCAACGTGATCTGACCGGCCGGGATCGCTCGACCGTCATCGGAATGTCATGTAGCTGTCACGACGTCATCGTGACGGCAGACCAACCAGACGGGCCCGGCCAGGAGTTGTTGGCCAAGGGTTCGCGGCCGGATGGGAGAGACGGGATGAGACGGGTGATCGGGATCGCGGCCGCCGCGATGGTCTCGCTGGCCGGGCCGGCCTCCGCGCAGGTCGAGATCCAGTGGTGGCACGCCATGACGGGCGGCAACAACGACGTCGTCGTGCGGCTCGCCGAGGAGTTCAACGCCGGCCAGAAGGACTACAGGGTCGTCCCGAGCTACAAGGGCGCCTATGCCGACGCGCTGAATGCCGGGATCGCGGCCTTCCGGGCCGGGAACGCGCCGCATGTGCTGCAGGTGTTCGAGGTCGGGACCGCCACGATGATGGCAGCGAAGGGCGCTGTGAAGCCCGTGCACGAGCTGATGGCGGAGGCCGGCGAGGCGTTCGACCCGCAGGCCTATCTCCCGGCGATCACGGGCTACTACTCGACGGCGAAGGGCGACATGCTCTCGATGCCGTTCAACTCGTCCTCGATGGTGATGTGGATCAACCGGGACGCGCTCCGGAAGGCCGGGCTCAACCCCGACCAGCCGCCGAAGACGTGGCCCGAGGTGTTCGAGGCCGCGAAGATCCTGAAGGCGGCCGGATCGACCACCTGCGGCTTCTCGAACGCCTGGGCGACCTGGGCGAACATCGAGCAGCTCTCGGCCTGGCACAACCTGCCGCTCTCGACGAAGGCGAACGGCCTCGACGGCTTCGACACGGTGCTCCAGTTCAACGCGCCTCTGCAGGTCAGGCACCTGCAGAGCCTGGTCGATCTGCAGCGGGAGAAGATCTACGACTACTCGGGCCGCACGAGTTCCGGCGAGGGGCGGTTCACGTCCGGCGAGTGCCCGATCTTCCTCACCTCGTCGGCGTTCTACGCGAACGTGAAGGGAAACGCGAAGTTCGACTGGGCGGCGGTGCCGATGCCCTATTACCCGGACCAGACGGGCGCCCCGCAGAACTCGATCATCGGGGGCGCATCGCTCTGGGTCATGGGCGGCAAGACCTCGCCCGAGTACAAGGGCGTCGCGAAGTTCTTCACCTTCCTGTCCGACACGGATCGACAGGCGAAGCTGCACCAGGACTCGGGCTACCTGCCCATCACCCGGGCCGCCTACGAGAAGGTGCGGGCGTCCGGCTTCTACGACCGGAACCCCTACCTGCAGACGGCGCTGATCGAGCTGACCGGCAAGGAGCCGACCGAGAACTCGCGCGGGCTCCGCCTCGGCAACATGGTGCAACTGCGCGACATCTGGGCCGAGGAGATGGAATCCGCGCTGGCGGGCCAGAAGCCCGCTCAGGCCGCCCTCGACGCGGCGGTGGCGCGCGGCAACCAGATGCTGCGCCAGTTCGAGCGGACCGTCAGCCGTTGAGGGTGTCGGGGGTCACGGCCGCGTCCTCGGGGGACGCGGCACGCCTGCGGGCGGGGAGAGGCTGACCCTTGGAGAAGCGCGCGGTCTTCGGGAGCACGCTCCTCCCCTACGGCCTGCTCGCGCCGCAGATCCTCGTCACGCTCGTGTTCTTCTATTGGCCCGCGGCCCAGGCGGTCAGGCAGTCGTTCCTGCTGGAGGACGCCTTCGGGCTCTCCTCGCGCTTCGTCGGGCTCGAGAACTATGCGGCCCTGTTCTCGGACCCGGCCTATTACGGCACGATCGGCACGACCGCCGTCTTCTCGGTCGCGGTCTCGGTGGCGTCGCTGTCTCTCGCGCTTCTCCTCGCCGTCATGGCGGATGCGGAGATCCGCGGCGCGACCGCCTACCGGACCTTCCTGATCTGGCCCTACGCCGTCGCGCCGGCGGTCGCTGGCGTCCTCTGGATCTTCATGCTCGACCCCTCGCTCGGGATCATCGCGAAGGGGCTGCGGGCGCTCGGTCTCGACTGGAACCCGCGCCTGAACGGGACCCACGCGCTCGTGATGGTGGTGCTCGCCTCGGCCTGGAAGCAGGTCTCCTACAACTTCCTGTTCTTCCGCGCAGCGTGATCGAGGCGGCCGCGATCGACGGCGCGCGCGCCGCCCGCCGCTTCCTCACGATCACGCTCCCGCTCCTCTCGCCGACGACCTTCTTCCTCGTCGTGGTGAACATCGTCTACGCCTTCTTCGACACCTTCGGGACCATCGACGCGATGACCGGCGGCGGCCCCGCGAAGGCGACCGAGACGCTCGTCTACAAGGTCTATTCCGACG
>CAXTKM010000225.1:0-6816 GCA_964244795.1 uncultured Enterovirga sp.
CTCTGCACGCTACCGGCAGTTCTGGGACGACCTGCGGGCCGGCACGTTCCAGCAGGCGGAGTACAAGCGGCTCGCCAAGGGCGGCCGCGAGTTCTGGATCCAGGCGACCTACAATCCGGTCCTGGGTGCGTCCGGGCGGCCCGTCCGCGTGGTCAAGTTCGCGACCGACATCACGGCCCTGAAGCTCCGCAACGCCGATTTCGAGGGCAAGGTCGCCGCCCTCGGGGTCTCGCAGGCCGTCATCGAGTTCGCGCTCGACGGCACGATCCTCGACGCCAACGCGAATTTCCTCGCCGCGGTGGATTATGATCTCGTCGACATCCGCGGGCGGCACCACGGCATGTTCGTCGACCCCGCCGAGCGCGAAGGCACGCCCTATCGGGAGTTCTGGGCCTCGCTCGCGGGCGGCGCCTTCCAGCAAGGCGAGTACCGCCGCATCGGACGGGATGGACGCGAGGTCTGGCTGCAGGCGACCTACAACCCGATCCGAGACCATTCCGGCCGCCTGATGAAGGTGGTGAAGTTCGCGACCGACGTCACGGCGGACAAGCTGCGGTCCATCGACTTCGCCGGCAAGATGGCCGCGATCGACAAGGCCCAGGCGGTGATCGAGTTCGCGCCCGACGGCACCATCCTGACCGCCAACGCCAACTTCCTCGCAGCCGTCGGGTATTCGCTGTCCGAGATCGAGGGTCAGCATCACCTGATGTTCGTCGAGCCGCGCGAGCGGGAGAGCTCCGCCTACCGGGCCTTCTGGGAGGGTCTGGGACGGGGCGATCATCAGGCGGCCGAGTACCGGCGGGTCGGCAAGGACGGCCGGGAGGTCTGGCTGCAGGCCACCTACAACCCGATCCTCAATCCGGTCACGAGGAAACCCCTCAAGGTCGTCAAGTTCGCGACCGACATCACCGCCGAGGTCGGCCGCCGTCGCCAGTTCCAGCTCCTCTCGCTGGTGGCCGACGAGACCGACAACTCCGTCGTCATCACCGACCAGCAGGGCCGGATCGAGTACGTCAATCCCGGCTTCGAGCGGATGACGGGCTTCGGCGCCGCCGAGGCGGCTGGCCGCAAGCCGGGCGACCTTCTGCGGGGACACGCCACGAGCGCGAGCACCACCGCCGTGATCCGCGATCATCTCGCGCGTCAAGCGCCGTTCTACGGCGAGATCCTGAACTACACGAAGACGGGTCAGCCGTACTGGATCTCGCTCGCCATCAACCCGATCCGCGGCCGATCCGGCGCGGTCGAGCGCTTCATCTCGATCCAGGCGAACATCACCCAGACGAAGCAAGCCTCGGTTCAGCGCGGGATCCAGCTCGACGCGATCAGCGCGTCGAACGCCATCTGCGAGTGGTCGCTGTCCGGTCACCTCGTGGCGGCGAACGACTACCTGCGAAGGCTCGATGTCCATCTGGATGACGGGCATGCACATGCCAAAGCGCTGATCTCCCCCTCCGATCGGGAAACGCTCCTGTCCGGCCGGCAGCTCCGGCGCGAGATCCGATGGCCGTCGCGGGACGGCTTCGGGGTTTGGCTCGACGCGATCCTCTCGGTCCTGCCGGACCTGGAAGGGCGTCCGGAGAAGATCCTGATGTGCGCGGTCGACGTGTCGCTCCGCAAGCGCACGATGGAGCAGACCCACGCCGCGCTCGCGGACGTGCTGACCTCCTCCGGGCGGATCAACGAGATCACGGGCGCGATCGCGGCGATCGCCGGACAGACGAACCTGCTCGCACTGAACGCCACGATCGAGGCGGCGCGCGCCGGCGCGGCGGGCCGGGGGTTCGCGGTCGTCGCGCAGGAGGTCAAGGCGCTGGCGGGCCGCTCGTCCGCGGCCTCGGGAGACATCGCCGAGCTCGTGACGGAGAGCCGCACCCGGATCGAGGTCCTGGCCCAGACCCTGAAGACGCTCGACGCCAAGGCGGCGTAAGCCGGGCTGCGTTCCGGGCATGCGGATTTTTGCGCGAGGGAGGTTGTCATTCCGGGGCGGCGAAGCCGAGCCCGGAACCCATAGACACCGACGTCTCCGACAATGCACCCATCGTCGGAGCTGGAGCCGTCAGCGTTTCTGGGTTCCGGGCTCGGCTTCGCCGCCCCGGAATGACAGCCGTCTCGCGTAGGAAGGTCTCCACAGAACGCCGGGAGGTATTCCGAGCTGAAGCGAGCCTCTCAGCGGGCCGCGATCCGGCCGATCTCCGTCATCGCCCGCCCGAGCGCGTCCGGCCACCCCGCCGGGACGATGCCGTGATCCCGCCCGATCTTGTCCGTCGCGAGCCGGGAGTTCGCCGGGCGGCGGGCCGGGGTCGGGTACTCGGCCGTCGTGATCGGCACCACGCGGGCCGAGGGGCCGCCTCGCGCCGCGGATTCGGCGAAGATCGCGGCCGCGAACTCGGCCCAGCTCGCTTCGCCGTCGTTCACGAAGTGGTAGGTGCCGGTCGGGGCGTCAGGATCGGCCGCGAGCCGGAGGGTGACCCTGGCCAGCGCCGCCGCGAGGTCGGCCGCGAAGGTCGGGCATCCGACCTGGTCGGCGACCACCCGGAGTTCGTCGCGGTCGCCCGCGAGCCGGAGCATCGTCCGGAGGAAGTTCGCGCGGTGCGGCGAGACCACCCAGGCCGTGCGGACGATCGCATGGCGCGGGCAGGCCGTCCGGACCGCCTGCTCGCCGCCCTCCTTCGAGGCGCCGTAGACACCGAGCGGCCCGACCGGATCCTCTTCGCGATACGGCTCCGGCTTGTCGCCCGGGAAGACGTAGTCGGTCGAGACGTGGACGATCGGGATCCCGACCCTCGCGGCGCCCTCGGCGAGGAGCGCCGGCGCGAGCGCGTTCACGGCCCAGGCCGTCCCGACATCGCTCTCGGCCCGGTCCACGGCCGTGTAGGCGCCCGACGACAGGATCGCGTCCCAGCGTCGCGACGCCAGCACGGCCCGGACCGAGGCCGGGTCGGCGAGATCGAGCGCGGTCCGGTCGGGCGCGTGTAGGCGGGTGCCGTCCGGCCAGGCGGCGCGGAGGAGCTCGATCCCGACCTGGCCGGTGCCGCCGGTGAGGAGGATGTCCATCAGGCCGGGTTCGCCGGGGCGGGGCCTGCGGCCTTGAGGCCGAGCCGCTCGCCGCCGTAGCCGCGGGCCTGGATCGCCCGCCACCAGGGCTCGTTGTCGAGATACCACAGGACGGTGCGCCGGAGACCGGTCTCGAAGGTCTCGCGCGGCGTCCAGCCGAGCGTGTCCCGGAGCTTCGAGGCGTCGATCGCGTAGCGGAGGTCGTGGCCGGGCCGGTCGGCCACGAAGGCGATGGCGTCGGCATGAGGCGTCCCGTCCGGACGGGGCCGCAGCTCGTCGAGGAGACCGCAGATCGCCTGCACGACCTCGAGGTTCGTGCGCTCGGCGTTGCCCCCGACATTGTAGGTCTCGCCGGGCCGACCGGCCTCGAACACGCGCCGGATCGCCCGGACGTGGTCCTCGACGAAGAGCCAGTCGCGCACGTTGTCGCCGCGGCCGTAGACCGGCAGCGGCTCGCCGGCCAACGCCTTCAGGATCACGAGCGGGATCAGCTTCTCCGGGAAGTGATACGGCCCGTAGTTGTTCGAGCAGTTCGTGACGAGCGTCGGCAGCCCGTAGGTGTGGTGCCAGGCGCGAACGATGTGGTCCGACCCGGCCTTCGAGGCCGAATAGGGCGAGCGCGGATCGTAGGGCGTGTCCTCGACGAAGAACCCCTCTGGCCCGAGCGAGCCGAAGACCTCGTCCGTCGAGACGTGGTGAAACCGGAACCGGGCCTTGCGGTCCGGCGCGAGGCCGCCCCAATGCGCCGTCGCGGCCCGCAGCAGCCGATAGGTGCCGACGACGTTCGTCTCGATGAAGGCGTCCGGCCCGTCGATCGAGCGGTCGACATGGCTCTCGGCCGCGAGATGGACCACGACGTCGGGGTCGAACCGGGCGAAGATCCCGGCGAGCGCCGTGGCGTCGCAGATGTCGGCCTGCACGAACCCGTAGCGCGGGTCTCCAGCCACGACCGCGACGGTGCTGGGGGAACCCGCATAGGTGAGCTTGTCGAGGTTCAGGACGCTGGCGTCGCTCTCGAGGATCAGGTGGCGGACCAGCGCCGAGCCGATGAACCCGGCGCCGCCGGTGACGAGGATGCGGGCGGCCATCTGTTCAGCCGAGCTCGGCCGCGAGGGGCTCGCCGTCATACGGGAAGGGGCTGTCGAAATCGGCGAGCGCCGGAAGCCGCCGGTCCTTGTCGGACAGGACCGGGCCGGAGGCCGGCAGCGGCCAGTCGATCCCGACCGAATCCCAGCGGATGCCGCCGTCGCATTCGGGCGCGTAGTCGTCGGAGACCTTGTAGATCACCTCCGTGTCCGGTTCGAGCGTCAGGAAGGCGTGCGCGAACCCGGCCGGCACGTAGAGCTGATGGCCGTTCTCGGCCGTGAGCTCCGCCGCGAGCCAGCGCCCATAGGTCGGCGAGCCGCGCCGGACGTCGACGGCGTAGTCCATGATCCGTCCCCGCGTGCAGCGCACGACCTTCGCCTGCGCGTGCGGCGGCACCTGGAAGTGCAGGCCCCGCAGCGTTCCGACACCCCGCGACAGGGAGTGGTTGTCCTGGACGAAGGCGTCGCCGATCCCGGCCTCTCGGGCCATGCGGCGGCTCCAGGTCTCGCTGAACCAGCCGCGGTCGTCGCCGTGGCGGCGCGGCTTCAGGAGGGTGACGCGGCTCATCGGGGCTCCTCCGTCTCAGTGCTGGGGAGCGTTCGCGATGCGGACGAGGTAGCGGCCGTACTCGTTCTTCAGCGGCGCCGCGACCGCGAGGAGCTGCTCCGTCGAGATGAAGCCCTGCCGCCAGGCGACCTCCTCGGGGCAGGCGATCTTCAGCCCCTGCCGGTGCTCGATCGCCCGCACAAAGGCGGAAGCCTCGTGCATCGCCTCGACCGTGCCGGTGTCGAGCCAGGCCGTGCCGCGGGGCAGGATCTCGACCCGGAGCGACCGGCGCTCGAGGTAGTGGGCGTTGACGGAGGTGATCTCGAGCTCGCCCCGGGCCGAGGGCGTCACGTTCTTCGCGATCTCGACCACGTCCTCGTCATAGAAATAGAGGCCGGTGACCGCGAGGTCGCTCCTCGGCTCCGCCGGCTTCTCCTCGATCGAGAGCGCCCGCCCGGCGCGGTCGACCTCGACCACGCCGAAATCGCGCGCGTCGGCCACCTGGTAGGCGAAGATCACCGCGCCCGCCTCGAGCGAGGCCGCCCGCTCGAGCTGGCCCGTGAGGCCCGCCCCGTAGAAGACGTTGTCGCCGAGCGCGAGCGCGCACTTGCCGCCGCCGACGAAGCTCTCGCCGATCACGAAGGCCTGGGCGAGGCCCTTCGGCTCGGCCTGCTCGGCGTAGTCGATGGAGAGGCCCCATTGCCGGCCGGAACCGAGCAGCGCGCGGAAGAGCGGCAGGTGCTGCGGCGTCGAGATGATCAGGATCTCCCGGATGCCGGCCAGCATCAGGGTCGAGACAGGATAGTAGATCAGCGGCTTGTCGAAGATCGGCAGGAGCTGCTTCGAGATCGCCTGCGTGGTCGGGTACAGCCGGCTGCCGAGGCCGCCCGCGAGGATGATGCCCTTCGTCACGGCGCTCAACAGGACGATCTCCTCATGCCGAAGCTCATGTGCTCGGCTGCACGCCTTCGGAAGCGCCGGCTTCTATAAGCCGCCGGGAGGCATGTCCACGTCCACGCACGCGCGCGATCCGGCCGAGGCTCAGCCGCCGCGGCGGGAACGGGTCCGGGCTGCCGCGGGTGCGGACCCGCCGAGGCCGACCTCGATGTCGTACTCGCCGGTGCCGGCCGGCACGATCATCCCGCCCTCGACCGCGACGAAGGGCGCCTGCGTGTCGCCGGCCGGGATCGACACCGCGACCCGGCGCACGCGGGTCGCGAGGACCTGGTCGCCGCGCCGGATCACGAAGGTCACGGGAACGTCGAACCGGCCGCCCGTTCCGCCAGGCCCGAGGAGCGCGCGCCCCTCGACCCCGACCTTGACCGCGATCGAGCCGCCCGGCCGCTCGATGCATTCGCGCGCGACGTTCGAGATCGAGACCTGGTTCGAACCCTGCTTCATGGCCGCGCGACCGTCGATGACGAGGACGCTGGGGCATTCCGACGCCTCGACCGGCGCGGCGGTCGCGATCGGCGGCTCGGTCGTGCTGCCGTAGCGCAGGAGGTTGCCGAGCGTGGACCCGCCCGACGCGCCACCGCCCTCGCCCACAACGCTGCAGGCCCCGGCCGCCGTCACGAGCGCGGCGGCGACGACCAGCCGGACAGGAAGGCGCATCGTCGCGGTCTCAGGGAAGCGCATCGTATCCGGGGCCGAAGCCATCGAGCGAGACCGGGATGCCGACACCCTCCTCGGGCGTCTGGAAGACGATGAAGGTGGCCTGCTTGCCGCTCTTCAGCTGACCGATGAGCGTATCCTCCATGGTCACCTCGGCGACGCAGCCCGTCGTCAGGCAGCGCACGAAGCCGGCCCTCCCGACATCGACGGAGTCGATCTTGAGCCCGAGCCCGGCCGGCAGGAGAACGCCCAGCGGCGCGACCACCCGGAGCAGCCGGCTCTTCGCGTCGGCCGTCTTCAGCACGATGACCAGGAGCGTGATGTTCGGCCGATCCTCCGCCGCCACGTTCTGGACGAGAGCGCATTGCTCGGCCGACGCGCCGGCCGGGGTCTCGCAGCGGAGCTGCCAGTCGCCGAACGAGTTCCGGACGACACCCTGCGCCGACGCCGGACTCGCCCCGAACCCTGACGCCAGCGCGACGGCCGCCACGGCCATCGCGCCGCGCCGACGCC
>CAXTKM010000226.1:0-6793 GCA_964244795.1 uncultured Enterovirga sp.
AGGTTGGGGTCGAGGGTTCGAATCCCTTCGCCCGCTCCAGTCGCTCTCCACGCCGTCGGTCTGATCAGGCGCGGGATCGTCGGCCTCGAGACCGCGTCCGGAAGGATCCCATGGCCACAAACGGCATTCACCACGTCACGGCGATCGCCGGGCCGGCGCGCCGCAACCGCGATTTCTACACGCGGGTGCTCGGGCTTCGGCTGGTCAAGACGACCGTGAATTTCGACGATCCCGGCACCTACCACCTCTATTACGGCGACGGGCCCGGCCGGCCCGGCACGATCCTGACGTTCTTCCCCTGGGAGCACGTCGCGCCCGCGCGCTTCGGCACCGGCGAGACGTCCGAGACCGCGTTCCGGGTGCCTCTCGGCGCGATCGGGTATTGGGCGCATCGGCTCGTCGCAGAGGGCGTTTCGCACGACGTGCCGACGAAGGCCTTCGGCGAGACCGTGCTGCCGTTCCGGGATCCCGACGGGATGCGGCTCGCGCTGGTCGGGATCGAGGATATCGGGGACGGCGGCTCCGTCTGGACGGGCGGGGGCGTTGCGGCCGAGCACGCGATCCAGGGCTTCCATGGCGTCACCCTGGACGTGACCGAGACGGCCGCCACGGGCACGGTCCTGACCGACGTCCTCGGCTTCGCGGAGACCGGGCGCGAAGGCTCGACGATCCGGTTCGCGTCGGGCGCGCCGGAGGGCGGCATCGTGCAGCTCCGCGTCGCGGCGAACCTGTCCCGCGGCCGCCAGGGCGGCGGTTCGGTGCACCACGTGGCGTTCCGGGCGCGCGACGACGCGGCCCAGGCCGCGATGGTGGAGCGGCTGGCTGCGCTCGGCCTCGCCGCGACCGAGCAGCGCGACCGGACCTATTTCCGGTCCGTCTACGTCCGCGAGCCGGGAGGCGTGCTGTTCGAGATCGCGACCGACATCCCGGGCTTCGCCGTCGACGAGGCGCCTGAGAATCTCGGCGAGGCACTGAAGCTGCCGCCCGGCCTCGAGCCGAGGCGGGCCGAGATCGAGGCCCTGCTGCCCGGCCTCGTCTGACGTCTTGGCCGGCGGGCCGGGACCGGCGGCCCGAGATCGCTCCGTCAGGCCGCGACCTTCTGGAACAGCGCGGTCGCGATCGCGTCCGCCGAGACCGGCTTCTCGCACCGGACCACATGGCCGTAGAGCGCCGGGATCGCGGTGCCGTCGTAGCCCGTCGCGAAGACGAACGGCACGCCGCGCGCGGCGAGCGCGTCCGCGACCGGGAAGGACATCTCGCCCCGCAGGTTGAGGTCGAGAACCGCCCCGTCGATCCGCGGCGTCGATTGCAGGATCCCGAGCGCGCTCTCGACGCTGGCCGCGGGCCCGATCACCTCGGCGCCGCTCTCCTCGAAGATCCGCACCATGTCGTCGACGATGAAGTACTCGTCCTCGACCAGCAGAATGCGGCGTCCGGAGAGCGTCTTCGTTCGCTCGTCTCCCATCGCGTTCCCTCGCCCTGCCGTCCAGCGCTGTGGCTGTATGCCGTGGGAGAGGATGGAACTCAAATCGGCGTCGAGGGCCGGTCGGCGAAGAACCTTTCGCCCGGGGACATGGTCGCCCCGCGGCCGTTCGTTGACCCGGGACGAGGCCGCCGATAGAGCGGAGAGCGTCCATCGGCCCGGCCGGCGAAGAGCGGTCCAGAAGAGCGGTCCAGGTGACATCCGAACCGCTGCTCTACACGAGGATCGCGAACACGCTCCGGACCGAGATCGCGATCGGGCAGCATCCGGTCGGATCATGGCTCGCGACCGAGGCCGAGCTCTGCCAGCGCTTCGGCGTGAGCCGCCACACCGTCAGGGAGGCGTTGCGGGGCCTGGGCGAGCTCGGCCTCGTCGAGCGCCGCCAGGGCGCCGGCACCCGGATCGTGTCCCAGACCGGGCGCTCGGCCTACGTGCACAGCCTCCGCAACCTGTCCGAGATCTTCCAGTACACGCGCGACACCCGGCTCGAGGTCGCCGACGTGTCGGTCGTGTCCGTGTCCGACGAGGAGGCGGACGGCATTTCGGCGAGCCCCGGCTCTCGCTGGCTCCGGGTCCGCGGCGTCCGCCGCACCGCTCTCGACAGCGCGGACGTGAGCGCCTCGACCATCTTCGTCCACCTTCGGTTCGCGAGCGTCCTGTCGGACATCCGCGACCGCACCGGCCCGATCTACACGGCGATCGAGGAGCGCACGGGCGAGGTCGTGATCGAAGCCCGGCAGGAGATCACGGGCGGCCCGATGCCGATCGCGGCCGCGGCCGCGCTCGACGTGCCGCCGGGATCGGCCGGCATCCGGGTCGTCCGGCGCTACATCGACGTCAGCGGAGGCGCGATGCTGGCGTCCATCAACTGGCACGTCGCCGAGCGCTTCACCTACGCGATCGCGTTGCGGCGCGATGCCGGCGTCTGACCTGTCCGGACAAATCGCGGCTGGCGCGCGGGGCCGCCGCGATCAGGCCGGGCGAGGCCGCAGCACGTGGGCCCGCATCGGCTGATCGAGCACGAAGCCGCCGCCCTCCGGGTCCGGCGCGGCGTGTTCCCGGAAGGCGGCCTCGATCGCCCTGCGCCGGCCGGCGATCGCGTCGGTCCGGCCGGGATCGGCCGCCGACGCCATGTCCAGGAACGCGTCGAGCCCGGCGAAGCGCTCGCGCCGCACGAACACGGCCCGCCGCACGAGGTCGAGGCCGCGTCCGTCGAGCGCCGCCCGTATCGCGTCCTCGGCCTCCTGCCGGACCGCCGTCTCGTCCTCGATCTCCCGGAAAGCCGCGAAGAAGGTGCCGTCCGCGAGCGGCTCGATCACCACGACGACGCCGTCCGGCCGGGTGATGCGCGCGGCCTCGGCCAGGGCGGCCGCCATCGCGGCGGGCGCGACGTGATGGAGGGAGTTCAGGAAGATCGCGCCATCGAAGCTCGCGTCCGCGAAGGGCAGCGCCTCGGCGCCCGCGACCTCGAAGCGGGCCGCGGGAGCCTGCTTTCGCGCGCGCTCGATCTCGCCAGGCGACACGTCGATCCCGACGACCTCGGCGCCACGCCTCGAGAGCGAGCGGGCGAGAAAGCCTCCGCCGCAGCCGATATCGAGGATCGTCTTGCCGGCGAGCGGCGCCAGCGCCTCCTCGATCAGCCTCATGCTGTCCATGCGGAACTCCGATCCAGCACCATCGGAAGGCTCGACGCCCTGCCCTCCCGGCTCCCTTGACAAGCCCATACCCTAAACCTAATCGTCCGGACAACATTGCCGTGAGAGCGATGAACAGGACAGGAGGCCGGGCATGAGCGCAGAACGGGTGTCCCGCACCATCGACCGCGAGGACGAAACTCAGCTCCTCGACGCGATCGAGCGGTGGCTGGAGCGCGACGTCCGGCCGGTCGTGAAGGAGTTCGACCACGCGGATCGCTACCCGGCTGCGATCGTCGAGCAGATGAAGGAACTCGGCCTGTTCGGGGCCACGATCCCGGTCGAGTACGGTGGCCTCGGGCTGCCGGCCACGACCTACGCCCGCCTCGTGATGAAGATCGCGAGCGTCTGGATGGCGGTCACGGGGATCTTCAACTCGCATCTCATGCTGGCGCTCGCGATCGAGCGGTTCGGCACGCCGGACCAGAAGGCGCTCTGGCTGCCGAAGCTCGCGACAGGCGAGGTCCGGGGCGGCCTCGCGCTGACCGAGCCGGATGCCGGCACCGACCTCCAGGGCATCCGGATGACGGCCCGGCGGGACGGCGACCATTACGTGATCAACGGCACGAAGACCTGGATCTCGAACGGGATCGAGGGCTCGTGCTTCGCGCTCCTGGTCAAAACCGACCCGAAGGCGGAGCCGCGCTACAAGGGCATGAGCCTGTTCATCGCGCCGAAGCGCGAGGGCTTCACGGTCGGCCGCAAGCTCGAGAAGCTCGGCTACAAGAGCATCGATTCCGGCGAGCTCGTGTTCGACAACTATCGCATCCCGGCCGACCACCTGATCGGCGGGGTCGAGGGGCAGGGCTTCTTCCAGGCGACGGGCGGGCTCGAGCTCGGCCGCATCAACATCGCGGCGCGCGGCGTCGGGGTGGCGGAGGCGGCGCTGCAGCTCGCGATCGACTACGCCCGGCTTCGCAAGACCTTCGGCAAGCCGATCTCCGAGCATCAGGCGATCCAGCTCAAGATCGGCGAGATGGCGACCCGCGCCCGGGCGGCGCGCCTCCTCACGATCGACGCGGCCGAGGCCTACGACCGCGGCCAGCGCTGCGACATGGAGGCCGGCATGGCGAAGTACTTCGCGTCCGAGGCGGCGCTCGAGAACAGCACGGAATCGCTTCGCATCCACGGCGGCTACGGCTATTCCAAGGAATACGACATCGAGCGCCTCTACCGGGATGCGCCGCTCTTGTGCATCGGCGAGGGTACGAACGAGATGCAGCGGATGATCATCGCGAAGCAGATGTTCAAGCGGAACCAGGTCGCGTGACCCCGGCGTCGGACGCGGCCTCGAAGCCGCTCTCTGGTCTCCGCATCCTGACGCTCGAGCAGTTCGGGGCGGCGCCCTACGGGTCGATGTTCCTGGCCGATCTCGGGGCCGAGGTGATCAAGGTCGAGAACCCGGCCTCGGGCGGCGACGCGGCCCGCCAGATCGGGCCGCATCTCCTCGGGCCCGACGACAGCCAGTATTTCCAGACCTTCAACATGAACAAGCGCTCCGTCGCGCTCGACATCAAGACCCCCGAGGGTCGCGAGGCCTTCATGGGCCTGGTCGCCGGCGCGGACGCGGTCGTGAACAACCTTCGCGGCGATCTCCCGGCCGCCCTGAAGATCGACTACGCCTCGCTCCGGGCGACGAAGCCCTCGATCGTCTGCCTGCACATCTCGGCCTATGGCCGCGAGAACTCCCGCAAGGCCTGGCCGGGCTACGACTACCTGATGCAGGCCGAGGCCGGCCTCATGAGCATCACGGGCGAGCCCGAGGGGCCTCCGTCCCGGATCGGCCAGTCGATGATCGACTACATGACCGGGATGACCGGCATGGTCGGCCTCCTGTCCTGCATCATGCGGGCGCGCGAGACGGGGCAGGGCTGCGACGTCGACACCTGCCTGTTCGACGTCGCGGTCCACCAGCTCGCCTATTCGGGGACCTGGTATCTCAACACGGGCGAGGTCCCGGGTCGTCAGCCGCGCAGCTCCCACCCCTCGCTGGCGCCCGTCCAGATCGTCCGCACGCAGGACGGCTGGATCTACGTCATGTGCATGAAGGACAAGTTCTGGCACGGCCTCGCGGACGCGATCGACCGGCCGGCGCTGAAGGCCGACCCGCTCTTCGCGACGCAGGCGGCCCGGCGGGCGCATCGCGGCGAGCTCACCGCCGCGCTGGACGAGGCGATGGCGGCGCGGCCGACGGCCGCGTGGCTGGAGCGGCTCGCCGGGATCATCCCGGTCGCCCCGATCTACGACGTCGACGAGGCCTTCGCGAACCCCTTCATGAGCGAGGCGGACATGGTCCGCACCGTGCCGCATCCGGCACGCGCCGACCTCAGGGTTCTCGCGAACCCGATCCGGGTCGACGGCGAGCGGCTCTCGCAGGTCGCGGCCGCAGGCCTCGGCGAGGACACGGCGGCGCTGATCGCGACCCGGCCGGACGCTCTCAGGGGAGCGGCGTGAAGCTCGGCGGCCTTCGGGTCGTCGATCTCTCGGTCTTCCTGCCCGGCCCCTACCTGTCGATGGCGCTGGCCGATCACGGCGCCGAGGTCATCAAGGTCGAGGCGCCGGGCGAGGGCGATCCGGGTCGCCACATCGGGCTCAGCGACGGGCCCGAGACGGTGTTCTTCCGCAACGTCAACCGCGGCAAGAAGAGCGTCGTGGTCGACCTGAAGGACCCGGCCGGCCGCGAGGCCCTGCTCCGGCTCGCGGACACCGCCGACGTCTTCATCGAGGCGTTCCGGCCCGGCGTGGTCGAGCGGCTCGGGGTCGACTACGCCGCCGTCTCGGCCCGCAACCCCGGCATCGTGTACTGCTCGCTCAGCGCCTTCGGCCAGACCGGCCCCTACCGGAACCGCCCGGCCCACGACATGGCGACCGAGGCGCTGGCCGGTGTCATCGGGATCAGCCTCGGCCAGGACGACAGGCCCGCGATCCCGGGAATTCCGACCGCCGACATCCTGACCGCGCTGCAGGGGCTGTCCGGAATCCTCATGGCGCTGCTCCGGCGGGTCGAGACCGGCCGCGGCGACTACCTCGACATCTCGATGCACGAGTCGATCCTGGCCGCGACGTCGAACGTGCTGGGGCCCGTCTTCGCGGAGGGGCGCCAGCCCGTGCCGAAGCACGAGCGCACCATGGGGGGCGCCGCCTTCTACCGGATCTACGAGACCGGGGACGGCCGGCATCTCGTGCTCGCCGGGCAGGAGCCGAAGTTCATCCGGACCCTGCTGGGCGAGCTCGAGCGTCCGGACCTCGTGCCGCTCTGCGAGCAGGGTCCCGGCCCGCACCAGGCGCCCGTGGTCGCGTTCCTCGACACGACGTTCCGGACGAAGAGCCTCGCCGAGTGGGTCGCCTGGTTCGAGCCGCTCGACGTCTGCTTCGCGCCCGTGAACACGCTGCCCGAGGCCTTCGCGGACCCGCAGGTGATCGCTCGGGACGCGGTGCTCCGGGATCCCGAGGGCCGGCCGCACATCGCGCCCGTGATCCGGTTCCTGCACGAGCCGGCCCGGGTCGACCTCGCGGTGCCCGGGATGGGCCAGCATACGGGGCAGTTCATCGCGGCGCCGTAGGCTAGGTTCTGTGGACACTCATCGCAACCATAGAACGATGGCTGCGATGGTGA
>CAXTKM010000227.1:0-6688 GCA_964244795.1 uncultured Enterovirga sp.
GTGGGGCAGGAAGGTTAGCGAATGCTCACCGCCACGGCCCGGCGCTCAAAGCACCACGATGCCGGAATGCTTCGCCTTGTCCTCGGGCTCGACGTGGATCGTGACCAGCGCGCTGTCGATCTCCTCCTTCAGGGCCCGCTCGATCCGGTCGCAGATCTCGTGCGCGTCGGCCACGCTGAGCTGCCCCGGCACGACGAGGTGGAAGTCGATGAAGGTGATCCGGCCCGCGTGCCGGGTCCGGAGGTCGTGCGCCTCGAGCGCGCCGCCGGCATGGGCCGAGATCACGTCGCGGATGCGCCCCTGCGTCTCGGGCGGAGCCGCCTCGTCCATGAGGCCGCCGAGCGAGTCGCGCATGACGCCCCAGCCCGACCACAGGATGTTCAGGGCGACCAGCGCCGCGAGCGCGGGGTCGAGCGCCGGGATGCCGGTCGCGAGCGCGGCGAGCAGCCCGGCCACGACGCCGACCGAGGTCACGACGTCCGCGAAGAGGTGGCGGCCGTCCGCGACGAGCGCGTGCGACCGGAGCGCGCGGCCCCGGGTGACGAGCACGTAGGCCCAGATCGCGTTCAGCGAGGCCGCGCCGGCGTTGATCGCGAGGCCGAGGACCGGCGCCATGATCGCGCGCGGCGCGAGGTAGGCGAAATAGGCCTCGCGCAGGATCAGCATCGCGGCGACCACGATGAGCACGCCTTCGAGCACGGCCGAGAAGTACTCGGCCTTCGAATGCCCATACGGGTGCTCGGCATCGGCCGGCAGCAGGCTGACCCGGATCGCGTAGAGCGCGACCAGCGCGGTCACGACGTTGATCACGCTCTCCAGCGCGTCCGAGTACAGCGCGATGCTGCCCGTGACCGCGTAGGCGGCGTATTTCAGCCCGAGAACGGCGATCGCGACCGCGATGCTGCCCAGCGCGAGCTTCTGTCTCTGATCCATCGCGGCGTCATGCGGCAAGGGCTCGCGCCCGGACCGTCAATCCCTTCGCGGCCGGTCGTCGCCTTCGCGGGCGAACAGGGTGCCCGGAAGGAAGAAATCGTCGTCGAGCAGCTCGTTGGCCGTCATCGTCACAGAACCGGACTCCGCTGCTTCGGCCGCCATGATCTCGTTGTAGCGCCGGAGGCTCCGGCCCGCCCACCGCTTGGCGCGCGGGATCTCCGCTGCGAGGAACTCGGGCAGCTTCGCCCGAAGGCTCGGCGAGTCGTCGAGCCTTCGGGCAGACGCTCGCGAGCGTAGGAGACCTCGCTCTCCCAGCCGGCCCGCGTCTGCACGGCCGGGGAATGGACGAGCTTGAGGAGGTGGGACACGATCTGGCCGATGAGGCTCCTGATCTCCGCGCGCTCGCTCCGTCCCACGCTCTCGATTTCCTCCGCCAGGTTCTCCCAATCGACCGGGAGGTTCGAGACCTGCCGTGACGCGGACCTCAGCGCCTCCGCTTGGCGCTCCGTCCGGATCACGAAATCGTCCTCGTAGAGCGTGTCGGTCGCCATGGCGTCGAGAGCCGAAGAATTGTGCCTGGCGTCATCATAGCGCGGCGGCCCGCCATCGCGAAGGGCGCCCGGCTCAGGCCGGGATGCCCGTTCCGGCGGGAGCCGTCCCGAACACCCGCCCGAACACCGTGTCGACGTGCTTCAGGTGATAGGCGAGGTCGAACAGCTCGGCGAGCTCGGGTCGCGAGAGCGCGGCCGAGACCTCGGGATCGGCCCCGAGCAGGGTCAGGAAGTCGCCCTCCCCGCGCCAGACCGGCATCGCGTTCCGCTGCACGAGCCGGTAAGCATCCTCGCGGCTGACGCCTTTCTGCGTGAGGGCGAGCAGCACGCGCTGCGAATGGACGAGCCCGCCGAGCCGGTCGAGGTTCCTCTGCATGTTCTCCGGATAGACCACGAGCTTCTCGACGACGCCGGCCATGCGGGCGAGCGCGAAATCGAGCGTCACGGTCGCGTCCGGGCCGATCATGCGCTCGACCGAGGAATGCGAGATGTCGCGCTCGTGCCAGAGCGCCACGTTCTCCATCGCGGGCAGCGCGTAGGACCTGACCATCCGGGCGAGGCCCGTGATGTTCTCCGTCAGGACCGGGTTCCGCTTGTGCGGCATCGCGGAGGAGCCCTTCTGGCCCTCCGAGAAGAACTCCTCCGCCTCCAGAACCTCGGAGCGCTGCAGGTGGCGGATCTCGATCGCGAGGCGCTCGAGCGAGGACGCGACGACGCCGAGCGTCGCGAAGAACATCGCATGCCTGTCGCGCGGGATGACCTGGCTCGAGACCGGCTCGACAGCGAGCCCCATCCTCGAAGCGACATAGGCCTCGACCCGGGGGTCGATGTTCGCGAACGTCCCGACCGCGCCCGAGATCGCGCATGTCGCGATCTCGGCCCTGGCCGCGACCAGCCGGGCTCGGGCGCGCTGGAACTCGGCGTGAAAGCCGGCGAGCTTCAGTCCGAACGTCACGGGTTCGGCGTGGATGCCGTGCGAGCGCCCGATCGTCGGGGTCATCCGGTGCTCGAAGGCCCGCCTCTTCAGGGCCTCGAGCAGGGCGTCGACATCCTTGACCAGGATGTCGGCGGCGCGGGCGAGCTGGACGGAGAGGCAGGTGTCGAGCACGTCGGACGACGTCATGCCCTGGTGCACGAAGCGGGCCTCGGGGCCGACGATCTCCGACAGGTGGGTCAGGAAGGCGATGACGTCGTGCTTCGTCACCCGCTCGATCTCGTCGATGCGGTCGACTTCGAAGACGGCGTCGCGGCCCTTCGCCCAGATGGTCTCGGCCGCCTCGCGAGGCACGACCCCGAGCTCGGCCAGCGCCGTCGTCGCGTGCGCCTCGATCTCGAACCAGATCCGGAACCGCGTCTCGGGCGACCAGATCGCGGCCATCTCGGGCCGGCTGTAGCGGGAGATCATCGGGCTCGCTCTCTCACGTCCATTGGCCGGTGGCGCGCTCGGCCGCTCCCCGGATGCCGTCGATCGCGGCGCCGTAGGACTCCTGCCCGAACACGGCCGAGCCCGCGACGAAGATGCTCGCGCCGGCCCGGGCCGCGAGCGACGCCGTCTCCGGCGTGATCCCACCATCGACCTCGATCGCGATGTCGCGGCCGCCGATCATCGCCCGGATGCGGCCGATCTTCTCCAGCGTCGAGGCGATGAAGCTCTGACCGCCGAAGCCGGGATTCACGGTCATCACGAGGACGAGGTCGACGAGGTCGAGCACCGGCTCGACCGCACTCTCCGGCGTGCCGGGGTTGATCGCGACGCCGGCCCGCTTGCCCAGCGCCGCGATGGCCTGGACCGAGCGGTGCAGGTGCGGCCCGGCTTCCGCATGGACCGTGATCAGGTCGGCACCGGCCTCCGCGAAGGCCGCGAGATAGGGGTCGGCGGGCGCGATCATCAGGTGGACGTCGATCGGCTTCGCGCTCGCGCGCCGGACGGCCCGGACCAGCTCCGGCCCGAAGGTGATGTTCGGCACGAAATGGCCGTCCATGACGTCGACATGGACCCAGTCGGCCCCGGCCCCGTCGACGGCCCGCACCTCCTCGGCCAGCCTGCCGAAATCGCAGGCGAGAAGCGAGGGCGCGACGAGGATGGGGGAGGACGCCATGGCCCCGCGGCTATCACGCCGGACGGCGGACCCGCAACGGGCAGGACGTTAACGACCGCTTAACCGTGATCCTGCACAACCGGGATCACGGCGTCCGTGGCTCTCCGGATCACGGCGTCACAGGATCAAGGCAGGGGACAGGAGAGTAACGGAGATCAGGGCGGCAGGTCGCAAGAGCCCGGGACGGGAACCGCGAGGCCATTCTGGCCGTCGTCGCAGGGCCGGAGGGCGGAAGGCGAGACCCCATCTACGCCGCCGCGATCTGCCCCGACGCCGTGCCTAGCAGGACTCATGAGGTGACGATCGACGGGTTCCGGGCTCGGCCTCGCGGCCGGAACGTACTGCGAGGTTCGGTTCTGGAGAGAGGTTCGACACCCGTACAACGAACCGGAGAGAGCGCTCGTTACGGGCCGATCGGGCCGGGGAACACGACCGGGTAGGCCGGACAGCGGCTCATCCTCGGTGGGAAAAGGACGGGTTGAGAAACGGCATTTTGCCTCAGTGGGTTCGGTTCGTTGCCTCATACCTGAGATCGCCCTGCCTGAACTGGAACCTGAGCGACATGAACCGTCGATAGAGATGCATCTCTCGATTTATCAACTTACTAACCTAAGATACTGTCGAAAAACGGAAATCTACCTTCTATACGACGGCGATCTCGCGGGAGCGAGTTCGAGCGTCAGATCAATCACTCGCCTCAACTCATTGTTTTCGAAGAAGCTCTGCCCAGGATGGCAGTGCTCCGGTGAACGGCAGGGCCGCAGCCGCGTAGACGCCGCGTGCGACCGCCCGGGCGAGAGCGTCCGACGCGAGGGCAGAGATCTCCGTCAGCTCGTCGAGGGTCACGCCCACGCCGCTCCGCCCGGTCGAGACCGCGAACACGAGGTCGCCGTCCATCGGGGCGTGCGACAGGCGGAGCGCCTTCGCGAGGCCGCCCGCCGCGACCTGCGCCATCCGGGACGCTTCCGCCTTGGTCAGCGCGGCGTCCGTCGCGACGACGGCCAGCGTGGTCGCGGGCGAGGACGATCCCTTCCAGCGGAGCGGGCGAGCCTCCTCGTCCCAGCGATCGGGCGAGCCCTTCCCGCCGAACTCGCCGTCGCGCTCGAACGGTGCGGCCCAGAAATGCGGCCCGCGGCCGACGATCGCAGAACCGATCGCGTTCACGGCCGCGATCGCCCCGACCGTTCGGCCGGTCGTCGTGCCGATGCTCGCCGAGCCGATGCCGCCCTTCAGGTCGACCGTGGTGGCCCCGTAGCCGGCTCCGGCGGTGCCGAGCGCGAAGGTCCGGGCAGCGTTCGCGCAGGCCGCGTAGCCGAGTTCGCGATAGGGCGGGTAGCGTCCCCAGTCCTTGTCGCCGCCGTTCAGCAGGTCGAACAGCACGGCCGAGGGCACGATCGGCACCTGGACGGACCGGACCGGGAGGCCCCGCCCCCGCTCGCGCAGCCAGGCCTGCGCTCCGGAGGCCGCGTCGAGCCCGAAGCCGGACCCGCCCGAAAGCACGATCGCGTCGATCCGCTCGACGCTCCGGTCCGGCCTGAGGCAGTCGAGGTCGCGGCCGGCCGGCGCCCCGCCGACCACCGCGACGCCCGCGACCGCCGGCCGATCGAACAGCATCGCCGTCACGCCGCTCGCGAGACGGGAATCGTCGGCGTGGCCGACCGTGATCCCGGCCACGTCCGTCAGCAGGTTCAGCCGCTCCGCACCCGGTTCGACGCCCATCCCTCCCGGCATCCTGTGATCCTGCTCCCGATCCCGCGATCCGCTCACCGGATCGCGATCGCAACGGCGGCCCCCGCCAACGCGATGCTGCCGCCGCGCCGCATGCGCCGCAGCGCCGCGGGGCTTCGAAAGAGGCGCCTTGCCCGGGTTGCCAGCAGGATGTAGCCGGCGAGGACGGTCCCGAGGATGACGAGGGCCAAGATCGCCAGGCCGGCGAAGGTCGCGCTCGTCACGGCCCGAAGGTCGACGAGGTTCGGCAGCAGCGCCAGGTAGAACACGATGACCTTCGGGTTGCCGAGACTGAGGGCGAAGCCCGCGAGCGCGAGCCGGAGAGGATGTTCCGTCGGCGGCACCAGCGCATCGCCGGAAAGATCCGGCTCGGCCGTCCAGAGCTGCCAGGCGATGACCAGGAGGTAGAGGGCACCGGCGAGCCGGATCACGGTCAGCACGCCGTCGAAGGCCAGCGCGAGCGCCGCGAGACCCAAGACCGCGATCCCCAGCCAGGCGACGTCGCCCAGGGCGAGCCCGATCGCGAAGGCGATAATGCCGGCCGGCCCGCGGGCGGTCACCCGGGCGACGATCGCCGCGACCGCCGGGCCGGGCGTCGCTGCGGCGACGAACAGCGCGAGCGCGAACAGGGCGATGCCGTCGAGGCCCATCGGCATGTCTCCTTCGACCATCAGGCTGGCCCAGAATAGGATCACGGGAGCCAAGGATCGAGGGAGGCAGGGATGGGGGGAGGCAGGGATCATCGTCCGATCCCGGGCTCTGCGGCGCCGCTCCGGCTTCCAGACAGGCTCGACTCCCTCCATATTGCGCCGATGGCACGAGCTTCGAAGCAGGATCCCGGCGCGGCGGCGCCACCCGGTCGCGGCCGCGCGCAGCCGAAGTCGGGCAAGCCGACGCTGAAGCCGCTCGAAGGCTACCTCGCCGACCTGCTCAGCCCGGGGATCAACCGCCAGGACGGGCGAGGCGACGCCTACCGGGCCGACGCGCCGGAGCCGAAGCCGGCCCGGAAGAAGCCGCGGCGCAAGAGCGGCCTCGCGGGGTTCGGCGAGCAGCCCCAGGCCGCGTTCGACGCAGGTCCGGTCGAGGCCGTCGACCCGGCGCTGGCGAAGACGCTCGGGCTCGACGCGGGGTCTCCTCTCCCCGCTGAAGCGGGGAGAGGAGACCAGCGGCGAGGACGACGACACCGCCCTGCCCTCCTCCGAGGGCCTGTCGGCGACCGTCGCGGCCTTGTCGTCGCTGCTGGAGAGCGGCAACCCGCTGTTCAAGAACGGCAAGCAGTGGATCCCGCACCGCCCGTCCCGACCGGAGAAATCCGAGGGCGGCATCTCCTTCGCGCTGACCTCCGAATACCAGCCGGCGGGCGATCAGCCGACCGCG
>CAXTKM010000228.1:0-6657 GCA_964244795.1 uncultured Enterovirga sp.
GCTGGACCCAGCGATGCGCGCCCTTGATCTCGGGGCCGAAATGCAGGGCCAGGATGCAGAGGAGCACGCTGACAGCATAGACCGCGAGCGCGACCCGGCGCACGTGCCGGAGCGACAGGAAGGACACCGCGACCAGGATCGCGATCGTCGGGATGAGGTAGACGACCTGCCGGTTCACGAAATGGAAGGGCGACAGCCCGAGCCGCTCGGCGACGGGCGGCCCGCCCGCCATCAGGAACACGAGGCCCGCGACCATCAGGGCCGCGAGGCCGGCGATGAGATGCCGGTCGACGGTCCAGAGCCAGTCGCCGAGATAGGTCCGTTCAGCGCGCGAGGACATGGATCAGCTCCGGGCCGGGGCGAATACGATGGGGTGCGGGAGCGCGCTTCCTTCTCCCGCAAGGGAAGAAGGAACGTGGCGGTGCGAAAGGCGGCCCGCTCACGACCGCATCTCCGCGCCGGGCAGCGCCCGGACGAGCTCGCGGAAGTGGTCTCCCCGGACCTCGAAGTTCGGGTACTGGTCGTAGGACGCGCAGGCGGGCGACAGCAGGACGACGGGCTCGCCCTCCTCCAAGGCCGCCGCGTCCCGGGCGGCCGCGTCCACGGCACGGTCCAGCGTCCCGCAGGTGACATGCGGCACCTCGCCACCGAACGTCCCCGCGAAGTCGGCGCTGGCCTCCCCGATCAGGTAGGCCTTCCGCACGCGCGGGAAGAGATGTCGGAGCGACTGGATGCCGCCCTCCTTCGGCTTGCCGCCGAGGATCCAGAACACGTCGTCGAAGGATGCGAGCGCCTTCTCGGCGGAATCCGCGTTGGTCGCCTTCGAGTCGTTCACGAACAGGGTGTCGCCCTGGCGGCCGACCTCCTCCATCCTGTGGTGCAGGCCCGGGAAGCTCGCGAGCGCTGCCACCGCGACAAGCTCCTCGAGTCCGAGCACCTCCGCGGTCGCGATCGCGACGGCGGCGTTCTGGGCGTTGTGCTCGCCCCGGAGCGAGCCGATGCCCTTCAGGTCGACGATCCGGTGGGTGCTCGTCCCGAAGGTCGCGAAGAGGCGCGAGCCCTCGAAATGGAAGCCGTCGCCCGGCAGCATCCCGCCCGTGACGCCGTAGACCCGCCCGCCCCGCCGGAGGAGGGCATCGTAGATCGCGCGGCTCGGCTCGTCGTCGATGCCGACGATCGCGACCGCGGCGCCGGCCGCGAGCCGGGCCTTGATCGCGGCGTATCGCTCGAGCGTGCCGTGGCGGTCGAGATGATCGGGCGACACGTTCATGACGATGCCGACGCTCGGTGCGAGCGACGGCGTGAGGTCGATCTGGAAGGACGACATCTCGACGACGTGGACGCGCTCGGCCGCAGGCGGGGCGAGCGACAGGATCGCCGCCCCGATGTTGCCTCCGGTCTGCACGTCGAGCCCTGCCGCCCGGAGGATGTGGCTGACCAGCGCGGTCGTGGTCGACTTGCCGTTCGTGCCCGTGATCGCGACGAAGGGCGCCTCGGGCGCGAGCCGCGCCCGCTCGCGGCAGAACAGCTCGATGTCGCCGAGGATCTCGATTCCTGCCGCGTGCGCGCGCTCGGCCGTCCAGTGCGGAGCGGGATGGGTCAACGGCACGCCCGGCGCGAGGACCAGGGCCGCGAAGCCGGACCAGTCGGCGTCGCGGAGGTCGACGGTCTCGATGCCCTGGGTGCGGGCGCGCTCCAGGCCTGCATCGCCGTCGTCCGACGCCCAGACCTCGGCCCCGCCGGCCTTGAGCGCGAGCGCGGTCGCGATCCCGGAGCCGCCGAGGCCGAAGAGCGCGACGCGCCGGCCGGAGAAGATGGTCGCGGGCGTCATGACGCGACGCCGCCCCCTCTCCCGAGAGGGAGAGGGCTGGGGTGAGGGACTGGCATCGACGGCGGAGCCAGCGACACCCGAGATGCGGGCTCCGCCTGAGAGGTCGTTCCCTCACCCCATCCCTCTCCACCTCGGGAGAGGGGGCCTGTCGCGGGGATCCTCATCGGAGCTTCAGCGTCGAGAGGCCGACGAGCGCCAGCAGGGCGGCGATGATCCAGAAGCGGATCACGACCTGGGGTTCGGTCCAGCCGACCTGCTCGAAATGGTGGTGGATCGGAGCCATCCGGAAGAAGCGCTTGCCGGTCATCTTGAAGTAGCCGACCTGGATGATGACCGAGACGGCCTCCATCACGAACAGGCCGCCGACGATCGACAGCACGAGCTCGTGCTTCGTCGCGACCGCGGTCGTGCCGAGCAAGCCGCCGAGCGCGAGCGATCCCGTGTCGCCCATGAAGACCTGCGCCGGCGGCGCGTTGAACCACAGGAATCCGAGCCCGGACCCGAGCAGCGCCCCGCACAGCACCGCGAGCTCGCCCGTGCCGGGCACGAAGCGGATCTGGAGGTAGCTCGCGAAGATCGCGTTGCCGGACAGGTAGGCCACGAACCCGAAGGTCGCGGCCGCGATCATCACGGGCACGATCGCGAGCCCGTCGAGCCCGTCGGTCAGGTTCACGGCGTTGCCGGCGCCGACGATCACGACGGCCCCGAAGGCGATGTAGAACCAGCCGAAGTCGACGAGCAGGTCCTTCAGGAAAGGGAGCGACAGCTTGTTGGAGAGGCCGGGCGGGGCGATGAACGCGATCATGGCGCAGGCCGCGAGCCCGATCAGGACCTCGAGCAAGAGCCGGCTCCGGCCGGAGAAGCCCGCATGCGACTGTTTCGAGACCTTGAGGTAGTCGTCGTAGAGCCCGATCCCTCCGAACCCGAAGGTCACGAAGACCACGACCCAGACGTAGAGGTTGCGGGGATCGGCCCAGAGGACGGTCGCGACCAGGACGCCGGCGAGGATCATCAGGCCGCCCATCGTCGGCGTGCCGCGCTTCGTGAGGATGTGCGACTGCGGCCCGTCCTCGCGGATCGGCTGGCCCTTGCCCTGCCGGACCCGGAGCGAGGAGATCGTGGCCGGCCCGAGCCAGAAGACGAAGATCAGCGCTGTCGCGACGCCGCCGGCCGTCCGGAACGTGATGTACCGGAAGACGTTCAGCGGCGAGAACAGGTGCGCGAAGTCGGCGAGGAAGATCAGCATCGCGTCGGCTCAGCTCCGGGCCGCGGCGGCGGCGGACACGGGCTCGCCGAAACGCGACCGAAGACCTGCCGCCACCTTCGAGACGAGCGTCGATTTCGAGCCCTTGACCATCACGACGTCGCCGGCCCGGATCGCGTCCGCAACGAGCGGGTCGAGCCCGGAGGCGGCCTCGGCATGGCCGGCCCGGAGCCGCGCCGGCAGAGCGTCGTAGAGGCCGCGCATGAGCGGCCCCGCGGCGAAGACGAGGTCGGCCCCCGACGCCAGCACCGCCTCCGCGAGATCGCGGTGCGCGGCCGGGCCGGTCTCGCCGAGCTCGCCCATGTCGGCCAGGACCGCGATCCGGCGGCCTCCGGTCGGGAGCTCGGCCAGCGATAGCGTGGCCAGCGCCGCCCGCATCGAGGCCGGGTTCGCGTTGAAGCTCTCGTCGATCAGCACGAACGGTCCGGATGGCGCCGCGAGCGTGGTTCGCTCGCCCCGCCCGGCGGGCGGGGTCAGGGCCGCGCAGCAGGACGCGGCCTCGTCGAGATCGAGCCCGAGCGCCGACGCGACGGCGAGCACCGCGAGCGAGTTCAGCGCGACGTGCCGGCCCGGGCTCCCGACCCGATAGGTCACGCGGCGCCCGAGGACGTCGGCCTCGACGAAGGATCCGTCCGGCCCGGCCGCGATCCTGAGCGCCCGGACGTCGGCCGAGGCGCTCTCGCCGAAGCCGATCACCCGGCCGGCCCGGGACGCGTGGGCATGGGCGGCGAGGCGATCGAAATGCGGGCTGTCTCGGGTCACGACCGCGACCCCGCCGGGCTCGAGACCCGAGAAGATCTCGCCCTTCGCGTCGGCGATGCCGAAGATCGAGCGAAAATGCCCGATATGGACCGGCTCGATCGTCGTCACGACCGCCACATGCGGCCGGACCATGGCCGTGAGCGGCACGATCTCGCCAGGATGGTTCATCCCGATCTCGAACACCCCGAACGCCGTCTCGGCCGGCATGCGGGCGAGGGTCAGGGGCACGCCCCAATGATTGTTGAAGGACGCGACCGCTGCATGCGTCCGGCCGAAGCGGGAGAGGACGAGGCGCAGCGCCTCCTTGGTGCCGGTCTTGCCGACCGAGCCTGTGACGGCGACGATCCGGCCGGCGCATCGCGCCCGCGCGGCCCGGCCCAGCGCTCCCATGGCGGCGAGCACGTCCGGCACGACGACGAGCGGCCCGGCATCCGCGAACTCGCCCGCCCGCTCCGCCGACACGACGGCGGCTGCGGCACCCTTCGCGAAGGCGGCCGGGACATGGTCGTGCGCGTCCGAGCTCACGCCCCGGACCGCGAAGAAGAGGTCGCCGGGTTCGAGCGTCCGGGTGTCGATCGAGCAGCCCCGCACGGGCGCGGGCTCGCCCACGAGCCTCGCCTCGGGCAGTGTCGCGAGCGCGTCGCGGCTCCAGAGCGGTTCGGTCACGCGGCGCGCTCCATGGCCGCCCGGATCACCGCGTGATCCGAGAACGGCAGGACCCGGTCGCCCACGATCTGGCCGGTTTCGTGTCCCTTGCCGGCGACGAGCAGCACGTCGCCCGACCGGAGGTCGGACATCGCGGCCCGGATCGCCTCGCCGCGATCGCCGATCTCGCGCGCGCCCGCCGCGGCGCCCGCCGGCATGCCGGCCAGGATCGCGGCCCGGATCGCGGCCGGGTCCTCGGAGCGCGGGTTGTCGTCCGTCACGATCACGACATCGGCCTTGCGGGCCGCGACCCCGCCCATGATCGGGCGCTTGCCCCGATCGCGGTCGCCGCCGCAGCCGAAGACGCAGACGAGCCGCCCGCTCGCGAAGGGCCGGAGCGCGTCCAGGACCGCGTCCAGCGCGTCCGGCTTGTGGGCGTAGTCGACGACGCAGAGCGCGCCTCCGATCTCGCCGATCCGCTCGAGCCGGCCCGGCACGCCGGCGAGGCCGGAGAGAGCGTCCACGATCGCGGCCGGATCGGCCTCGGGCGAGGCCGCCATCACGAGGCCGGCCGCGACCAGCGCGTTCTCGATCTGGAACGCGCCGACCAGGGGGAAGTCGACCGGAAGGTCGAGGCTGCGGCCGGATCGGCCGCTCTCGATCCGGATGGTCAGGCGCTGCGTGAAGCCTGTCCGTTCGGCCGCGACGAGCTGCAATGCGGTCCCTTGCCGGCCGACGGTGAGGATCGGGTGGCCGGCCGCCGCGACCGCGTCCGCGACCCGCCCGGCTTCGGCACAGTCGGCGTTCAGGACGACGGGACGTCCGGCCGGGAGAAGCTCGCGGAACAGCCGAAGCTTCGCGTCGAGGTATTCGGCGGTCGTGCCGTGGTAGTCGAGATGGTCGCGGCCGAGATTGGTGAAGGCCGCGGCCGCGAGCCGGACACCGTCGAGCCGGCGCTGCGCGATGCCGTGCGACGAGGCTTCCATCGCGAGATGGGTCACGCCCTCGGCCGCGAGCTGGTCGAGATCGCGATGCAGCGAGATCGGGTCCGGGGTCGTCAGCGCGCCGTAGTCCGCACCGCGCGCCGTCACGATCCCGAGCGTGCCGAGGCTCGCGCTCTCGTGCCCCTGGCGGGCGAAGAGCTGGCGGGCGAACTCGGCGACGGAGCTCTTCCCGCTCGTGCCGGTGACGGCCACCACCGTCGCGGGCTGCCCAGGATGGAGGCGAGCCGCCGCGAGCGAGAGCGCCCGGCGGGCATCCGCGACCCGCAGATAGGGGATCTCGGGAAACAGCGTCCGCGGGCGCTCGACCTCGCCCACGATCGCGGCCGCGCCGCGGGCGAGCGCGTCGGCGATGAAGGCTGCGCCGTTCGCCCGGGTGCCCGGCACGGCCACGAAGGCGAAGCCCTCCTGCACGCGGCGGCTGTCGTCCGCGAGCCCGGTGACCGGGACGGGACCGGCGCCCGGAACGTCGGGGAAGAGATCGGCGAGGGTGAGCGGGGACATGCCGCCCTCTACACCGGCCGGGTCGGGTGCGCCCACCCCGAGGTTCCGCGCGACTCCTCTCCCCGCCTGCGGGGAGAGGTCGAGCCTCGCGTCAGCGAGACCGGGTGAGGGGCCGGGAGACTCGACGTAGCCGGCGCGTGTCCCACGCCCCTCACCCGGTCGGACTGACGTCCGACTCGACCTCTCCCCGTCAAGGACGGGGAGAGGCGCTCCAGCGTCGCGGCCCAGCCAAGAATCCATCACCGGGTCCCCCAGGCGCCGAGCTTCGCCATCAGCGGGAACGGGTTCGCGGGCGGCTCGAAGCGCGGCACGATCGAGAGCATCGGGGCGACGCGCTCGAGGATGCGGCCCGTGGTCTCGCCGGCGTTGTAGGCCGCGGTCGCGTAGCCGCCGGTCTCGGGCGCGGCCTGCGGCTCGTCGAACACCGTCACGACGAGGTATTTCGGCTGGTCGGCCGGGGTCACGGCCATGAAGGTCGTGAACAGCCTCGTCTTCGAATAGCGGCCGCCGACCACCTTCTCGGCCGTGCCGGTCTTGCCGCCGACGAAGTAGCCCGGGACCGCGGCCTTCGAGGCCGAGCCCTTCACGGCGTTCAGCCGCATGATGTAGCGCATCGCCTCGCTGGTCTCGGGCTTGATGACCCGGGGCGC
>CAXTKM010000229.1:0-6654 GCA_964244795.1 uncultured Enterovirga sp.
CCGACGGCCATGACGCGGTGATGCGCGGCGAGTTTGTCGACAATCTGCGCCTGCAGGGTGTTGGTGTCCTGGTATTCGTCGACGAGGACGTGGCGGAAGCGGGCGGCGAAATGTTCGGCGACCTCGGGAGCGTCGGTAAGGAGCTTGAGCCAGAGTTCGAGGAGATCGTCGTAGTCGACGACGTTTTGCGTCCGCTTTTTCCGGGTGTACGCGGCGTCGAAGGCCTGGAAGGCGTAGGTCGCCGGCACCGCGTTATGCGCCGCGAGGTAGGCCGCCACGAAAGCCTTGTTCTGCGGGTTGTCGAGGTTCGGGGCCCAGTTCGAGCCGGCCCACATCCCGAGCGCGGCGTCGCCCTGCGCGGGCAGCGTCGCCTCGTCGACCGTGAAGGACGAGAGCACCGGCATCGTGAGGCCGGCCTGCTTGAACTGCTTGACGAGGTTCACGCCCATGCCGCCCGGCATGAAGGTGAAGATCGCGTCCGGCTTCATCGAGCCGATCTTCGCGAGCTCCGACTGGAAGTCGAGCGTGTTCAGGGGGACGTAGGATTCCTCGACGACCTGGCCCCTGAAGTCGCGCTTGAAACCGGACATCGCGTCCTTGCCGGCCTGGTAGTTCGGGGCGAGGAGGTAGACGCTCTTGTAGCCGCGGTCCTGGGCGACCTTGCCCGAGACCTGGTGGACCTGGTCGTTCTGGTACGACGTCGAGAAGAAGAACGGGTTGCAGTTCCGTCCGGCCAGAGCCGACGAGCCGGCGTTCGGGCTGATCAGGAAGGTGCTGGAATCGGTCACCGGCTTCACGATCGCGCCGAGCACGTTCGAGAAGATCGGACCGACCACGAAGTCGACCTTGTCGCGGTCGATCAGCCCCTTGACCTTCGTCACCGCGACGTCCGGCTTAAGCTCGTCGTCGACGACCACGATCTCGGCGTCGCGGCCGCCGAGCTTGCCGCCGAGCTGCTTCAGCGCGAGCTCGAAGCCGTTCCGGGCCTGCTGACCCAGGACGGCCGAGGAGCCCGACAGCGTCAGGATCAGCCCGACCTTCACCTTCTCCTGGGCGCCGGCGGCGGTCGCCAGGACCGAGATCGAGAGCGCGGCCGCGAGGCCGACGGTTGCCGTGGCTGCCTTCATCGTCCTGCACTCCTGCGGAGGCACGCGGTCCAGCCGCCCGCCCCACCTGCCGGCTCCCATCCAAGTCGCGTGCCGGGCGACGTGCCGGCCTCGCTTGCCAGGAGATGTTTGAAGCTTAAAGTAAGCGTCGTCGAACCCGCAAGCACTGTCGAGAGGAGGCCCGCCCGCATGCAGTCAGGAGCGCTGGTCCCGAGTTCGAACGCGGCGGGCGCGCTCGCCGGCCGGCACGCGCTCGTCACGGGCGGCGGCAGCGGCATCGGGCGCGCGATCGCGGCCGGCCTCGCCCGGTCCGGCGCGAGCGTGACGGTGCTCGGACGCGACGAGGGCCGGCTCCGGGACGCGGTCGGGGCGGGCGACGCGCATGCGCTGGTCCAGGCGGACGTGACGGACGCGGACGCGCTCTCCCGCGGCATCGCGGAGGCGGCGGCCGAGCGGGGCGGCATCGACGTCCTGGTCGCGAGCGCGGGCGGCGTCGTGTCGAAACCCTTCGGCCGGACGACGCCGGACGATTTCCGGGCCATGTGGGAGCTGAACGTCGGCGGGGTCGCGCACGCGATCCGGGCGTGCATCGGTGGGATGCAGGCGCGCGGCTACGGCCGGATCGTGGCGGTCGCGTCCACGGCGAGCCTCAAGGGCTACCCCTACGTCACGGCCTATTGCGCGGCGAAGCATGGCGTCCTCGGCCTCGTCCGGGCGCTCGCGGCCGAGACGGCCCTGACCGGCATCACGGTCAACGCCGTCTGTCCGGGCTTCGCGGACACGGACCTCGTCGCACGCTCGCTCGACGACATCGTCCGCAAGACGGGCCGCTTGCGCGAGGCAGCCCTCTCCGAGCTGACGCGCCACAACCCGCAAGGCCGGCTCGTCCAGCCTGCCGAGGTCGCGGACGCGGTGCTCTGGCTCTGCGGCGAGGCCGCGGGCTCGGTCACCGGACAGGCGATCGCGATCGCGGGCGGGGAGGTCTAGCGTGGACGCCCTCCCTGGCCTCGACACGGTTCGGCAGGCCCGGCCGGATGCCCCCGAGACGGCGGACGGCCGCCGTGACGAGGTCCGGCTCTGGCTCCGGCTCCTGACCTGCACGACCACGATCGAGACCGAGGTGCGCCGCCGGCTCCGCGAGCGTTTCGGGATCACGCTGCCGCGTTTCGACGTGATGGCCCAGCTCGAGCGGGCACCGGGCGGACTGACTCTGTCCGAGCTGTCGCGCCGCATGATGGTGTCGAACGGCAATCTCACCGGCCTCGTCGAGCGGCTGGTCCAGTCCGGCCACGTCGAGCGCCGCCCCTCGCCGGACGACCGCCGGGCGCAGGTCGTGACGCTGACGAAGGCCGGCCGTGCCGCCTTCGCCGCGATGGCCCGCGAGCACGAGGGCTGGATCGCGGCGATGTTCGCCGACCTCGGCCCGAGCGGCGTCGAGGACCTGATGTCGGCCCTCGGCCGGACGAAGCGCTCCGTCCGCCGCGCGCTCGGAGAGACGCCCCGATGAGCCGCCCCGCGAATCCCGTCACGCTCCCTCTTGCAGAGTACCGCGCGGAGCATTTCCTGCTCGCCCTGGAGGCCGGCGTCGCGACCGTGACGCTGAACCGGCCGGAGCGGAAGAACCCGCTCACCTTCGAGAGCTACCGCGAGCTCGCGGATTTCTTCTCCGCCTGCGCGAAGGACGACGCCCTGAAGGTGATCGTGATCGCGGGCGCCGGCGGCAACTTCTCATCCGGCGGCGACGTGCACGAGATCATCGGCCCGCTCGTCGCGATGGACACGAAGGGCCTCACCGCCTTCACCCGGATGACGGGCGAGCTCGTGAAGAACATCCGGGCCTGCCCACAGCCGGTGATCGCGGCGGTGGACGGCATCTGCGCCGGCGCGGGCGCGATCCTCGCGATGGCGTCCGACATCCGGATCGCGACCGGGCGGGCGAAGGTCGCGTTCCTGTTCAACAGGGTCGGGCTCGCCGGATGCGACATGGGCGCCTGCGCGATCCTGCCCCGGATCATCGGCCAAGGTCGCGCCTCCGAGCTCCTCTACACGGGCCGCTTCATGAGCGCGGACGAGGGCGAGCGCTGGGGCTTCTTCAGCCGCCTCGTCGAGCCGGACGACTTGGCCGGGGAGGCCGCCGCGCTGGCGGCGGGGATCGCCGCCGGCCCGACCTTCGCGAACACGATGACGAAGCGGATGCTGGCTGCCGAATGGGCGATGTCGGTCGAAGAGGCGATCGAGCAGGAGGCCGTGGCCCAGGCGCTCTGCATGACGACCGAGGATTTCGCCCGAGCGTACCGGGCCTTCGCCGAGCGGCGGGTGCCGGTGTTCGAGGGGAATTGATGGCCGACGACAGAAGCAGTGTCGAACGCGAGACATCAGGAAGGCCCTCGCCGCCTGATCCCTCCCCTGCAGGGGAGGGTGGCAGGCCCGTAGGGCCTGACGGGTGGGGCGGGCCTCGCACGGCGCTAGGCGCGGTACCCGGACGCGCGCTCCGAAAACGGTTGACGCCGCAGGAGGTCAAACTCTGGAACTGGCTCCGAGAATCGATCGTGCCGACCGGCTTCCACTTCCGGCGTCAGACGCCCATCGATCGCTTCGTCGTCGATTTCGCGTGTCTCCGGGCCAAGCTCGTGATCGGGGTCGATGGAAACCAGCATGGGTCCGACGCAGGCCTGAGACGAGACGCCGCCCGCGACCGCCTGCTGTCCGAGCTCGGCTACGATGTCTTGCGCTTCAGCAACCATCAGGTCGACCGCGAGAAGCGCATGGTCCTCGACACGATCTTCGCTCGCCTCAAGGAGCGGTGTGCGGCGCGCCCCACCCCGGTTCGCGCCTCCGGCGCGACTCGGCCCTTCCCTGCAGGGGAGGGATCACGCTCCCTCGCTCCGGCTCACTCTTCCCCTAGCGAGGGAACACCGCGGCCCGATCCCTCCCTTGCAGATCCTGGCGACGGCGGGCGGGAGGCTGTCAGGCCCGCAGGGCCTGACAGGTGGAATCAGCCCACGGCGAACGACCACCATGCCTGACGCGACCTTCCTCGCCTGGCCGTTCTTCGAGCCCCGCCATCGCGTCTTCCGGGACGCGCTCGCGACCTGGGCGGCCGAGACGCTGCCGTCGCTCATCGACCACGGCGACACGGACGGTTCCTGCCGGCGCCTCGTCGCCGCCTTAGGTGCGGGCGGGTGGCTCGCGGCCGCGGTGCCGGGGAGCGAGGGCGGCGCGGCGCCGCACGACGTCCGGGCGCTCTGCCTCGCCCGCGAGACGCTCGCCTACGAGAGCGGCCTCGCGGACTTCGCCTTCGCGATGCAGGGCCTCGGCACCGGCCCGATCGTGCTCTTCGGCACGCCGGACCAGAAGGCCCGCTGGCTGCCCGGCGTCGGCGAGGGCACCCGGATCGCGGCCTTCGCGCTGTCGGAACCCGGCGCGGGATCGGACGTCGCCGCCCTCGCGCTCACCGCCGTGCCGGACGGGAACGCGCATGTCCGGCTCGACGGCGAGAAGACCTGGATCTCGAACGGCGGCATCGCCGACCATTACGTCGTCTTCGCCCGGACCGGCGAGGCGCCAGGCGCGAAGGGTCTCTCCGCCTATCTCGTTGAGGCCGACACCCCGGGCTTCGCGATCGCGGACCGGATCGAGGTGATCGCCCCGCATCCGCTCGCGCGGCTGCGCTTCGAGGGCTGCCGGGTCCCTGTCGAGAACCGGATCGGCGGCCCGGGCGAGGGCTTCAAGGTCGCGATGGCGACGCTCGACGTGTTCCGGTCGACGGTCGGGGCGGCCGCGCTCGGGCTCGCGCGGCGCGCGCTCGACGAGGCGCTGGGCCGGGCCTCGTCCCGCCAGCTTTTCGGCGCGCCGCTCGCCGATCTCCAGCTCACGCAGGCGGCGCTGGCCGACATGGCGACCGTCGTCGACACCTCGGCGCTCCTCGTCTACCGGGCCGCCTGGACCAAGGATCGCGGGGCGCCGCGCGTGACCCGCGAGGCCGCGATGGCGAAGATGCACGCGACCGAGAGCGCTCAAGGGGTGATCGACCGCGCCGTGCAGATCTTCGGCGGCGACGGTGTCCGGACGGGCGTGAAGGTCGAGGAGCTGTATCGCGAGATCAGGGCGCTGCGGATCTACGAGGGCGCGACCGAGGTGCAGAAGGTCGTGATCGCGCGCGATGTGCTTCGCACGTTCGCTTCTCCCGCGCTTCGCGGGGAGAGGCAGGACGGCTGAGTCATGACCCGCTCCGCCCACGTCGACACCTTCGCGCGGGACAACCTCCCCCCGCGCGAGCACTGGCCCGTCTTCCTCGACGACCACCCGGCCTATCGCTACCCGGAGCGGCTGAACTGCGTCGTCCCGCTGCTCGATCGCTGGGTGGACGAGGGTCACGGCGAGGCGCCCTGCCTCCTCAGCCCGGCCGAAAGCCTCACCTATCGCGAGCTGCAGGCGCGGGTGAACCGGCTCTGCAACGTCTTCGTGCACGAGTTCGGCCTCGTTCCCGGGGCCCGGCTGTTCCTGCGCTCCGCGAACAACCCGTGGATGGTCGCGGCCTATCTCGCCGGCCTCAAGGCCGGGCTCGTGGTGGTCGCGACCATGCCGCTGCTGCGCGCGAAGGAGATCGCCTATCCGGTGAACAAGGCCCGGATCGCAGTCGCGCTCTGCGACGGGGCGCTCGCGGACGAGATGGAGAAGGCCCGGCCCGCGATGCCGGGCCTGGAACGGATCTGCTACTGGGGCGCGGGCGGGGCGGACTCGCTCGAGCGCCTGGCCGAGGCCGCGAGCCCGGACTTCACGGCCGTCGACACGGCAGCCGACGACATCTGCCTCGTCGCCTTCACGTCCGGCACGACGGGCGAGCCGAAAGGCTGCATGCACAACCATCGCGACATGCTGGCGGTCTGCGACGGCTTCTCGCAGATGATCCTCCGGCCGACACCCGCCGACCGCTTCATCGGCTCGGCCCCCTTCGCCTTCACGTTCGGGCTCGGGGTGGTCACCTTCCCGATGAGGGTCGGGGGCTCCTTCGTGGTGCTCGAGCGGGCCGGTCCCGACGATCTCCTGCCCGCGATCGAGCGGTTCGGCGCGACGATCTGCTTCACGGCCCCGACCGCCTACCGGGCGATGATCCCGAAGCTCGCGGGCTCCGACATCGCGTCGCTCCGCACCTGCGTGTCCGCCGGCGAGAGCCTGCCGAAGGGCACGTGGCAGGCCTGGTTCGACGCGACCGGGATGCGGCTGATCGACGGCATCGGGGGCACCGAGGTCCTGCACATCTACATCAGCGCGACCGAGGACGAGATCCGGCCGGGCTCCACCGGCAAGGTCATCCCGGGCTACGAGGCCCGGATCGTCGACCCGGACGGCGTCGAGGTGCCGCGCGGCACCGTCGGGCGGCTCGCGCTCCGCGGCCCCGTCGGCTGCCGCTACCTCGACGACCCGCGCCAGCGAGCCTACGTCCAGGACGGCTGGAACATGCCGGGCGACAGCTTCATCTGCGACCAGGACGGCTACTTCTGGTACCAGGCGCGCTCCGACGACATGATCGTATCGGCCGGCTACA
>CAXTKM010000230.1:0-6633 GCA_964244795.1 uncultured Enterovirga sp.
TCGTCACCATCGCAGCCATCGTTCTATGGTTGCGATGAGTGTCCACAGGACCTAGCCCGCGTTGCGGATCGTCGGCGGGCGCTGGCGCGGTCGTCCCATCGCCGGACCGGCGACGGGTACGATCCGGCCGACCTCCGACCGGCTGCGCGAGGCGATCTTCAACATCCTGCTTCATGCCTATGGGGAGCCGGCCCCCGAGACCCGCGTGCTCGACCTCTTCGCCGGAACCGGCGCGCTCGGGCTCGAGGCGCTGTCGCGGGGCGCGGGCCATGCCGTGTTCGTGGACGACGGCCAGGAGGCGCGCGGCCTCGTCAGGCAGAACATCGAGGCGCTGGGCGCAGGCGGCACGACACGGCTGTTCCGGCGCGACGCGTCCCAGATGGGACCGGCGGCCCCGAACGCCCCGTTCTCGCTGGTGTTCTGCGATCCACCCTATCGACGAGACCTCGCCGGCCCGGCCCTCCTCGCCTGCCAGGCGGGCGGCTGGCTCACACCCGACGCGCTCGTGGTCGTCGAGGAAGCGGCCGATTCGGGCTTCATCTTCCCGCCGGGTTTCGACGAGCTCGACCGCCGTACCTATGGCGAGACCGAGGTGGTGTTCGGGCGAGCGGCCGGCCGTCATTCCGGGGAATGACGGCCGAGTGTCCGGTTCGTCCGATCGAGCCCTACGCGACGCCCGCCCGCAGCAGGTCGAGGACGTGGACGATGCCGACCGGCCTCTCCGCCTCGACGACGACCAGCGCCGTGATGCCGCGCGATTCCACGATCTCCAGCGCCTCGCCGAGCAGCGCGTCGCGCTCGACCACTGTCGGATGGAGGGTCATGACCTCGTCGACGCTCATCGCAAGCAGGTTGTCGCCCATGTGACGGCGCAGGTCGCCGTCGGTCACGATGCCGGCGAGCGTGCCGTCCCCGGCGATCACGACGACGCAGCCGAAGCCCTTGCTGCTCTGCACGACCACCGCTTCCGACATCGGGGTCCCGAGCGGCACGACCGGCATGAGGTCGCCGCTGTGCATGATGCTCGCGACCTGCTTCAGCTCCGCGCCGAGCCGGCCGCCCGGGTGGAAGGCGTGGAAATCGAGCGGCGAGAAGCCCCGGCCCTCGAGCAGCGCCACCGCGAAGGCGTCGCCCGTCGCCATCATCATGGTCGTCGAGGTGGTGGGCGCCTGGCCGTTCGGGCAGGCCTCGCGCGCCTGCGGCAGCGTGAGGCAGACATCCGCCTCCACGGCCAGGGTGGACGTCGCGCTCGCGGTGAGCGCCAGCAGCGGCACGCGGCGGCGCTTGGCGTAGGACACGATGTCGGCGAGCTCGCGCGTCTCGCCCGACCAGGACAGGGCCAGGATCACGTCCTCGCGCTGGATCATGCCGAGGTCGCCGTGGCTCGCCTCCGCCGGGTGGACGAAATAGGCCGGCGTCCCGGTCGAGGCGAGCGTGGACGCGATCTTGCGCGCGACGTGGCCGGATTTGCCCATCCCGGTCACGATGATGCGGCCGCGCGCCGCCGTCGCGATCTCGACCGCGGCCGCGAAGGGCGGCCCGAGATGCCCCGCGATCGCCTCGCGCAGCACGTCGAGGCCGTTCCGCTCGGTCTCGATGGTCCGGATCGCGGATTGCACGGCCGAACGGGTGCCGGGAAGGCTCGGCCGAGGCCTGACGAGGCTTGTCATGGCGTGGTCATATCACGGGCATGCGGCCGCCGCGACATGGGCGGCGTCGAACGGCGGAAGAGCGTTCTCTCCGTAGCTGCCGGCGCAGCTCCCGGCCACGTGCTGCCGCCGAAGCCTTGCACCTCTCCCCGCCGGTGACGATGTCAGCGCCCTCGATGGACCAGCCGACACCTTCGCCGCTTCTCCCCTCCCCGCTTGAGCGTCTCCGGCGTGCGCTGCGCGAGCGGCTCGGCTCGCTGCGTCACCTTCCGGCGCTGTTCCGGCTCGTCTGGGCCGCGAGCCCGGCGCTCACGGCGGCCAGCATCGGGCTTCGGCTCGTCCGGGCCGTGCTGCCCGTGCTCATGCTCTACGTGGCGAAGCTCATCCTGGACGCGGTCGTCGGCGCGCGCGGCTCCGCCGAACCGTCCGGGGCGCTGATCACGGACATCGGCCTCCTGATCGCGCTCGAATGCGGGCTCGCGATCGGGTCCGATCTTCTCGGGCGCGCGACGAGCCTCGTCGACGGCATCCTGGCCGAGCTGTCCGGCAACGCGATCACGCTTCGGCTCATGGACCATGCCGCGACGCTCGATCTCGAGCAGTTCGAGGACAGCCGGATCCAGGATGGGCTGGAGCGGGCGCGCCGGCAGGTCGCCTGGCGGTCGAGCCTCCTGTCGCAGGTCTTCGGCCAGGCACAGGATGCGCTGACGGTCGCGACGCTCGCGCTCGCGCTCGTCGCCTACCTGCCCTGGCTGATCCTGCTTCTCGTCCTCGCGCTGATCCCGGCCTTCCTGAACGAGCTGCACTTCAACCGGCGCGGCTACAGGCTCGCCTATCAGCGCTCGCCCGAGCGCCGGGAGATCGACTACCTGCGCTATCTCGGGGCTGGGGTGGAGAACGCGAAGGAGGTGAAGCTGTTCGGGCTGAACGGCTACCTCACGGACCGCTTCCGGCACCTCTCCGCCCGCATCCTGGTCGAGAACCGCGAGCTCGCGATCGGGCGGGCGGCCTGGGGCGGCTTCTTCGCGGCGCTCGGCACCCTCGCCTATTACGCCGCCTACGCGGTCATCGTCTGGCGCACGGTCGCGGGCGCCTTCACGATCGGCGACCTCACGTTCCTGGCGGGCTCCTTCCTGCGGCTCCGCGGCCTGATCGAGGGCCTGCTGCTCGGCCTGTCCCAGGTCTCCGGCCAGGCGCAATACCTCGACGACCTGTTCTCCTTCTTCGATGTCGCGCCCCGGATCCGCTCGCCCGCGCAGCCGATCCCGTTCCCCCAGCCGGTCCGGGACGGGTTCGTGTTCGAGGATGTCGGCTTCCGGTATCCCGACCAGGAGACCTGGGCGGTCCGCCACCTCGATCTCGCGATCCGGGCGGGCGAGGTCGTGGCGCTGGTCGGCGAGAACGGGGCCGGCAAGACGACGCTCGTGAAGCTGCTCGCCCGCCTCTACGAGCCGACCGAGGGCCGCATCCTGCTCGATGGCCACGACCTTCGCGACTATGACCTCGACCAGCTCCGGAGCCGGATCGGGGTGATCTTCCAGGACTTCGTCCGCTTCGACTTCACGGCCGCGGACAACATCGCGGTGGGTCGGATCGGAGACCGGGGCGATCGCGAGCGCGTCCGGAGGGCCGCCGGCCAGAGCCTCGCCGACGGCGTCGTGTCGCGCCTCGCGGGCGGCTACGATCAGCTCCTCGGGCGACGTTTCGAGGAGGGCGTCGACCTCTCCGGGGGCGAGTGGCAGAAGATCGCGATCGCGCGCGCCTACATGCGCGAGGCCGACATCCTGGTCCTCGACGAGCCGACCGCGGCGCTCGACGCCCGGGCCGAGTTCGAGGTGTTCGAGCGCTTCCGCGAGCTTTCGCGGGGGCGAACCGCGCTCCTCATCTCGCATCGCTTCTCGACGGTCCGGATCGCGGACCGGATCCTCGTGCTGGAAGGAGGCCGCGTGGCGGAATCCGGATCGCACGTCGAGCTTCTGGCGCTCCGCGGTCGCTATGCCGGCCTGTTCGAGCTCCAGGCGGCAGGTTACCGCTGAAGCGACGCCACCGGTCCGCTCACGCAGCCGGAAGACGGTGCTGAGGACCCGCGTTCCCGCCGCACACGGGCTTTCGCCGATGGACGCGAGGAGCGAATTCCTCACACGACCGTCTCGGCCACGGCTTCCAGGCGCGCGATCATCTGTTCGGCGGGCTTCGCCTCGCCGATCACGAGCGGGCGGCGCCAGAGCCGATCGTCGGGCTCGCCCTCGCGGCCCTCGAAGCGCTCGAACGCGCGCCATCCATCGGGCGCCTGCTCGTGCACCGTGAGGCCCGCCGCCTCGACCAGCACGATGCCGCCCGCCACGTCCCAGATGTTCGGCGTCGCGAAACGGGCGACGTGGAGCAGGCCCGCCGCCACGAAGGCGCATTCGATGGCGGCCGAGCCGGTCTTGCGGACGTCCCACGGGCCGTGCACGTCGTCGGACCAGGACGGCTCGCCGGCGAGACGCCTTCGGACGCCCGGGTGGAGCCGGGGCGCCAGCACCTCGCCCTCGAACCGGAGCGGGCCGCCCCGGGTAGCGTGGTACACGCCCGGCCTGAGCGCGTGGGTGGACGCGCACCAGACCGCGCCGACGATCGGGCGGCCGCGGTGGAGCACGCCGACCGAGGCCGCGAAGAGCGGGAAGCCGTTGATGAAGTTCGTCGTCCCGTCGACAGGATCGACGGCCCAGACGGGCGCGTCCGGATGGCCCGGCTTCGCGTCCATCTCCTCGCCCAGGACGCCGTGGCTCGGGAAGAGCGTGTCGAGCCGCTCTCGGATCAGGGCCTCGCAGCGCCCGTCCACCTCGGAGACCGGATCGCGGAAGAGCGCCCGCTCATCGTCGCCCGTCTTGTACCGGATGCTGAGCGTGCGGCCGAGAGAGGCCTCGATCTCCCGGCCGGCGAGGCGGGCGAGATCGACCGCGACCCGCTCCATCTCGGCGAGGCGGTCGGCCGGCAGCTCGTCGTCGGACATCGTCATCTGACATCTCCGGGCATGAGGACCCGGACCCGGCCGGGCTCGACGCCGAGCTCGACCCGGGTCCCGTCCCAATCCTGCGTCTTGTCCTCGAGGCGGAGCGGCTGGGCCTCTCCCTCCAGCGTCACGACCCGGCCGCGGACGTGACGGAGCGGCGACGGCCCCGTCGCGTCCCCATCGAGCCACGTCCGCATGTGCCGGCGCGAGCCCTCGGGCAGGTAGGCCAGGGTCAGGCGATCGTCCGTCAGCCGGGTCTCGGGGACGAGCCTGAGGTTCGCCCCGATCATGGGCAGGTTCATCGCCTCCACGATGAGGAAGCTGCCCTCGAGCGGGACGCCGTCGACCGCGACCGCGCAGGAGACCGGCTCGAGCAGATCAAGCGCCTCCGCGAGGCTCTCGCGCCCGCGCCGGCGCTTCTCGGTGCCCTCCAGCTTCTCGTGCTGCAGGGCCGCCGTCGCATGGGCCAGAACCCCGAGCCCGACCGATTCGACGAAGAGGCGCGTTCCCCAGGGACCATCCGCGCGGCAGATCCGAAGCGGGGCCTCGGCGGCGTGCGGCAGGCGCGGGATGATGCGCTCCAGCGTATCGAAGCATCCGAGCGATCGGGCGATGTTGTTGCCGCTGCCGGTCGGCAGGATGGCGAGACGGACAGGCCGTCCGCCGAGCCGGGTCGCGATGCTGGCGACCGTGCCATCGCCGCCAGCCGCGATCACGAGCTCGTCTGTCTCGGCGAGGTTCCGCTCCCAGCCGTCCTCGTCCAGGGACGCATAGGCGGGATCGAACCCGGCGTCCCGGAGCGCGCCGAGCAGGCGATCGGCGGGCCACTCGCCTTCGCCTGCACCGGGATGGTGGAACAGCGTCACCGTCACGGGCGCCTCGGGAGTGTCGAGCCGGCGTGCCGCCGGCGATCCTGCCCATCGATTCCGGCTCGCATCCCGCCCCCTCGTCACTCACGGATGAAGCGCGAGAGGCTGGTCGCGTTCCATGACGGGCCGACGACGGCCGCGGCGCGTGCCGCCCGACCGTGGTCGCGGCGTCCCTCAGGCGGCCGCGACCAGGGCCGGGCGCGCGATCAGGCGCAGGGCCTCGAGGGCCGGGACCGGGCGGCTGAAGAGGAAGCCCTGCATCTCCCGGCAGCCGGACCGGCGGACGAAGGCCATCTGCTCCGCCGTCTCGACCCCCTCGGCCGTGACCGCGATGCCGAGGACGGCCCCGAGGCTCGCGATCGCGTCGAAGATCGCCCGCGTGGTCGCGTTCTCGTAATCGAGGACGAAGGACCGGTCGATCTTCACGCCGTCGAGCGGAAAGCGCTGGAGGTAGCTCAGGGACGAGTAGCCCGTCCCGAAGTCGTCGATCGCGAGCCGGACGCCGAGGGCTCGCAGCGACTGGAGCGTCGCCAGCACGGCCGCGGATTCGGTCATGAGGACCGTCTCGGTGATCTCGAGCTCGAGCCGGGAGGGCGGCAGGCCCGTGCCCGCGAGCGCTGCGAGCACGCAGGCGACCAGGGCGGGATCCTCGACCTGGATCGCCGAGAGGTTGACGAGGACCCGGGTCGGGGCCGGCCAGCGCATCGCCTCGCGGCACGCGTCGCGGAGCACCCAGGAGCCGATCGGGACGATGAGCCGGGTGTCCTCCGCGAGCGGGATGAATTCGGCCGGCTGCACCTGCCCGCGGACCGGATGGTTCCAGCGCAGCAGCGCCTCGAAAGCGCTGATGTGCCCGCCCACCACGTCGACGAGCGGCTGGAAGTGCAGCTCGAACTCGCCGGCGTCGAGCGCCTCGCGCAGGTCCAGCTCGAGGGCGCGCCGGGCCTGGGCCGCGACGTCCATGGCCGGCTCGAAGAACCGGACGGCGTTCCGGCCGTCGCGCTTCGCGCGGTACAGCGCAAGGTCGGCGCTCCGGAAGATCTCGTCCGCGTCGCGGCCGTCGTTCGGGGCGAGCGCGACGCCGGCGCTCGCCCCGACATGGACCACATGTCCATCGAGA
>CAXTKM010000231.1:0-6625 GCA_964244795.1 uncultured Enterovirga sp.
ATCAGCGCGACCCGCCTCACGAACTGAGCCCCGGCCGTCAGCCTCCCGCGGCGGCCAGCATCGCGGCCGCGCCGGCCCGCAGGAATCCGATGTCGCTGGCGATCGCGACGAGGTCGTATCCGCGGGCCGCGAAATCCTTCGCCCGCTCGCCGGACGGAGCGTAGATGCCGGCGTGGCGGCCCGCCGCCCGGGTGCGGGCGACGGCATGGTCGATCGCGGCGTTCACGTCGGCACCGTTCGGGTCGAGCGCCGCCCCGTTCGACAGCCCGATCGAGAGGTCGGAGGGCCCGATGAAGATCGCGTCGATGCCAGGCACAGCCAGGATCGCGTCGATCCGGTCCAGCGCCTCGCGGGTCTCGATCATCGCGAAGGTCAGCGTGTAGCCGTTCGCGGTCCGGAAATAGTCGACCGGCTTCGCGCCGATCAGCCCCAGCGCCGCGGCCGGCCCCCAGCTCCGCCCGCCGACCGGCGGGAACTTGCAGGAGGCCGCGAAGGCGCGGGCATTCTCGACCGAATTGATCATCGGCGCGATGATGCCCGAGGCGCCGGCGTCCAGGAGACGCGACGCGGTCCCGAACTCGCCGACCGGGATGCGGGGCATGCAGGGCTTGCCGGCCGCCGCGACCAGCGGGATCGCGCGGCTCGCGGCCAGGAAGTCGATCGGCCCATGCTGCATGTCGAGCACGACGCAGCCGAACCCCGGCTCGCGGGCGGTCTCGACCGATGATGTCATGAGAATGCCTCCCCGGCGGGCTCGCCGGTCCGCGGGGCGTTCGGACCGGACCGGCAGGGGTGTGTCAAGCGGAACGTCGCGACAGGCGACACACGAAAAACGTTTCTCATGAAAAAAATTTGCTTCCCAGGGTGTGTGACGGCTGGTAGCGTCCCATGTCTGGAACACCGAGGTCTGGCGAACAGGCCGAAGTATTCCTGATCGACGGACTGAGCACTCAGGGTCCGGCGCGACCGCTCGCTCGAACACGAGAGGACTTTCGCATGGACATCCGGTGGCCGTTGGCGGTTCTCGTGGCCGGCTTCGCGTCGGCGAGCGGACCGGTTCGCGCCCAGATCTCGGACGACGTCGTGAAGATCGGGGTCATGAACGATCTCGACGGGCTCTATTCCGACATCTCCGGCATGGGCTCCGTCGTGGCCGCCCGTCTGGCGGTCGAGGATTTCGGCCCGACCGTGAAGGGCAAGCGGATCGAGATCGTCTTCGCCGGCCATCAGAACAAGACCGACATCGCGGCCAGCATCGTCCGGAAGTGGATCGACGAGGACAAGGTCGACGTGATCGTCGACGTCGGTCCCTCGTCCGCCGCGGTCGCCGTGCAGGAGATCGCGCGCGACCGGAACCGCATGTTCCTGATCTCGGGCGGTGCCTCGTCCGACCTCACCGGCAAGTACTGCTCGCCCGTCGGCATCCACTGGACCTACGACACCTACGCGACAGCGAACGGGACCGCGAAGGCGCTCGTGAAGCAGGGCGGAGACACATGGTTCTTCCTCACCGCCGATTACACGTTCGGGACGGCGCTGGAACGCGACACGACGAAGGTCGTCCGCGATGGCGGCGGCAAGGTCCTCGGATCGGTGCGGGCGCCGCTCGGCACCACGGACTACTCCTCGTTCCTGGTCGCCGCGCAGGGCTCGGGCGCGAAGATCGTCGGCCTCGCGAATTCCGGCGGCGACACGATCAATTCGATCAAGCAGGCGGGCGAGTTCGGGCTCACTCTGGGCGGGCAGCGGCTGGCCGGGCTCCTCGTCTTCATCACGGACGTCCATTCGCTCGGCCTGAAGGTCGCGCAAGGACTGGTCGCCACGACCGCGTTCTACTGGGACATGGACGACGCGACCCGAGCCTGGACGAAGCGGTTCCAGGCCGTGAACGGCGGCAAGCTGCCGACGATGGTGCAGGCCGGCGTCTATGGCGCCGTCCTGCATTATCTGAAAGCCGTCGATGCCGCGGGAACGGATGAAGCCAAGACCGTCTCCAGGATGATGAAGACGATCCGGATCAACGATTTCTTCACCCACGACGCCTTCGTCAGGGAGGACGGCCGCGTCATGCGCGACATGTACCTCGTCCAGGTCAAGACTCCGGAGGAGTCGAAGTACAAGTACGACTACTACAAGATCCTGGCCAAGATCCCGGCCGAGGACGCCTTCCGGCCCTTGGCGGACGGCGGCTGCCCGCTCGTCAAGTAGGGAGCGGGACGACCGGCATCCTGGATGACGGGCATCGTGGATGACCCGCATTCTGCATTCTCCATCGATCCTCTGCAGCGAGACCCGAGGTTTTCATGACGCCGCCCGACGACTTCGACTGGACCGCCTACCTCGCGCTCACGGCCGCGCTCGTCGGGCTGCCGGTGCCGCCGCAATACGCTGAGGAGATCGTCGCGAACCTCCGGCTGAACCGGGAGCTCGTCGCCCCGTTGCTCGCCTTCGAGATGCCCGAAGGCACGAACATCGCGCCGGTGTTCCGGCCATGACGAGGACCGCCCTCGACATCGCGGCCGACGTTCGCTCCGGAGCCACGACCGCGGCCGCGGTCACGGAGGAGGCGCTGGCCGGGATCGCGGCCCGCGATCCCGAGATCAACGCGTTCACGACCGTGACCGACGCGCGTGCCCGGGCGGCGGCGTTCCGGATCGATGCGGCGGTCGCGGCCGGCCGCGACCCCGGCCCGCTCGCGGGCGTGCCCTTCGCGGTGAAGGACCTCTACGACATCGAGGGCGTCGCGACGAAAGCGGGCTCGAAGATCCACGCCGGCCGCGCGCCGGCCGCGCAGGACGCGACGGCCGTGCGGCGCCTCTCCGACGCGGGCGCGGTCCTGGTCGGCGCCCTCAACATGGAGGAATACGGCTACGGCTTCTACACCGACAATCCGCATCACGGCCGGACGCTGAACCCGCTCGACCGCGAGCGCACCGCCGGCGGGTCCTCCGGTGGATCGGCGGCCGCCGTCGCGGCCGGTCTCGTGCCCTTCGCGCTCGGCTCGGACGCGAACGGCTCCGTCCGGGTTCCGGCCTCCTTCTGCGGCGTCTGCGGGCTGAAACCGACCTACGGCCGCGTCTCGCGCGCCGGCGGGCTCCTGTTCATCTCGAGCCTCGACCATGTCGGCCCGCTCGCCCGGACGGTCGCCGACCTCGCCTCGGTCTACGACGCGATGCAGGGACCCGATCCCCGCGACCCGGTCTGCAGCCCGCGCCCGGCGGAGCCGGTCTCGGGATCGCTCGGGCAGGGAGCCGAGGGCTTGCGGGTCGCGGTCGCGGGCGCAGGCGGATATTTCTCGAAGCTCCTTTCCCTGGAGAGCCGGGCGGCCGTCGCGGCCGCGGCCGAGACGCTGTCCGCGGTCGACGAGGTCGACATCCCCCATTCCGACGTCTCGCGCGCCTCCGGCTACATGATCACGAGCGTCGAGGCGGCCCGCGAGCGCTACGCCGAGCTCTGCGAGCGGCCGGCCGATTTCGACCCCCGCACCCGCACGCGGTTCCTCGCCGGAATGCTGCTGCCGGCGGAGTGGTACGTCAAAGCCCAGCAGTTCAGGCGGTGGTATGCGGCCCAGTGGGCCGAGCTGTTCAAGACCTGGGACGTGATCATCGCGCCCGTCGTGTCGATGCCGGCGCCGCGCTTCGACGACGAGACCGTCATGCTCGACGGCGCCCCCCACCCGATCCGCCCGGTCTTCGGCCGCTTCGTGCAGGCCCTGTCCCCGACCGGCCTGCCGATCGCGGTCACGCCCAACTTCAACGTCGGCCCGATGCCGATGGGCGTGCAGCTCATCGGCGCCCCTTTCCGCGAGGACACCGTCCTGCGCTGCGCGGCCGCGCTGGAACGGGCGCACGGCCGGTGACCGGATCCTGCGGAGGGCTCCGGGTCTCGGATTCTTCACCGATCCTTGAACGAGGATGCCGGTCCTGTTCGCGACCGGAGACCTTAGCCGGCCGCGAATGGCGCGGCCGGCGAACCAATCCGAGCATCATGGGTTCACGACGGGACACACGAGAAGGACCGTCACGTGACCGACGAGGCCGCCGTCTATCTCCGCTACAATCCCGCCGTCGAGGTTCCCGAAGCCGACGAGGAGGAGACCGGGCGGTCCCTCATCGAGACCATGCGGTCGATCAGCGAGAAGACGCTCGCGGATGGCGGCCACGCGCTCCGCAGCGTTCACGCGAAGAGCCACGGGTTCCTGCAGGGCGAGATCGAGATCGCGTCAGGGCTGCGGCCCGTGCTGGCCCAAGGGCTCTTCGCCAAGCCCGGCCGCCATCCCGTGGTGATGCGGCTCTCGACGATCCCGGGCGACATCCTCGACGACAGCGTCTCGACGCCGCGCGGGCTCGCCTTGAAGATCGTGGGCGTCGAAGGCGAGCGCCTGCCGGGATCGGAGGGCGACGTCACCCAGGATCTCGTGCTCGTCAACGGGCCGGCCTTCGCGGCCCCGAACGCCAAGGCGTTCCTCGCCACCCTCAAACTGCTCGCGGCGACGACCGACAGGGCCGAGGGGCTGAAGAAGGTGATGTCCGGCGCGATGCAAGGCGTCCAGAAGCTCATCGTGGCCACCACCGGCAGCCCCAGCCCGACTGTCGCCACGATGGGCGGCCAGGCGGAAACCCATATCCTGGGCGAGACCTTCTACAGCCAGGTCCCGCTTCGGTTCGGCGATTTCATCGCCAAGATCGCAGTCGTCCCGGTCTCGCCCGAGCTCACCGCCCTCACGAACGCCCCGCTCGAGGCGACCGGGTCGCCGACCGCGATCCGGGACGCGGTGGTGGCGTTCTTCCGCCGGCAGGGGGGAACCTGGGAGGTTCGTGCTCAGCTCTGCACGAACCTCGACGATATGCCGGTCGAGAACGCGGCGACGGTCTGGCCGGAGGATCGAAGCCTCTACCAGACGATCGCGACGATCACCGTCAAGACCCAGACGGCCTGGAGCGAAGCGCGCGCGTCGGCCGTCGACGACGGGCTGTCGTTCAGTCCCTGGCACGGCCTCGCGGCCCACCAGCCCCTCGGGTCGATCATGAGGATCCGCAAGCAGGCCTACGAGATGGGCCGTCGCTTCCGCGCCGAACGCAACGGCCGCGTCATCGAGGAGCCGCGGGAGCTGCGCCCGCTGCCGGAGTAGGAACAGGGGACGCGGCTCCCATTCGAGCCCTCTCGCCGGCCGAAGGCCGGACGGGAGAGGAATCGAATCGCGCGCTTGACATCGTAGGAATGTTTATCTAAAAGACGCCTCGTCTCCACCCGATGAGGGGCGTGTGCGCAGCGTGGCTCGCGCGAATGGGGAGCGGTGGTCCAGGTCGGCGGCGTCACGCACCGGCGAACTGGAACGGCCCAAGTCGGCAATCCCGGTTCCGGCGATCCCAGAACCACCAGCGGAGGATAGGAAGATCAGTCCCGAAAGGGATGTGTCTCCTCCGGGGTTTCGCCGAAGCAAGCCTTCAACACCGCGCGCAGACCCGGCCGAGGCCGGGCCGGGACACCGGCCCGCCAAACCCGGCGGGAGGTCGGGCGACCCCGCCCGACGGCTCGTTTTCAAAAGCCGGCTTCCGACCCGCCAGCGGGCAGGAGGCCGACCGACCTCCCGCGCCACCCTCACGGTGGCGCCGCGCGCCCCGCGCCGGCTTTCGCCGCGGGCGGCATCGGCGTGCGCGGGGGGCTCGCCTCACGCCCCCGTCTGGATCTGCTCGATCGCGCGCGTCATCAGCTCGTCCATCTTCGCCCGGAGCTGAATCTCGGTCATCGCGATCCCGCCGGCTTCGAGGTCGGTCCTGACCTTCCGGAGCACGTCGCCGTCGCCCGCCTCCTCGAAATCCGACATCACGACCGACTTCGCGTAGGAATCCGCCTCCGGGCCCGACCGGCCGAGCTGCTCCGCGGCCCAGAGGCCGAGGGCCTTGTTGCGCCGCGCGGTCGCCTTGAACCGCAGGTCCTCGTCATGGGCGAACTTGTTCTCGAACGCGTCGCGTCGATCGTCGAACTGAGCCATGGTGTCCTCGTCTCCTCGGGCAATCGGCCCGGGCGCGGCTCGCTCGATCCGGCCCGGCTCCCGTGCGACACCGTTATGTGGTCGCGGCCGGGCTTTTGCCAGCGGCCGCGCGGGAGGCCGTTCGCCTTGGATGCGCCCCTTTCCACCGCTAGGGCCACGACGAGACCCGTCCCGCGTTGCCGGCCCCCGGCCGATCGTCTAGGTTCCCGAACCGAGGCGGGCGGCGTCGACGGCGTCGCGCCCGCATTCCTCTCGAGCCGCGGACAACCCCGCTTTCTAGGAGCCTCGGCAGCCCATGGACTTCCTCAAACCACGGTACACGCCCATGAACCGCCGGCGGCGCATCTACGAGGGCAAGGCGAAGGTCCTCTACGAGGGTCCGGAGCCTGGTACGCTGATCCAGCACTTCAAGGACGACGCGACGGCGTTCAACGCGAAGAAGCACGAGGTCATCGACGGCAAGGGCGTCCTGAACAACCGCATCTCGGAATACATCTTCCAGCACCTGAACGACATCGGGGTGCCGACGCATTTCATCCGGCGGCTGAACATGCGCGAGCAGCTGATCCGCGAGGTCGAGATCATCCCGCTCGAGGTCGTGGTCCGGAACGTCGCGGCGGGCTCGCTCGC
>CAXTKM010000232.1:0-6625 GCA_964244795.1 uncultured Enterovirga sp.
GTCCTGGCTGATCCAGCCGCGTCACCGTGCCCCGATCCTCGCCTTCTACCGTTTCGTGCGGGCGGCGGACGACGTCGCGGATCACGCGACCCTGTCGTCGGACGAGAAACTCCGCCTGCTCGACGGGCTCGAGTACGCCCTCACGGGCACCGGGTCCGACGATCCGGAGGCGGAGCCGCTCCGTCGCGCGCTCGCTGAGCGCGGGCTTCCCGCGACGCATGCCCAGCACCTCCTCGAGGCGTTCCGGATGGACGCGCGGCGCTCGCGCTACGTTGAGTGGCCCGATCTCATGCATTACTGCTCGCTCTCGGCGATGCCGGTCGGACGCTTCGTCCTCGACGTCCATGGCGAGGACCGGGCGACCTGGGCCGCGTCGGATCCGCTCTGCGCGGCGCTGCAGGTCGTCAACCACCTCCAGGATTGCGGCGAGGACTTTCGCGAGCTGGACCGCGTCTATCTGCCCGAGGCGCTGCTCGCGCGCCACGGCGCGACCGCGGCCGATCTCGGGAAGCCGGGCTCCTCGCCCGCGCTGCTCGCGACGATCCGCGACCTGAACGCGCGCTGCGCGGGCCTCCTCGACGAGAGCCGGGCCTTCCCGGGTCTCGTGCGCGACCGCCGGCTCGGCCTCGAGGTCGCGGTGATCCAGCGTCTCGCCGAGGCGCTGGTCGGCAAGCTCGGCCGGCTCGATCCCCTCTCGGACCGCGTCCAGGCGACGAAGCCAGAAGCCGCAGGCTACGCGCTCCTCGGGATCCTGCGCGGGCTGTGGCAGCGCCGGCCGGGCGCGCCCCGGGTTCCGGCCGGAGCCGCCCGGTGAGCCTCGCCGTCGCGGGTTCCGGCGAGACCGCTGCCCCGGCCCTGCCGGCGGCCGGCTCGTCGTTCTATCTCGGCATGCGCATCCTGCCGAAGGCCCGTCGCGAGGCGATGTACGCGATCTACGCGTTCTGCCGCGCGGTCGACGACATCGCCGACGACGGCGGGGCCCGGCCGGACCGCAAGGCAGCGCTCGATCGCTGGCGCGCCGACCTCGACGCGCTCTACGACGGCGACGTCAGGCCCGCGACCGCGACGCTCGCCCCCCACATCCGCCCCTACCGGCTCGGTAAACAGAGCTTCATCGACGTCGTCGACGGCATGGAGATGGACGTCGCGGCCGACATCCAGGCCCCGGACTGGGAGACGCTCGACCTCTACTGCGACCGGGTCGCGAGCGCGGTCGGCCGTCTCTCCGGCCGCATCTTCGGGCTTGCGGACCAGGAGGCCGACGCGCTCGCGCATCACCTCGGCCGAGCGCTCCAGCTGACGAACATCCTGCGCGACCTCGACGAGGATGCCGCGATCGGACGCCTGTACCTGCCCCGGGAGGCGCTGGAGTTGGCTGGCATGGCCGATCTCGCGCCTGGCCGGGGTCTCCCGGATCGGGTGCTAGCCCATCCAGGCCTCGGCCGGGCCTGCGGCGAGGTCGCCGAGCGGGCGCGGCGCCACTACGACGAAGCCGACCGGATCATGCGGGCGGCACCCCGCCGCCTCGTCCGCGCCCCGCGCCTGATGGAGGCCGCCTACCGGTCCGTCCTCGACCGCATGGTCCGGCGCGGCTTCGCGGCACCGCGGCATCGCGTGAAGGTGGACAGGGTGCGGCTCTTCCTGGCGCTCGTCCGGCACGCCGTCGCGTGAGCGGCGGGACGGTCCACGTGGTCGGGGCCGGGCTCGCCGGGCTCAGCGCGGCGGTGCGTCTCGCCGAGGCCGGCCGCCGGGTCGTGCTCTACGACGCCGCCAAGGCCGCCGGCGGGCGGTGCCGCTCCTACCATGACGCGACGCTCGATCTCGCGATCGACAACGGCAATCACCTTCTCCTCTCCGGGAACCGAGCGGCCGTCTCCTACCTCCATCTCGTCGGCGGCATGGCGGCGATGGAGGGCCCGGCGGAGGCTGCCTTCGACTTCGCCGACCTCGGCACGGGCGAGCGCTGGCGCCTGCGGCCGAACGCCGGTCGCCTGCCCTGGTGGGTCCTCGTGCCGTCCCGGCGCGTGCCGGGCACGCGCGCCCGCGACTACCTCGCCCCGCTCGGGATCCTGAGGGCACGGCCCGAGACCCCGATCGGAGCCGCGATGCGGTGCGAGGGCCGGCTCTGGGATCGGCTCTGGCACCCGGTGCTCCTCGCCGCGCTGAACACGGAGCCTCCGATCGCGACGGCCGGTCTCGCGGCGGCCGTGATCCGCGAATCGCTCGCCGCCGGTGGGAGCGCCTGCCGTCCCCTGGTCGCGACCGGAGGCCTCTCGGCGGCCTTCGTGGACCCTGCCCTCGCCCTCCTGCGACGGCGCGGAGGCGAGACGCGGTTCGGGGCGCGGCTCCGCCGGATCGAGGGGAGCGACGGCCGGGTCCGAAGCCTCGGCTTCGCGGATGCCGACGCCGAGGTAACGGCGGAGGACGCGGTCGTCCTCGCGGTCCCGCCCTGGGTCGCGACCGACGTGCTCCCGGAGGTGTCAGCCCCGACCGCGTTCCGGGGCATCGTCAACGCCCATTTCCGGGTGAGCCCGCCGCCGGGCCAGCCGCTCCTTCTCGGGATCGTCGGAGGCCTGTCGGAGTGGCTCTTCGCCTATCCGGACCGGCTCTCCGTGACCATCAGCGCGGGCGACAGGCTGTTCGACACCTCGCGCGAGGATCTCGCCGGCCTGATCTGGACCGAGATCGCGCTCCTGACCGGGCTGCCGCCGGACCCGATCCCGACGTGGCAGATCGTGAAGGAGCGTCGCGCCACATTCGCGGCCACGCCCGCCATGGAGGCGCTGAGGCCCCAGGCCGCGACGCGCTTCGGTAACCTCGCTCTCGCAGGCGACTGGACCGCGACCGGGTTGCCGGCCACCATCGAAGGCGCGATACGGTCGGGCGAGATGGCGGCATCGGTGTTGCAGTGCGGACACGCTTCTCGTCCGCGCGCTGTGTAAAGGCTCAATCGTGAATTTCGTTGTTCCGATACGGCACGAACCGGGTGTCGCGACCGGGGCGCTTGCGCTCGACGGAGCCATCGCGACCGCGACCGAGGCGCTTCTCGCCGCGCAGCGACCCGACGGCCACTGGTGCTTCGAGCTCGAGGCCGACGCGACGATTCCGGCCGAATACGTGCTGCTGCGCCATTATCTCGCGGAGCCGCGGGCCGTCGAGCTCGAGGCGAAGATCGCCCGCTATCTCCGCCGCACCCAGGGCGAGGACGGCGGCTGGCCGCTCCACCATGCCGGCACCCCGGATCTCTCGGCGACCGTGAAGGGGTACTTCGCCCTCAAGATGATCGGCGACAGCCCCGACGCCCCGCACATGGTCCGGGCGCGCGAGCTGATCTTGGCCGGTGGTGGTGCCGGCCGGGCCAACGTGTTCACGCGCATCATGCTCGCGCTCTACGGCGAGATCCCGTGGAAGTCGGTGCCCTCGATGCCGGTGGAGATGATGCTCCTGCCGCGCTGGTTCCCGATCCATCTCTCCAAGATGTCCTACTGGGCGAGGACCGTGCTGGCTCCCCTGGTCGTCCTCATGGCCCTGAAGCCGAAGGCCAGGAACCCGAGCGGCGTCGGGATCGCTGAGCTTTTCGTCTCCCCGGAAGCACCGCCCGCGGTGCAGCCGGGAACGCACACGAAGCGCGGCTGGGCGGCGTTCTTCAAGAGCCTCGACCTCGTGCTGAAGGGCGTCGACCCGCATTGGCCGACGAGCCTGCGCCAGCGCGCCATCGATCAGGCCGTGGCCTTCACGACCGAGCGGCTGAACGGCGAGGACGGCCTCGGCGCGATCTACCCGGCCATGGCCAATTCCGTGATGCTCTACGACGCGCTCGGGTATCCGGAAGACCATCCGGACCGGGCCGTCGCGCGCCGCTCGATCGAGAAGCTTCTCGTCATCAAGGAGGACGAGGCCTATTGCCAGCCCTGCGTCTCGCCGATCTGGGATACGGCGCTCGCCGCGCACGCCCTGCTCGAGACGGGCGACATCGAGGCCGAGCAGGCGATCGTCGCCTCCCTGAAATGGCTGAAGCCGCGTCAGGTGCTGGACGTGGCGGGAGACTGGTCCGGGTCCCGCCCCAACGTCCGGCCGGGCGGCTGGGCGTTCCAGTACGGCAACGCTCATTATCCGGACACCGACGACACGGCCGTCGTCGCGATGGCGATGGACCGGCTCCGACCGCAGCTCGAGAGCGACAAGAGCTTCGAAGAGCCGGTCCTGCGGGCGCTCGAATGGATCGAGGGAATGCAGAGCCGGAACGGCGGCTGGGGCGCCTTCGACGTCGACAACACCTCCGACTACCTGAACAACATTCCCTTCTCGGACCACGGCGCCCTGCTCGATCCCCCGACGGTGGACGTGTCGGCGCGGTGCGTCGGCATGCTGGCGCAGCTCGGAGAGCCGACCGACAGCCCCCGCATGAAGGCCGCGCTGCGCTACCTCGAGGACGAGCAGCTTCCCGACGGAAGCTGGTTCGGGCGATGGGGCGTGAACTACGTCTACGGCACGTGGTCGGCGCTCTGCGCGCTGAACGCGGCCGGGGTCGAGCGCTCCGACCCGACCGTCAGCCGGGCCGTGGACTGGCTCGTCTCGGTCCAGAATGCCGATGGCGGCTGGGGCGAGGATTGCGACAGCTACCGGCTCGACTACGACGGTTTCCGGGGTGCGCCGTCGACGGCCTCGCAGACCGCCTGGGCGCTGCTCGGCCTGATGGCGGCCGGTGAAGTGGATCATCCGGCCGTCGAGCGCGGCATCCGCCACCTGACCGAGACGCAAGAGGAGGACGGCCTCTGGGGCCAGGACCTCTACACCGGCGGTGGCTTTCCGCGGGTGTTCTACCTGCGCTACCACGGCTACCCGAAATACTTCCCGCGCTGGGCGCTGGCCCGGTTCCGCAGCCTGAAGCGATCGAACACGCAGCGCGTCGTCTGGGGCCTGTGACCCCGGCCGAGAGGCCGCCGCCGTGACCGCGCGCTCGATCCTGGTCGTCTGCGGGTTGAAACGGGAAGCCTCGCTCGCGGCTGGACCCGGGGTCGTCGCGGTTGCGGGTGGTGGCAGCCGCCCGGGCCTCGAGTCGAGGCTCGCCGCGATCGATCCGTCGAGCCTCGCGGCCGTGATCAGCTTCGGGTTCGCGGGCGCGCTCGATCCGGCCCTCTCGGTCGGCGACGTCGTGATCGCGCGCTCGGTCGTGACGCGTCAAGGGGAGCAGATCCGAGCCGACCAGACATCGTGGGGGGCATGGTCACGGAAGCTGGCCGAGGACGGCCTCGATCCCCGCAACGTGTCCGTCTTGGGAAGCGACGGAGCGCTCCTGACCAGCAGAGCGAAGGCCGAGGCGCGGGCCGATACGCGGGCGGATGTGGTCGACATGGAATCGCACGTCGCAGGAGCCTACGCCCAAACGCACCACCTCCCCTTCGCGGTGCTCAGAGCGATCTCGGACGGCGCCCGCGGGAGTCTCCCGTCCGTCACGGGGCGGGCGATGCGCCCCGACGGCTCGATCGACGTCTTCGCCGTGTTGGCCGGCCTCGCCCGGACCCCGGGCGAACTGCCGGCGCTCCTGTCGACGGCCCGCGATGCGGGCCGCGCGTTCCGGGCGCTACGCCGCGTTCGCGGCCTTCTCGGGCCGGGGTTCGGCCTTCATCTCTGACAGGTTCTGGGTGAGGTTCCGCGAGAAGACGTACTCGGCGGGCCGCTGCCGCGAGAGGTCGATGTCGGGCGCCATGGCGCCGTCCGTCTTCACGCCGAACAGCGCCACCTTCGCCGCGACCCAGGGGCGCCGGATCGTGTCGTTCACGGCGGTCGCCTCGAAGCCGGAATGGACCATGCAGTCGGCGCATTTCTCGTAGTTGCCGACGCCGTAATCGTCCCAGCGCGTGTCCTCCATCAGCTCCTTGAAGGTCTTCGCGTAGCCCTCGCCGAGGAGATAGCAGGGCTTCTGCCAGCCGAAGACGGTGCGGGTCGGATTGCCCCAGGGCGTGCACTTGTATGTCTGGTTGCCGGCCAGGAAGTCGAGGAACATCGTCGACTGGTTGAAGGCCCAGGGCTTCGCGCCGGGCTTCCTGTTGCGGAACACGCCCCGAAACAGCTCCTTCGTGGTCGTGCGATTGAGGAAGTGCTTCTGGTCGGGCGCGCGCTCGTAGGCGTAGCCCGGCGACATCGTGATCCCGTCGACGCCGAGCTCCGTCACCGTGTCGAAGAAGCGAGCCACGCGCTCCGAATCGGCGTCGTTGAAGAACGTGCAGTTGATCGTGACCCGAAAACCCTTCTCTTTCGCGAGCTTCAGGGCGTCGACCGCCTTCTCGTAGACTCCCGCCTTGCAGACGGACTTGTCGTGGCTCTCCTTGTCGCCGTCGAGGTGGATCGACCACGTGAAATAGGGCGACGGCTTGTACTGATCGATCTTCTTCTCGAGCAGGAGCGCGTTCGTGCAGACGATCGCGTACTTTCGGCGTGCGATGATGCCGTCCACGATCTTCGGCAGATCCTTGTGGATGAGCGGCTCGCCGCCCGCCATGACGACCACGGGCGCGCCGCACTCGTCGACGGCGCCGAGCGCATCCTCGACCGAGATGCGCTTGTTCAGGATCTCGTCCGGGTAGTCGATCTTGCCGCAGCCGGCGCAGGCGAGGTTGCAGCG
>CAXTKM010000233.1:0-6595 GCA_964244795.1 uncultured Enterovirga sp.
GCTGCCCGGTCACCGGGCAGAGCGACGTGAACTCCGGCGCCGTGAAGCGGGCGAGGTAATCCGTGTCGGGATGCGGGTTCGGAACGCGGTCGAGCTGCGCCGTCTCGGGCGATCCGGGGAGCGCGGCCGGTCGGCCGAGCTGAGGCGTCGAGGCCATGCGGTCGGCTCCGTTTCGGGGTCATCGGGAGCTAGGGACGGAGCCGGCGCAGGTCAAGCCGCGAGGCCCGCCGGCACCTCGGCGGAGGTGGCCAGGCGGCGCGGTTGGTGGTCAGGAGGCAGGATGGCATCGCTCACGGCACTCGATTCGTTTCCCCGTCGCCCGATCGCAGTCAGGGCCGGACGGCGCACCACCCTCGCGGCCGCGGGCGGCGCGCTCGTCGCGCTCGGGGCTCTCGCGGCCGCGATCTGGTTCGCCGCCCTGTTCGGGCCGGGTCTGCTCCGCGACCCGCGGGTGTGGCGCGAGGGACGGCCCGAGCCCGTGACCGGCATGGCAGGCTCGTGCAGCACGCGGCTGAGCTGGGTTCCTTTCTCCTGGTGCACGCTCGACGTGTCGTACCGGGGCCAGGACGGGAGAGTGGTCACGCGGTCCGTGTCGGCGCTCACCTTCGTCGACTTCGACCGGGAGGCGCCGCCGACCGTCAAGGTCGATCCCGGCGACGACGGGGCGGTCGCGCTGTCCTGGTTCGCGGAGGCGATGCCTTTGCGGTGGCTCGCGCTGCTCACGGCGTCGGGCGGCCTCGCGCTTCTCGCGGGGGCCATCGGAGGGGGCGTCTGGGCCTCGCTCCGCGAGTTTCGCCTCTACCGGACCCTGGCCCGAGCCCCGAACCCGATCGGGGCCAGGGTCCTCGGCGTGCGGCTCGTGAGCTCTCCGGGCTGGGCGCGCGAGGTCAGCTTCAGCTACCGGGGTGCGGACGGCGGCGAGCGCACGGGCAAGCAGCGCCTGAAAGTGCTAAAGGGCGAGCACGGCGTCGCGCCCGAGGACTGGACCTACGAGGAGCCGATCCCGGTATCCGAGCGGGGCGACGTCCTGCTCGCTCTCGCCGGAGACGGCGGGGCGAGGCTGGTCAAGACCTCGTTCGAGCCGCTCGTGCTCACCGATGAGGAGAAGCGACGGCTCGGGGCCGCAGCTTAGAGCATGCTGCGGGAAAGCGGAGCCGGCTCCCGAAAACAGTCTGCTCTAGGCGGGGGCGCCGCGAGCGGCGTCGAAGGCCGGGACGAGGGTGGTCCGGATCGCGCCCTCGTCGAGGCCGCCCGGCCATTTCGCCGTGACCCGGCCCGAGCGATCGACGACGTAGCTCGCCGGCACGCCGCGCTGGCCGAGCGCCCGGGACAATCGTCCGTCGTCGAGCGCCACGGCATCGAAAGGGTTGCCGGCGCGCCGGAGATAGGCCGCCGCCTTTGCGGCCGTGTCCTGGAAGACGAGGCCCAGCATCCGGACCCGGCCGTCGCGGGCGAGCCGCATCAGGTGATCGTGCTCGGCCTGGCAATAGGGGCACCAGGACGCCCAGACGTTCAGGAGCGCGACGCCGCGCCGGAACGCGCCCGCCTCGAAGCCCGGGACGGGCCAGCCGTTCGGCCCGACGAGCCCGGGCAGCGCCGGCAGGACGGACTCGGGCAGGACGGACCCGACGGGCGAGCCGCAGCCCCCGAGAGCGCCGAGCCCGAGCCCGGCGAGCAGGATCCCGCGACGGGGAAGGGGATCGTCCAACGGGCTCTCCGGGGCGAGCGATGGGGCACCATGGCAGGCGCACCTTTCCGGTCCGTTGAGCCGGGTCCGCGAATCCGCCCCCATCGTCTTGCACGCGCGGCGCGGGAGCCTTACCGGCTCGGGCAACGATCGTCCGGGAGCCTTGAATGACCACCATCATCGACATCGCCGCGCGCGAGATCCTCGACAGCCGCGGCAATCCGACGGTGGAGGTGGACGTCGTCCTGGAGGACGGCTCGACCGGCCGGGCCGCGGTCCCGTCCGGCGCCTCGACCGGAGCGCACGAGGCCGTCGAGCTCCGGGACGGCGACAAGGCCCGCTACGGCGGCAAGGGCGTGCTGAAGGCGGTCGAGGCCGTGAACACCGAGATCGCGGGCGAGCTCGCCGGCATGCAGGCCGAGGACCAGATCGAGATCGACGAGACGATGATCGCGCTCGACGGCACGCCGAACAAGGCCCGGATCGGCGCGAACGCGATCCTCGGCGTCTCGCTCGCCTGCGCGAAGGCCGCGGCGGACGCCGCCGGTATGCCGCTCTACCGCTACGTCGGGGGCACCCAGGCGCGGGTCCTGCCCGTGCCGATGATGAACATCATCAACGGCGGCGCCCATGCCGACAACCCGATCGACTTCCAGGAATTCATGATCATGCCGGTCGGGGCCGAGACCCTGGCGGACGCCGTCCGGATGGGGTCCGAGATCTTCCACACGCTGAAGGCCTCGCTGAAGGAGGCGGGCCACAACACGGGCGTCGGCGACGAGGGCGGCTTCGCCCCGAACCTGCGCTCCGCTGACGAGGCTCTGACCTTCATCATGCGGGCGATCGAGGCATCGGGCTACCGGCCGGGCGACGAGGTCGCGATCGCGCTCGATCCCGCCGCGAGCGAGTTCTTCAAGGACGGGGGCTATGTCTACGCCGGCGAAGGGCTGACCCGCAGCCCGGCCGAGCAGGTCGCGTACCTCGCCGAGCTCGTCGGGCGCTACCCGATCGTCTCGATCGAGGACGGCCTCGCCGAGGACGATTACGAGGGCTGGACGCTCGCGACCGAGCGCCTCGGCACCCGCTGCCAGCTCGTCGGGGACGACCTCTTCTGCACCAATGTCGAGCTGCTCGAGGACGGCATCCGGCGCGGCATCGCGAACTCGATCCTGGTCAAGGTCAACCAGATCGGGACGCTGACCGAGACGCTGGAGGCCGTGTCGATGGCGCATCGGGCGGGCTATAGCGCGGTGATGAGCCACCGGTCTGGCGAGACCGAGGACGCGACGATCGCCGACCTCGCGGTCGCGACGAATTGCGGGCAGATCAAGACTGGCTCCCTGTCGCGGTCCGACCGGCTCGCGAAGTACAACCAGCTCATCCGCATCGAGGAGGAGCTCGGCTCCTCCGCGCGTTACGCGGGGCGCGACGCGCTGAAGAGGTTTCGGGCCGCGTCCTGAGATTCGTTTAGGGCTCGCCCGGCCGGCTCCGTCGCCCAGCCAGGATACCGATCCCTGCGGAGAACCGGACTCCGCTGGAGCCTCGCCTCTTCGACCGATTCTTCGGCCGAGACGGATTATGTCCACCCCTTCGTCATCCTGAGGAGGGCGCCGAAGGCGTCCGTCTCGAAGGACCCACGACGCCGTGCGCGCTTCGAGACGAGCCGCTTCGCGGCTCTCCTCAGCATGACGCAGGGAGGTGGATCCTAAAGATGAAGCAGGAAGCCTCCGCGAGCTGCAGCTAGGCTCCGAGCAGCCACACGAGAGCCCGAACGGACAGCACGCCCAGGAAGCAGACCCACCAGACGCTCGCGACGATGCCGATCCCGAGGACGGCGATCGACAGGGCGTCTCGGGCGAGCCGCCGCTTTTCGGGAATCGCGATCTCCGACATGGCGGGCCTGACCTCCGAGCCGTTCGTCGCTTCGGGCACCGCAGGTACGTCGACCGACCAGGTTCGGTTTCAGCGCGTTCGAACGGTGCGCGATTCCGTTCGCGGACCGTCGGGACGCCGGGTCCGTCCGTGACCTTTGCCGGCAATCGGGACGCGCGCGGCCCGATCCCGCGTCGGCGGCATGGCGGTGGGTCGATCGGGCGTTGTAGACCGCCCCATGTTCTCGTTCCTCTCCCGGCCGCGCTGGTCTCCCCACGTCGCGGTCCTGGCGATGCTGGTCGCGATGCTGACCTTCGGGGCGAACTTCGCGATCAGCCGCTACGCGGTCCAGCACGGCCTTTCGCCCTACGACCTCGTCTTCCTCCGGTTCGGCATCGCGGGACCGATCCTACTGCCCTTCTTTCTCCGGAGGGGATTGCGCGATTGCGCCGGCGTCGGTTGGGGCAAGGGGGTGGTGCTGGCGGTGACGAGCGGCGCCCCGATCACCGTCCTCATGAGCCTCGGCGTCTCGCTCGCGCCGGCCGCCCACGGCGCGGCGCTCGGGCCCGGTACGGTCACCGTGGTCGGGGTCGTGTACGCGACCGTCGTGGCCGGCCTCCTGCCGCCGCGGCTGACCAGGATCGGTCTCGCCCTCGCGCTCGCGGGCCTCGTCTCGATCGCGGCCGCCGGGTCGGCGAGCGGCTCGAGCTCCGTCGTCCTCGGCGACCTCGCCTTCTTCGCGACGGGCCTGCTCTGGGGCTTCTATCCGGTCCTGCTCCACCGCTGGCGCGTCGGCGGGATGGTCGGCGCCGCGATCTGCGCCGTCCTGTCGCTCCTGTACGTCCCTGTCTATTTCGCGTTCCTCGAGCCGCGCCTTCTCACGGCGCCGATCGGCATCGTCCTGTTCCAGGCCGTCTACCAGGGGCTCCTGAACTCGATCGTCGGCCTCTGGCTCTGGGGGCACGGCGTGAAGGTGCTGGGTGCGTCGGGAACGCAACTGTTCCCGCCGCTGATCCCCGTGATCGGGACCGTGGCCGCGATCCCGATCCTCGGCGAATGGCCCGGCCCGATCCAGGCGATCGGGATCGCGCTGATCGTCGGCGGCCTCGCGCTCTCCGCCTACGGCAGCCGGGCGAGGCCGTGACGCTCCTGGCTACGTCGAGAACGTGCCCTACATCGAGAACTTGTCGAACAGGCCGATATAGGTCTCGAAGGACGAGACGGTCGTCTTCAGGAACTCCGGCGTCACGCCGCCGTCCAGGTCGATGTCCCATTCGAAGCTGACGTCGTTGTCCTTGTCGAGATAAGCCTTGGTGTAGCGCTTCGTCTTGTTCCACTCGTTGACGTAGGCAAGCGTGTACTTGCTGTTCTTCGCGTAGCTGACGACGAACTGGTAGGCTCCGCAGGTGCCCTCCTTGCAATCGTACATGTAGATCGCGGCGCGGCGGCCGCTGAGGCCGGTCCGGATGTAGGGCTCCTTCGAGCCCGGCACGATCTCCGCCCGGTAGCCCGCGTCCTGCAGGACCTTCGCGAGCTGCTCGACCGTCACCCGCGTGACAGTCCCCGAGAGCGCGGCCGGCTGGCCCTGGCTCTGCCCCGGGGCCTGGAGCTTCATCTGCGCCGTCGCGGGCGCGGCCACGAAGGCGGCGGCCGCCATGGCGGCCAGGATGTGGAGAACTCTCATATGGCATTCCTCGCGATCGAGCGGGTTCGCTCCCTCGGCAGAGAGCACCGGAAACCAAGCGATACCGGACCAAGAGTCAATCGGAAACCGGGCCCCTAACGGGACCTTAACCAAGCCGGGCGATGGTCCGCCATGGTCGTCCGTCGCCGTCTCCGGGCCGTGCTGATTCCCCTCTGCGCCTATGCGCTCGCGACGGGGCTCGTCTACTATTTCCTCCACAACGCGAGGATCGGGAACCGCGGCTTCGATGCGAAGCAGATCCTGAAGATCCAGATCTACGAGACGCACCAGGTTCTGGACCAGGTCCGCGCCGAATCGAAGGAGTGGGACCGTCGCCTCGCCCTGCTCCGGGCGGATCAGGTCGACCGCGACCTGCTGGAGGAGCGCGGCCGGATCCTGCTGGGCCGCGTTCATAAGAACGATGTCGTGGTCGTCGGTCCCTGACCGGCCCCGCGGCACACTGCGCGGGACCCTGCTGCGCTCTCGCTTTCCCTCCTCGACTGGTCTAGCGTTTCGTCAACCAGACGGAGGAACCAGGATGGCGCTCGCCGCACGCAGGGCGGTCCGCGAGGACGAGGAGGCGCAGGTTTGCGAACTGGCGAATGCCCCGCCGCCCTTCACGAAGGACGAGGAGACCGCTGCCTACAGGGACATGCTCCTGATCCGGCGTTTCGAGGAGAAGGCCGGGCAGATGTACGGCATGGGCCTCATCGGCGGCTTCTGCCACCTCTACATCGGCCAGGAGGCCGTCGTCGTCGGCATGCAGATGGCCGCGAAGGACGGCGATCCGGTCATCACCGGCTATCGCGATCACGGCCATATGCTCGCCTGCGGGATGGACCCGCGCGGCGTCATGGCCGAGCTGACCGGCCGCCGTGGAGGCTACTCCAAGGGCAAGGGCGGCTCCATGCACATGTTCTCGAAGGAGAAGGCCTTCTACGGCGGGCATGGGATCGTGGGCGCGCAGGTCTCGCTCGGGACCGGTCTCGGGCTCGCGAACTGGTACCGCGCCGACGGCCGGGTCACGATGACCTATTTCGGCGATGGCGCGGCGAACCAGGGGCAGGTCTACGAGAGCTTCAACATGGCCGAGCTCTGGAAGCTGCCGGTCGTCTACATCATCGAGAACAACCGCTACGCGATGGGGACGTCGGTCGCGCGAGCCTCGGCCCAGACCGACTTCTCGAAACGCGGCACGTCCTTCAACATCCCGGGCGAGCAGGTCGACGGCATGGACGTCCGGGCCGTGCGCGAGGCCGGCGGCCGGGCGCTCGAATTCGCCCGCTCCGGCCAGGGTCCCTACATCCTCGAGATGCAGACCTACCGCTATCGCGGCCACTCGATGTCCGACC
>CAXTKM010000234.1:0-6550 GCA_964244795.1 uncultured Enterovirga sp.
GGAGCAGGTCAAGGGCTACGAGGTCGGCAAGAACGAGTACGTCCTCATCGAGGAGGATGAGATCGAGGGCGTCGCGATCGAGTCGAGCCATACGATCGACATCGAGTCCTTCGTGCCGCGCTCCGAGATCGACGAGGCCTTCCTGGACACCCCCTACTACCTCGCGCCCGACGGCCGGATGGGCGAGGAGGCCTTCTCCGTGATCCGGGAGGCGATGCGCGACAAGGGTGTCGTCGGGATCGGGCGGGTCGTGCTGTATCGACGCGAGCGGCCGGTCCTGATCGAGCCGCGCGGCAAGGGGATCGTCGCGACCACGCTCCGCTACGCCTACGAGGTCCGGAAGGACGAGGATTACTTCGGCGACATCGCCGATCAGGAGGTCTCGAGCGAGATGCTCGACCTCGCGACCCACATCATCGGCCGCAAGATGGCGCATTTCGACCCGAAGGGTTTCGAGGATCGCTATCAGAACGCTCTCCTGGAGCTGATCGAGGCGAAACGACAGAACAGGCCGGTCAAGAGCGCGGCCGCCGCGCCGAAGCCGAGCAACGTCGTCAGCCTGATGGACGCCCTCCGGCGCAGCATCGCTGCGGATCCCGAGGCCGGGGCGGACAAGGTCAACAAGCCGTCGCGCGTGAAACCGGCCGTGGTGAAGGATGCGAAGCCGGCCCCGGAAAAGCCCGCGGTCGGAAAAGCGGCCGCTCGGGCGAAGCCTGAAGCCAGCGCGAAGAAGGGCCGTCCCCCGTCGCATCGGGCAACCGAGCCGGTTAGGCGCGCGGGATAGGGTCCCTCACTTCATGGTCAGGCTCGTCCCCGCCACCTTGATCCGGGGATGTCTGTTCGTGCGACGATAGCAAGGACGACGATCGCCAGCACGACCCCGGCCGCGGCGAAGGGTTCGGGGAGCGGTGCGCCGATCACTCCGTCAACGCCCCGTAAACGATCTGCCGCATCATGTGCCGGCAATGCCGGCGGCGGCCGGGCGCCTGGATCATCAGCAGCCCGTAGAGCTGCCGAGCGGGATCGATCCAGAAGCTCGTGCCGGCGAGGCCCTCCCAATAGCAATCGCCCGCCGAGCCCGGGAAGGCCGCGAGCCCGGCCTCGCGCCGGACCGCGAAGCCGAGCCCGAACCCGTAGCCGCCCGGGAGGAAGTCGGAGCCGGCCGGGACACCCGGACCGAGATGGTCCGACATCATGTAGGCGAGGGTAGCGGGCGACAGCAGCCGCACGCCGTCGAGCGTGCCGCCGCTCGCCACCATGTGCAGGAAGCGGGCGTAGTCGCCGGCCGTCGAGGCGAGCCCGCCGCCCCCGTTCTCCAGCGCGACCGCCGTCGCGACATCGAGCAGCCGCACGGGCTCGCCGCTCTCCGGATCGGTCCCGAACGCCTCGGCGAGCCGCGTCCGGAACGCGTCCGGCACGTGGAACGCCGTCTCCATCATGCCGAGCGGGCCGAGGACCCGGGACGCGAGGTGGTCGCCGAGCCGTTCGCCCGACACGATCTCGATCACCCGGCCGAGCACGTCGGTCGAGCGGCCATAATCCCAGCGCGTTCCGGGCTGGGAGAGGAGCGGCAGCCCGGCCAGGACCGCGGCCTGCTCTTCGTTCGTGCGATCCCGACGGCCGGTTCCCGCCTGTGCGTAGAGCTGGCCGACCGAGCCCTCCTCGAGCCAGTCGTAGGTGAGACCGGAGGTGTGGCGGAGGAGGTCCTGGACCGTGATCGGGCGGACCGGGACGACCCGCTCCAGCCGGCCCTCGACCGGCTGTCCGACCCGCACGTCGGCGAAGGCCGGGATGTAGGAGGAGAGCGGATCCGCGAGGTTGAGCCTGCCCTCCTCGACCAGCATCATGGCGGCGACGGACACGATCGGCTTCGTCATCGAGTAGATGCGGAAGATCGTGTCGCGCTGCATCGGGTCGCCGACGGCGGGGTCCCGGACACCGTAGGCCTTGAAGTGCACGATCCGACCTCGTCTCGCGACGAGAGCCACGGCGCCGGGCAAAAGCCCGGCCGCGATCTCCCCTTCGAGCCGCTCTCCGATCCGGGCGAGCCGCTCGCGCGACATCCCGACATCCTCCGGCTTCGCCCAGGCGATCGTGTCGGAGACGGAATCCTGCTCGGCCATGGATCGTGCTCTCGTGTCAGGCCCGCGCACCGAGCGGCCGGATCGGGGACGCGCGGCCCGTGAGCCGCCAGATGAGGAACAGGACGATCGCCTGGTTGACGAGGTTCCAGGCGATGCCGTTCCCGAAGGCGGCCGTGTAGGAACCGGTGAGGTCGAAGATGTAGCCCGACATCCAGCCCCCGAGCGCCATGCCGGTCAGCGTGGCCGCGATGCAGATCCCGACTCTCTGGCCGGCCTCCTGCGGCGGAAACAGGTCCCGGACGATGATCGCGTAGCTCGGCACGATGCCGCCCTGGAACAGCCCGAACAGGATCGAGATGACGTAGAGCGACGGCAGGCTGTCGAAGAGGAGATACAGCAGGAGCGCGAGGCATTGCAGCGCCGAGCCGACGAAGAGGGTCATCAGGCCGCCGATCCGGTCGGCCACGAATCCGGACGCGACCCGCGAGACGATCCCGAATCCGAGCATCAGGGACAGCATCTCGGCCCCCCGGGCCGGCCCGTAGCCGAGGTCGCCGCAATAGGCGACGATGTGGACCTGCGGCATCGCCATCGCGACGCAGCAGCCGAGCCCCGCGACCGCGAGCAGGCCCTGCACGGTGCCCGGACGGAGCCCGGCCGCGGCGAGAGCCCGTGGGCCTCTCCCCGGCTCCGCGACGATCGGCAGCCGCGAGACGGGGCGTTCGCGACGGCGGCCGAGCGCGAGCGCCAGCGGCAGCATCGTGCCGAGGCAGAGGAGGCCGACGCTGACGAGCGCGAGCCGCCAGCCGATCCGTTCGATGAGGTGCTGCACGAGGGGCGGCCAGATCACGCCGGCGAGGTAGTTACCGGACGCGACCAGCGCGACCGCGATCCCGCGCCGGCGCGCGAACCAGAACGAGATGTCGGCCATCGCCGGACCGAAGCTCGCCGAACACCCGATCCCGATCAGGAGCCCGTGCACGATCGCGAAGGTCGCGAGGTTCGGCGACATCCCGGCCGCCACGAAGCCGATCCCGAGCAGCGCGCCACCTCCGATCGAGACCGGCACGATCCCGAAGCGGTCGGACCATCTGCCGAGCAGCATGCCGCCGCCCGCGATCCCGATCATCAGGAGGGTGTAGGGAAGGGACGCCGTGCTGCGGTCGATACCGAACTCGGCCTGCACGGCCGGCAGCACCACGACGACGCACCACATCCCGGACCCGCCGCAGGCGACGAGCGCGACCGTGATCGCGAGCCGGATCCAGGAGGCGCGGCCGTCGGGTTCCGGCCTCGTGGCCGGCATCGGGCCGGGTCCGGCCATCGGCGCGGCAGCGCCGCCTTCCACCCGCATCGCGTCCTCCCGCGCTCGTTCTTGATGGCGGGGGTATCAGACCGGCCCGGAGGCCGCGACCCCGAACGGATGCGGGTCTGCCGCGCGAGACCGACGTCAAGGGCTCTTGCGCGACAGGACGTCCCGTATGCCGGTCCAGGCGAGGTCAGGGTAGCGCCCGTTGTCGACAGGGCCCGAGGGGGCCTCGCCGCCGAACATGTTCTGCAGGTACTGCATGCCCTGCCAGGCCGGGAACACCGAGCCTGCTTGGGGAAAGAGACGCCGGACGAGGCCGGTCACGCGGGCGAGCCCTCCGAGCGAACCGGCCCGCAGGGGCTTGAACCGGCGGCCCGTGACCTCGCTCATCACCTCGGCGAGGTCGCGCGCGCTCACCTCGCTTCCGGCGATGTGCAGGTCGCGCGGCGCGTTCGGGTCGAGGGCGGCCGCCGCCGTGAACGCGGCCGTGTCGTCCTTCGTGGTCAGCGCGAAGCGCTGGTCCGCGCTGTCCCAATAGAGCACGCGTCGGATCGGCCGGATGATCAGCGGCATCTCGCCGGCCAGCATGTCGGCAAAGGCCCCGTTGAAGATGGAGGTCGTCCGGATCGGCGCCCGATCGAGCCGTGCCCGGAGCTCGCGCCGCAGATCGAAATTGCGGTTCGAACCCGGGCGGAGCGCCGTGAAGTCGAGCGAGTAGTCCGACGGAATGAAGCGCGGCACCCCGGCGGCCACGGCCGCGTCGAGGAGACGGCCCTGCATGTCCACGATGACGTCCCGCAAACCGCTCAGCGCGGAGACGACGCAGGCGCCGCCCGCGCAGGCCGCCGCGAGCGCGGCGGCGTCGCCGAAATCCACCTCGACAACGACCGCGCCGAGCTTCGCGAGGGCATCCCGCTTGTCCGACGCCGTACCAGGCCTCACCAAGGCCCGCACGGACGCTCCGCGGCGCACGAGCGCCCCGGCGATGCGACCCCCGAGGTCGCCGGTGCCGCCGGCGAGCACGACGACGTCGCGGGTCAGGGTCGCAACCATGGTTCATCTTTCCTGGCGAGGGCGACGTCCGACACGAAGCGAGTCCCGGCTCGACCCGTAGCCGTCGGCGAGGCCGCGGGTCCGGCGCAATCGCCTCGTGTCGGGATCACCTCGGGTAACGTCCGGGCCGGATCGATGTTTCCCGGCCCGGGCGGCCGGCGGCCGGCCGATTTGCCGGACGGCCCCGAGCCTTGTATCCGGAGGACGTGGTCGACCTGAACCGACGAGAAGCCGCCCGAGCCGCCGACATCCTGCCCTCCGGCGACACGCTCGCGCTCGTCGCGCGATTGTGGCGCGACTGGCTGCGTCCGCATGCCCGGACGCTCGCCCTCGTGGTCGGGTTCATCGTCCTCGTCGCGGCCTCGACCGGGCTCTACCCGGTCCTGATCAAGGGCGCCTTCGAGGCGTTCTCGAACCGGTTCGGGACGGGCGCGCCGATCAAGATCAACCTAGGCTTCGCGCGCTGGTTCATCGACCGGCGCGAGGCGATCCTCTACGGGCCGCTCGTCGTCATCCTGGTGACGGCCGTGAAGGGGTTCGCGCTCTACGCCCTGACGCTGCTGACGAACCGGGTCGTGACCCGGATCGAGGCCGACATGCAGAGCGCGCTCTACGCGCACCTGATCGATGCCGATCTCGCCCAGATCGGGCGGGAGAGCCCGGCCGCGCTGACGCAGCGCTTCACGACGGACTTCACCTTCATCAAGGAGGCGCTGACCCGGCTCTCGACCGTGTTCCTGCGCGAGATCGCGACCATCACGGCGCTGGTCGCCGCGATGCTGCTGATCGATCCGGCCCTGACGCTGGTCGCGGCCTGCGTCGTCCCCTTCATCGCCCGGCCCGTGGCCCGGATCGGCAAGAAGCTGCGCCGCAACTCGACCTCGACCCAGGAGCAGGTCGGCCAGATGGCCGGCCTCGTGTCCGAGAGCCTGGCCGGGGCCCGTATCGCGAAGAGCTACGGGCTCGAGGGCTACCTCAAGGACAGGACCCGGGCCGCCTTCGACGGCGTCCGCCGGCTGAAGATGAAATCCGCGAACGCCCGGGCGAGGCTCGATCCGCTGCTCGAGGTGGGCGGCGGCGTCGCGGTCGCGGTCGTGCTCGCGATCATCGGCTGGCGCATCCTCGACGGACGCTCGACCGTCGGCGATTTCGCCGGGTTCGTGACGGCGCTCATCATCGCGGCCCAGCCGGTGCGGGCGCTGGGGAACCTCAACGCCATCATCCAGGAGGCGGCGGCTGCCCTGAAGCGCTACTTCGCGGTGCTGGACGAGCAGCCCGCGATCAGGGAGCGCCCGGGCGCGGTCCCGCTCGCGGTCGGCCCAGGCGAGATCCGCTTCGAGGCGGTCGGCTTCCGGTACGGCGAGGGCGCGGCGGCGCTGGACGGGATCGACCTCGTGGCCCCGGCCGGCCGGTCGACCGCGATCGTGGGCCGCTCCGGCTCCGGCAAGTCGACGCTGATCTCGCTCCTGCCGCGCCTCTACGACGTCACGGCGGGCCGCGTCCTGATCGACGGGCAGGACGTCCGCGACGTCACCCTGGAGAGCCTCCGGGCCGCGATCGCGATCGTGTCGCAGGACGTCGTGCTCTTCGACGACACGATCGGGGCCAATATCGGCTTCGGCCGGCAGGGAGCGAGCCACCAGGACATCATGGCGGCCGCCGAGGCCGCGGCGGCGCACCGCTTCATCTCGGCCCTGCCCGATGGCTACGATACGCGCGTCGGCCCGGGCGGCACCCGCCTCTCCGGTGGCGAGCGCCAGCGAGTCTCGCTCGCCCGCGCCTTCCTGAAGGACGCCCCGATCCTCCTCCTCGACGAGGCGACGAGCGCGCTCGACGCCGAATCCGAGCGCCAGGTGCAGGACGCGCTCCGGACCCTGATGCGGGGCCGGACGACCCTCGTCATCGCGCACCGCCTCTCGACCGTCAGGACGGCGGACGCGATCGTGGTCCTGGACGGAGGCCATATCGTCGAGACCGGGACGCACGAGGGGCTCGGCCGCGGGTCCGGCATCTATGCCCGCCTGCAGCGGCTCCAGCTCATGGGCGAGCTCATCCCCGAGCCGGCGCCGGAACCGCTCGCTATTCCCGGCGAATGAGACGGTCC
>CAXTKM010000235.1:0-6084 GCA_964244795.1 uncultured Enterovirga sp.
CGTGCTGCACTGGCTCGGCATCCGGCGCATCGACCGGCTGATGTCGATGTCGAACATGAAATACGACGCGATCGTGGAATCCGGCATCGAGGTCGGAGAGCGCGTGCCGATCCCGGCCGGCCTCGTGCCGCCCGACGCCTCCGTCGAGATCGAGGCCAAGAAGGCCGCCGGCTACTACACGCCGGAGGGACCTCCGGCCTCGCTCGACGGGGTCAAGGGGCGCGACCTCGAGCGCTATTAGGCCGTGAGCGCGGCCGCCCCGACCCGCGTCTGGCGGAACGCCCGCCTCGCCACGATGGCGCCGGACCGGCCGGGCCTCGGGATCGTCGAGCCCGGCCTCGTCGCGGCTGAAGGCGAACGCATCCTGTACGCCGGGCCGGAGGCGGAGGCGCCCGCGACCTGCGGCGCCGAGGCGATCGATTGCGGCCGCCGCTGGATCACGCCCGGCCTCGTCGATTGCCACACGCACCTCGTCTACGGCGGCGACCGGGCGCACGAGTTCGAGATGCGGCTCGCGGGCGCGTCCTACGAAGAGATCGCCAGGGCCGGCGGCGGCATCCTGTCGAGCGTCCGGGCGACGCGCGCGGCCTCCGAGGACGACCTCGTCGCCTCCGGCCTCCGCCGTCTCGACCATCTGCTGGCCGAGGGCGTGACGACGGTCGAGGTCAAGTCCGGCTACGGGCTCGACGCCGAGAGCGAGCTCCGCCTGCTCCGGGCCGCCCGCCGTCTCCGCCGCGAGCGCGACGTCCGGATCGCGACGACGTTCCTCGGCGCCCACGCCCTGCCGCCCGAGGCCGGCGGAGACCGGGACGCCTACATCGCGCGCGTCACGGACGAGATGCTGCCCGCGATCGTGGCGGAGGGCCTGGCCGACGCGGTCGACGTCTTCTGCGAGGACATCGCCTTTTCGCCCGAGCAGACGGAACGGGTCTTCGCGGCTGCCCGTGGGCATAGGCTACCCGTGAAGCTGCATGCAGACCAGCTCTCGAACGGCGGCGGCGCCGCGCTCGCAGCCCGATGGGGCGCGCTCTCGGCCGACCACCTGGAGCACACCGACGAGGCTGGCGCTGCGGCCCTCGCGGCCGCCGGCACGGTCGCGGTGCTGCTGCCCGGCGCGTATTACACGCTGCGGGAGACGCGAGCGCCGCCGATCGCGGCCTTCCGGCGCCACGGCACCCGCATCGCGGTCGCGACCGATTCGAATCCCGGCACCTCGCCACTGACGTCTCTCCTCCTGGCGATGAACATGGCCGCGACCCTCTTCCGCCTGACCGTCGAGGAATGCCTCGCCGGCACGACGCGCGAGGCCGCTCGCGCAGTCGGGCTCGGCGACGCGATCGGTACGCTGGAGGCCGGGAAGGCCTGCGACCTCGCGATCTGGGACATCGATCGGCCGGCGGAGCTCGTCTACCGGGTCGGGTTCAACCCGCTGTGGCGGCGCGTGTGGGGCGGCCGATGAGCGCGCTCGTTCTCACGCCGGGCGCGGCGTCGCTCGCGGATTGGTGCGCGATCTACCGCGGCGCCGGCGTGTCGCTCGATCCGGCCTGCCGGCCGGGGGTCGCGCGGAGCGCCGCGACGGTGGCCGCGATCGTGGCACGCGGCGAGCCGGTCTACGGGATCAACACCGGGTTCGGGAAGCTCGCCAGCGTCCGGATCGGGGCGGCCGACCTCGAGACGCTCCAGCGGAACATCGTTCTCTCGCACGCGGCCGGGACAGGCGAGCCGATGCCGCGCGACACAGCCCGGCTGATGATGGCGCTGAAGCTCGCGAGCCTCGCGCAGGGCGCCTCCGGCATCCGGCCGGAGACGCTGGCGCTCTTGGAGGCGATGCTGGCCCGCGACGTCGTGCCGGTCGTGCCCGCGCAGGGCTCCTGCGGCGCCTCCGGCGACCTCGCCCCGCTGGCCCACATGACCGCCGCGATGATCGGCGTCGGCGAGGTCCTGACGCCGGAGGGCCGGCTCCCGGCCGGGGCCGCGCTCGCCCGGGCGGGCCTGGCCCCGGTCGCGCTCGGCGCGAAGGAGGGCCTGGCGCTCCTGAACGGCACCCAGTTCTCGACAGCCTACGGGCTGGCCGGCCTCTTCGAAGCCGAGCGCGTGTTCCGGTCCGCGCTCGTCACCGGCGCGCTCGCGACCGATGCCGCCCGCGGCTCGGACGCGCCCTTCGACCCGCGCATCCATCGCCTGCGCCGCCACCAGGGCCAGATCGACACGGCCGACGCGCTCCGGGCCCTGATGGCCGGCAGCGCCATCCGGGCCTCGCACCTCACGGGCGACGAGCGCGTGCAGGACCCCTACTGCCTGCGCTGCCAGCCGCAGGTGATGGGCGCGGCGCTCGACGTGCTGCGCCAGGCCGGCCGGACGCTGGAGATCGAGGCGAACGGCGTCTCCGACAACCCGCTCATCTTCCCGGACACGGGCGAGGCCTTGTCGGGGGGCAACTTCCACGCCGAGCCCGTCGCCTTCGCGGCCGACATGATCGCGCTCGCGCTCTGCGAGATCGGCTCGATCGCGGAGCGCCGGATCGCGATGCTGGTCGATCCGGCCTTGTCCGGCTTGCCCGCGTTCCTCACGCCCCGGCCGGGCCTGAACTCGGGCTTCATGATCGCCCAGGTGACCGCCGCCGCCCTCGTCTCGGAGAACAAGGGCCGCGCGCATCCGGCCAGCGTCGACTCGATCCCGACCTCCGCGAACCAGGAGGACCACGTCTCGATGGCGGCCCACGGTGCCCGCCGCCTCGGCCCAATGGCCGATAACGCCTCGGCCTTGGTCGCGATCGAGCTCCTGGCCGCCGCCCAGGGCTGCGACTTCCACGCGCCGCTCCTGTCCAGCGCGCCGCTGGAGGCCGTGCGGGCGATGCTGCGGGCCGAGGTGCCGACGCTGGCCGAGGATCGGTACTTCCACCCGGACATGGAGGCCGCGATCGGGATGGTGAGGTTTGGGCGGGTGGTGGAGGTGGTGGGCGGATTGCCGGGGGTCGCGGCGGTCGTGCCGGCTTCCATCTGAACCACCGGGAGCGAGTCCGCTCACGGCCCTCGTCAGCCCTGCCCGCGCGCCATGTTGATCAGTTGCGTCCTCACGTCTCCGTTCATCTGGATCACCGCCGCTCTCACGTCCTGGAAGCCGGCCCGCTTCGCGACTGCATCGACCGCAGGCTTCCACAAAGGCCCGGGCAGACCGATCGCGACGAATTTCGTTCGGATGAATTCGGCAATCCTGTCGGCCAGCATCGGGTCGAGATCATACAGGAGCGGCATGTGAAACATGCGAACCGCCACTTCGAACAGGGCGGCATGATACGCACCATGCTTCTGGCGGATATCCGTCGCGACGCGCGCCCCGTCGCCCTTCCCGACGAAGTCGAGGAGCTTGATCAGCCCGCTCTGCGCGTCCGGTGGCTGCGACGGAAACGGCTTGATCTCGATGCCGATCTCCCGAGCGGTGCCCTTGGCGTCGTCGAAACCGGACTCCCACGCACCCGAGCGGCGGAAATAGACGAGAGCCGATAGACCGAGCTTGCTCCCGACGAGCCAGGCGCCCACCTTCGCCAGGTTTTCGGCGGTTGGCTTCTGCTGAGCATGGGCGTTTCCGCCGACGCTCAGCATCAAGGCGAGAGCCGTTCTTCTCGACACCGTCTTCGAGGCGTAGCGACGAGCCCTCATCTTCGGCGAGATCACGATCATGAGGCGCCCACCTCGCGAAGACGGACAGCGCAACAGTCCGTTGCAGAGCTACGATCGACTTCTGCATGGACCGACGCGCCGCGGCCAGTAGATTGCCGTGCTGCGAACCGCAAGGTCACCGTCATGACCGATCACGACGCATTCATTTCTTACAGCCACGCCAAGGACCGGGCGATCGCGACCGCCCTGCAGTTGGTTCTGCAGAAGCTTGGAAAACCCTGGTACCGGAGACGGGCGCTTCGCGTCTTTCGTGACGACACGAGCCTGTCGGCGACGCCTGAGCTATGGCGAAGCATCGAGCAGGCCCTTCGTCGGTCCCGCTTCTTCATCCTGATCGCATCGCCGGAGGCGGCCGCCTCGAAGTGGGTCGGCAGGGAGGTCGCATTCTGGCTCGAACACAACAGGCCGGACACCATCCTGATCGGTCTGACGGGCGGCGAGCTTCTGTGGGACGAAAGGGAAGGCGACTTCTCGAGATCCGGAGCCATACCGCTTCCGGACGCCATGGTAGGCCGGTTCGCGAGCGAGCCGAAATGGGTGGATCTGCGGGCCTATCGCGACAAGGTCTCGTCGGGCGATGCCCGCTTCCTGGAACTCGGAGCCGATTTCGCGGCAGGGATCCGGGGGATGCCCAAGGAGGACCTGCTTTCGGAGGAGGTGCGTCAGCAGCGGCGGGCCTTGAAGCTCGCGTCGTCGGCGATCTGCGCTCTCCTCGTGCTGGCAGCAGCAGCCTTGTGGCAGTGGCGCGAAGCCGTGACTCAGCGACGCGAGGCCGTCACGCAAAGCGAGCGGGCCGAACGGACGCTCGCGCAGGCGACCGAGACCACCAACCAGCTCGTCTACGACCTTGCGGAACGGTTTCGCCATTCGGGTGCGCCGGCCTCGCTGGTCCGCAGCATCCTGGACAGCGCGCGGGCCCTGCAGGACCAGCTCATCGACGGCGGCTACGCGACCGCAGCGCTCCGCCGCAGCCAGGGCGCCGCACTGATCGCGACGGTGCGGACGCTGCTCACGGTCGGCGACACCGAGGGAGCGCTCGCGGCCGCCGATCGCGCCCGGCGCATCTTCGAGGACCTGATCGCCCGTGGGGGTGAGAGCGCCGGGCATGTCGGCAGCGTTCTCGCCATCACTTACGGTCAGATCGGGGACGTCTTGTACGCACAAGGCAAGAAGGACGAGGCGCTCATCAACTTTCGGCTGGCCGTCTCCTGGCTGGAGCGTCTCGTCGCCGCGGACCCGAGCAATCGCGTCGATCAGGATCGCCTCGCGATCGCGAAAGGCCGGGTCGCGGCCGTGCTGAACGACCGGGGCCGGTTCGACGACGCGCTGGTGCTCCTGCGGGAAGCGCTCGCCATCCGTGAGCGCCTCGCTCAAGGCGAAGGAAACGATCGCCGGTCGCAGCACGCCCTCGCGATATCGTTCGCCGGCATCGGCGACGTGCTCGGCGGGATGTCGGTCCGCCATCGCGCTGCCGGTGATCGGGAGGGCTTCGCGGCTCGCCTGGAGGAGGCGCTCGTCAGCCGCGGCAAGGCTGTCGCGATCCTGGAGCGCCTGGTCCGCGACGAGCCGAGCAACACGGCTTGGCTGCGCGACCTCGCCGTCGGCTACGACAAGGTCGGCGAGATTTTGGGCACTCAGGCCCGCTACGTCGACGGTGGGCTGACCCGGCTGGTCAGGGCGGAGGACGCGCTGGCGAGCTACCGCAAGTCCCTGGCGGTCTTGGAGCGCTTGACGGCTTCGGACAGGAGCAACGTCGCGTGGCAGCAGGATCTCGCCTTCACGCATCGGCACCTGGGCGAGCTTTTGCACGCCTTCGGCCAATTCGATGAGGCGGGCGAGAGCTTGTTGGCCGGCCTCGGGATCCTCCTCGGCCTTCCAGCCGACCGCGGAGCCTCCTCCGAGCGCACTCGCGAGGTGGACGAGATCGCAGAGAAGATGGACGACGTGATCTTGAGGCTGATACTGGCTCGAGCCTTCCCGTTGGGGTTGAGGTCCGCCGACCGGGCTCTCGCGGTCGCACGCGAGAGGATGTCGTTCCAGGCAGGACGTGCCCATTCCCTCATGTTCCTGGACCGTACGGAAGAGGCGCGAGCCCTCTACTTCCGCTTCGCCGGCCGGCGCGACGTCAGGCGCGCCCGCTCATGGAACGGGGTCATCGCCGAGGATTTCGCCCGATTTCGTCGAGGCGGCCTGACGAGCCCATTGATGAACGAGATCGAAGCCACGCTGGCCACTCGCGAGTGACGTCGTTCGGCCCCATTCGACCGTGATCGTCCGGTCGGGTCGGCGTTGCCCTCCGCGCAATGCCTCCCCGGTCCTCCGCTCCGGCTCGGGCCTGCCTTGGCGCAATGCCCGGGCGCAAGGAGAATGGAGGCGTCGGTTGATGCCGCCACCCCTTCGCGCC
>CAXTKM010000235.1:6094-6542 GCA_964244795.1 uncultured Enterovirga sp.
CCCGCCCGGAGCCGCCCGATGTTCTCAGCCCGTCTCGACAACGCCCGCACGATCCGGGCCCGCACCGGCCCGGAGCTCGAGGCGCGGTCCTGGCTGACCGAGGCGCCTTTGCGGATGCTGATGAACAACCTCGATCCGGACGTGGCGGAGCGGCCGGGGGAGCTCGTGGTCTATGGCGGGATCGGCAGGGCGGCCAGGGACTGGGCCTCGTTCGACCGTATCGTCGCCTGCCTGAAGACGCTGGCCGACGACGAGACGCTGCTCGTGCAGTCCGGCAAGCCCGTCGGCGTGTTCCGGACGCACCCGGACGCGCCGCGCGTCCTCATCGCGAACTCGAACCTCGTGCCGCATTGGGCGACCTGGGAGCATTTCAACGCGCTCGATCGCCAGGGGCTGATGATGTACGGCCAGATGACGGCCGGCTCCTGGATCTACATCGGCAGCCAGG
>CAXTKM010000236.1:0-6525 GCA_964244795.1 uncultured Enterovirga sp.
GCCGCGGACGCGATCGACGTCTTCCTGTGCCGGGCGGCCCAGGAGGAGGCCGGGCCGGACGCGTCCTCGCTCACGAGCTTCATCGCCCGGTTCGAGGCTGCGGAGCACGTCGTCAAGCGCGACCCGGAGGCCGCCGGCGACCAGGTCCGGGTCATGACGATCCATGGCGCGAAGGGGCTCGAGGCGCCGCTCGTCGTGGTGCTCGACGGTTGCGACGTCCTGGGTCCCGACCCGAAGCTGATCCCGGTTCCGACAGGCGACGGCGATCTCGTGCCGGTCTGGTCGCCCAGGAAGGACTGCGACCCGCAGCCCGTGAAAGAGGCTCGAGAGACGCTCCGGGAGCGCGGCCTCGAAGAGCATAACCGGCTCCTGTACGTGGCGCTGACGCGTGCGCGCGACCGGCTCGTGCTCGTGCCCTTCACGAACGGGACCGGCACCGAACCCCCGGAGGCCTGGTGCGCGATGGTGCGGCGCGGCTTCGAGGAGGCGACCGAGGCGCTGCACAGGACCGAGATGCCCTACGGCCCGGTCGACCTGTTCCGCCAGGGCGACGGTCTCGCGCCGGACGCGACATCGATGGCTCCGCCGCCGCCGCCGTCCCGTCCGGATTGGCTCGATCGGCCGGTCGAGCCCGAGCCCGAGCCGCGCCCGCCGCTCCGGCCCTCCGGCCCGCTCGGTGCCGCCGACAGGGCGGGTTCGGCCCGGCGCGCGCCCGAAGGGCGCGGCGCGGCCCGCCGGCACGGCATCCTGGTGCACGGGCTCGTGGACCACCTCGCGACCCTGCCGATCGAGGACCGGGCGGCCTCGGCTGCGCTCTACCTCGCGGCTCGGGCGGGAGCGCTCGGGCACCCGGAGCGGGACCGGGTCGCCGCGGATGCGCTGCGGGTCCTCGACCATCCGGATCTCGCGTTCCTGTTCGGGCCGGGGTCGCGCGGCGAGGTCGCGGTCGCGGGGCGGATCGCGCATGCAGGGCGGGAGCACGCCGTCTCCGGCCAGATCGATCGGCTCGCGACCGGACGGGGCGGGATCGCGGTGGCCGAGCTGAAGACCGGATCGCCGCCGCCGGACGGCATCGTCCCGCCGCCCTATCTCGCCCAGCTCGCCCTCTACCGGGCGCTGGTCGCCGAGATGCATCCGGGACAGCCCGTTCGGGCGCTGCTCGTCTGGACGGGCGGCCCCGCGATCGTCGAGCCCGACCCGGCCACGCTCGAGCGCGCCCTCGCGGACGCGCTCGCATCGCTTCCTTGACCGCGCCCGCGCGCATTCATACCTGTCGCATGACACAGAGCCGGATGCGGCGAAGGACGATTCCCATGGCGACCATGAAGGTGACCGATCAGAGCTTCGCTGCGGACGTGCTCGGGTCGACCGAGCCGGTCGTGGTCGATTTCTGGGCCGAGTGGTGCGGCCCCTGCCGGATGATCGGGCCGGCGCTCGAGGAGATCGCGACCGAGATGCAGGGGCGGGTGAAGATCGCCAAGGTCAACATCGACGAGAATCCCGGCATCGCGGCCGAGCTCGGAATCCGGTCGATCCCGACGCTGTTCATCTTCAAGGATGGCAAGAAGGTCGACCAGATGGTCGGGGCACGGCCGAAGGGCGATCTTTCGCGCTGGATCGAGAAGAGCGCGCCCGCCGTCGCCTGATCTACTCGGGCGGGGTGCCGTTCAGGGCGAGCGCCTCGCCCGCGAGATAGAGCGATCCGCAGATCAGGATCCGGGGCGGCCGCTCGAACACGGTCGCGTCGATCGTGTCCATCGCCGCCTCGATCCCGGACGCGACCGAGGTCCTGAACCCGGCCGACGCCGCGATCCGGGCGAGATCGTCCGGCTGACGGGCCGCCATCTGGGACGCCATCGGGACGGCCACGACCTCCCGGGCGAGGCCCCTGAACTCGGCCAGGAACCCGGCCGCGTCCTTGGTCGCCAGCATCGAGACGACCAGCACGAGCGGCGCCGGGCTCCGCTCCTCGAGGTCCGCCATCGCGGCCGCGACCGCGCGCGCGCCGTCGCGGTTGTGGCCGCCGTCGAGCCAGAGATCGCTCTCCTCCGGGGCGATCAGCGACAGCCGGCCGCGGGTCAGGCGCTGCAACCGGCCGGGCCAGTCGACGGACGCCACGCCGCGCTCGAACACGCCGGGCTCGAGGTCGCTGAACCCGGCGGCCCGGACGGCCGCGATCGCGGTCCCGGCATTCGCGTGCTGGTGCCGGCCGGCAAGCCGCGGTGAGGGCAGGTCGAGGAGGCCGGTCTCGTCCTGGTAGACGAGGCGCCCGCGCTCCGCCGAGACGCCGAACTCCTGCCCGCCGATCGCGATCGGCTCGGCGCCGATCCTGGCGGCCGCCGCGACCAGGGCCGCGTCCGCCTCGGGGTGATCCTGCTGGGCGATGACGACCGGGCAGCCTGGCTTCATGATCCCGGCCTTCTCGCCCGCGATCGCCGCGAGGGTGTGGCCGAGGTGCTCGGCATGATCGTGCCCGATCGGGGTGATCACCGCGCAGGCCGGGCTCGCGACGACGTTCGTGGCGTCGGCCCGGCCCCCGAGCCCGACCTCGAGCAGCAGCACGTCGGCCGGGGCCTGGGCGAAGAGGTCGAAAGCCGCCGCGGTGGTGATCTCGAAGATCGTGATCGGCTCCCCGGCGTTCAGCTCGGCCGCGCGGGTGAGGGCGGCCGCGAGGCGGTCCTCCTCGACGAAACGCCCGCCCCCGACCTGCCCGATCCGGATGCGCTCGTGGAAGCGGACGAGATGGGGCGAGGTGTAGACGTGGACCCGGAGCCCGGCCTCTTCCAGGATCGCCCGCATGAAGGCGATCGTGGATCCCTTGCCGTTCGTGCCCGCGACGTGGATCACCGGCGGCAGCCGGCGCTCCGGATGGTGCAGGCGGGCGAGCAGGCGCTCGATCCGGTCGAGCGAGAGGTCGATCAGCTTCGGGTGCAGCGCGAGGCAGCGCGCGATGATCGCGTCGGACGATTCCATCGGGACGGGGCTGCGGTGGCTCAGCCGGCCGGCCGGAGGTCCGGGAGCGGGGCGGCGCCGAGGTCGGACGCGGCCGGCCGGCCCTCGCGGGCCAGGAGGCGGCACAGGCGGGCGACGGTCGCCTTCAGGTCGCGCCGGTGGACGACAGCGTCGACCATCCCGTGCGCCTTCAGGTACTCGGCGCGCTGGAAGCCGGGCGGCAGCTTCTCCCGGATCGTCTGCTCGATGACCCGCGGTCCCGCGAATCCGATCAGCGCGCCGGGCTCGGCGAGGTGGATGTCGCCCAGCATCGCGTAGGAGGCCGTGACGCCGCCCGTGGTCGGGTTGGTCAGGACCACGATGTAGGGCAGCCTCGCCTCGCGCAGGCGCCGGATCGCGATCGTCGTGCGGGGCATCTGCATGAGGGAGAAGATGCCCTCCTGCATGCGGGCGCCTCCCGACGCCGCGAAGAGCACGAAGGCGGTGCGCTTGTCGAGCGCGGTCTCGGCGCCCCGGATGAAGGCCTCGCCGGCCGCCATGCCGAGCGATCCTCCCATGAAGTCGAAATCCTGCGCGGCCAGCACCGCCGGCGCGCCCTCGACGCGCCCGAACCCGACCTTGAACGCGTCCCGGAGGCCGGTCTTGGCCCGCGCATCCTTGATCCGGTCGGCGTAGCGCTTCTCGTCCCGGAACTTCAGCGGGTCGGCCACGACCTCCGGCAGCGCCACGTCGAGCCAGGTGCCGCCGTCGAACATCATCTTCAGGCGCTGCGTCGAGTTCATGCGGAGATGATGGTCGGACCCCGGAATCACCCAGAGGTTCGCCTCCACGTCCTTCTGGAATACCATCTGGCCGCTGTCGGGGCACTTGACCCAGAGATTCTCCGGCGCCTCGCGCTTGAAGAGCGTCTTGATCCGGGGCCGGACGACCTCGCTGACCCAGTTCATGACGGGCGGGTCTCGGCGATTATGTCGACATCGATCATCCACCGAAGATAGGCTCGGGCGTGCTGGAGTTCCACCCCGGTCCTGGCCGGGAGCAGCGGGTGCCGTGACGTTCGAGAGGTCGAGACGGAACGCCGTCTCGGCCAGCATCTCAGATCACGAGCGGCTGCTTCAGCTCGACCAGTTCCGGAGCCGGGTCCGTCTCGTCCACCGTGACGAACAGCCCCAGCCGGCGCGCCGCCTCGCCCGGGCCGAGGCGGCTCGACCACGCGACGAGCGCCGGGCCGAGCAGTAGCCCGGCGACGGTCGGCGCCATCCAGAGAGCGTACCATCCGCCCGCGAGCCCGGCCGCGACCGCGAGCGCCGCCCCGATGGCGAGGTTCAGCCGGAGCACGCGGGCCGCCTCGCGCCAGCCGATCGCCCGGTCGGCCCGCGATTGCGACGTCCAGGCGACCACGCGTCCGCCGAGCGTCTGGAGCACGAACCCCGAATTCACGAGGGAGAGGGTCGGGGTCAGCAGCATCGAGAAGAGCTGCTCGGCGGCCGCGCTCGCGAGAAGGCGGAATCCGCCGCCGAAGCCGATCCGCTCGCGCCGGCCGCCGAGCGCCCGCAGCACGTTGAGGACCCGGGGTCCGAACAGGAACAGGGCCGCGAGGCCGAGGAGGGCGGCCGCGAACGGGCCGCGCTCGGTCGCCCCATAGGCCAGGATGCCGAGTCCCTCCCGTGTCGGGTCGAGCGCGACACGGAGGGCGCCGAGGAGCAGGAACACCCACCAGAGCGGCGCCGTGAGGTAGGCCGCGATGCCGAGCGCGATATGCGCCCGGCTGCCGGCGGTCAGCCCCGACATCGCGAAGACGCGCGCGTGCTGGAGGTTGCCCTGGCACCAGCGGCGCTCGCGGCCGAGGAGGTCGACCACGTTGGTCGGCATCTCCTCCCAGGTCCCCTCGAGGTCGGGCACGACCCTGACCTGCCATCCTGCCCGGCACAGGAGCGCGGCCTCGACCACGTCGTGGCACAGGATCTCGCCCCCGAGCGGCGGCCGCCCGGGCAGGACGGGCAGCTTCGCGTGTTCCAGGAAGGGCTCGCACCGGATGATCGCGTTGTGGCCGTAATAGAGCCCGTCCGGGCCCTGCCAATGCGCCATCGCCCGGAGGGACAGCGGCGCGTGCAGCCGGACCGCGAATTGCTGGATTCGGGCGAACAGCGTCCGCCGGCCGGCCGCGTAGCTGATCGTCTGGATCAGCGCGACGCGGGGATGCTCCTCCATCAGCCGGACGAGCGTCCGCATCGCGACGCCGGACATCAGGCTGTCGGCATCGAGCACGATCATGAAGGCGTAGGCGCCCCGGGTCCTCTCCAAGAACTCCGCGATGTTGCCGGCCTTGCGGCCGTCGTTCGTGCCGCGCCGGCGATACAGGATCGCGGGGCCGTCGGGATGGGTCCGGGCCGCCGCGACGGCGCGCTCCTCCGCGGCCACGGTGGCCGGATCGCGGCTGTCGCTGAGGACGTGAAGGTCGATGTCGTCGGTCGGCCCGAGCCGGGCCAGCGAGCGACGCATGACCGCGACGCCGGCGAAGACCGCGTCGACATCCTCGTCGAAGATCGCGATCACGACGGCGGTCCGGCTCCGGCCGCCGCGGGGCGCGTCCGACGTCAGCCCCGAGAGCTCGACGGAGGAGAGCGTGTCCTGACCGCGAAGCCAGGTCCAGAACCCGAGCGAGACCTGCGAGAGGACGATCCCCTCCCAGGACATGGCGAGGACGAACAGGCCGCAGAGCAGCCAGTCGAGGGCGGTCGGCGCGCTGCGGGACGTCACCTCGATCGAGACCCAGGCGACGATCCCGGCGAGCAGGATCGTCGGCACGATCACGCGCGCACGGCGGATCGCCAGATTTTCGGCGGGCCGCGAACGGACGCCGGCTGCGGGCCGACGCGGGTCGGCACGGCCCGCGGCGGCGACGGGATCGCCGAGCTCTGCGGCGGGATCGATCCGCACGAGGACGGGCGCGCTAGGGCGCGCTCGCGGCATCCAACTGCGCGACCTCGCCCGGCGTGAGCGCGAGCCGGGTCGCGGCGACCAGGGTGTCGACCTGCGCCGCCGTCGTGGCGCTCGCGATCGGGGCCGTCACGGTCGGCTTCGCCATGAGCCAGGCGAGCGCGACGGCGGCCGGCTCCTGGCCGCGCTCGGCCGAGACGGCGTCCAGCGCCGCGAGGATCCGCATCCCGCGCGGGTTCATGTATTTCGGGATCGAGCGCGCGCCGCGCGGGCTCTTCCCGTAATCGGCCTCCTGCCGGTACTTGCCGGTCAGGAATCCGGCCGCGAGCGAGAAGAACGTGATGACCCCGATGTTATTGGTCCGGCAGACGCGCTCGAGCGCGCCCTCGTAGCCCGAGCGCTCGTAGAGGTTGTACTCGGGCTGCAGGCTCTCGTAGCGCGGCAGCCCGTGGGCGGCGGAGAGGTCGAGCGCCTCCCGCAGCCGTTCGGCCGAGTAGTTCGAGGCCCCGATGACCCGCACCTTGCCGGCCTCGACGAGGCGTTGGTAGGCCCCGAGCGTCTCGGCCTGCGGCGTCGCCTCGTCGTCCTTGTGCGACTGGTAGAGATCGATGCGGTCCGTCTGGAGGCGACGGA
>CAXTKM010000237.1:0-6495 GCA_964244795.1 uncultured Enterovirga sp.
ACCCGCTCGATCGCCCAGCTCAGCGTGGCGGTCAGGATCATCGAGATCACCATCACAAGTATGAGCGCCAGCGCGACGGAGGTCACGCCGAGCCACGTCGTCAGAATCAGGAAAAAGATGAGCGCGAAGAAGGCCGACACCATGAAGACGTCGCCATGGGAGAAGTTGACCATGCCGATGATGCCGAAGACCATCGTGTAGCCGATGGCGATGAGCCCGTAGATCGACCCGAGCGTCAGCCCATTGATGAGCTGCTGGACGAAGACCTCGATTTCCATTCCGTCGCCGCCATCCCCGAACAGACCCATTCACGGCCGTGATGACCCGCGTCACCGATCGTGATCAAGCACGGAACGACGCGGCGTTCCAGCATGCGGCGCCCGATCCGCCATGCGGCGCCCGATCCGCAATCCGCGGGCCAGCCTATTCCCGTCGGCACCGCCCGGTGGCATGAGGGCGGGAGCAGGGACCTTGGGAGGAGACCGCGATGGCGATGACGATGTCCGGGCAGGTGACCCTTCCGGCCGACCGCGAGAAGGTCTGGGCCGGCCTGAACGATCCCGAGATCCTGAAGCGCTCGATCCCGGGCTGCCAGGAGATGACCCGCACCGGCGACGCCGGCTTCGCGGCGGTCGCGAAGGTCGCGATCGGCCCGGTCAAGGCGACGTTCAAGGGCAACGTGACCCTGTCCGATCTCGACCCGCCGAACGGCTACCGGATCTCGGGCGAGGGATCGGGCGGCATCGCGGGCTTCGCGAAGGGCGGCGCCAAGGTCCAGCTCAGCGACGGCGAGGCCGGTGGCACGGTGCTCGCCTACGATGTCGAGGCGCAGGTCGGCGGCAAGATCGCCCAGCTCGGCGGCCGGCTCATCAACGGCGTCGCGAAGAAATACGCGGACGAGTTCTTCGCGAATTTCGGCAAGGCGCTGGCCGAGGAAGCGCCGGCAGGCGAGGCGGCGCCCGCGGCCGCCTGAACCCTTCGCCCCTCTCATGCTCCATGGCCGCAAGATCGCGGTGGTCCTCCCGGCGTACAACGCCGAGCGGACCCTCGCCCGCACCGTCGCCGAGATCCCGATGGACGTCGTCGACGACGTCATCCTGACCGACGACGCGAGCTCGGACGCGACGCTCGCCCTCGGGCGCGAGCTCGGGCTCGTCACGTTGAGCCACCCCACGAACCGCGGCTACGGGGGCAACCAGAAGACCTGCTACGCGGCGGCGCTCGAGCGCGGCGCGGACGTCGTCATCATGCTGCACCCCGACTACCAGTACAGCCCGAAGCTCGTGACCGCGATGGCCTCGATGATCGTCTCCGACGAGTACGATGTCGTGCTCGGCTCGCGCATCCTCGGGGTCGGGGCGCTGAGCGGCGGCATGCCGCGCTACAAATACATCGCGAACCGCATCCTGACCTTGGTTCAGAACATCCTCGTCGACCACAAGCTGTCCGAGTATCACACCGGCTTCAGGGCCTGGAGCCGCCGGGTGCTCGAGGACCTGCCGATCGACCTCTGCTCCGACGATTTCGTGTTCGACAACCAGATGCTGGTCCAGGCGATCGACCGCGGCTTCCGCATCGGCGAGATCTCCTGCCCGACGCGCTACTTCGCCGAAGCCTCGTCGATCAACTTCCGGCGCAGCGTCGTATACGGGTTCGGCGTGCTCGGGACGGCGCTCGCGTTCCGGCTGCACCGGCTCGGGCTCAGGCGCTCCGCGCTGTTCCGGGATCGGCATGGTTAGGGGCGGGTTCGGGCGGGACCCCTCACCTCACCCCCGAAATCTTTGCATATCCCCGGCCTGTCATTCCGGGGCGGCGAAGCCGAGCCCGGAACCCATAGACGCCGACGATCTCGATGGGACGCCTATGGCGCCAGAGCTGCGAACGTCCGCATTCATGGGTTCCGGGCTCTCGCTTCGCGATCACCGGAATGACAGCCGGGACGCGAAGCGACGCTGTTCAGGTTCAGGGTCGAAGGTGTGACGTCCCGTCAAGGCTCCGGCATCGCCCGCGTGCTCCTCGGCTTCGGCTGGCTGTCGCTCTGCGCCGGGGGCATCCTGGCCGCATGGCTCTGGCCGGACGCGCTCCTGTCGGGCTTCGCTCGCGTCCAGGATGGCCTGAGCGCCGCCGGTGCCGCGGGAGTGCTGGCCGTGTTCGCTGTCGCGACCCTCGTCGCGGCGAGCGGGATCGTGCCGGCCTCGCTCGTCGGCGTCGCGGCCGGCGCGCTCTACGGGACGGCCGGCGGCTTCGCGCTCGCCTCGATCGCGACGTTCGCGGGCGGCGCCCTGTCGTTCTGGCTCGCCCGCTCCGTGCTCCGGCCCGGGATCGCGCGCTACGTCGGACGGCGGGCGCGCTGGCGGAGCTTCGACGCGCTCGTGGCCCGGGACGGCTGGCGGCTCGTCGGCCTGCTCCGCATCTCGCCCGTGATGCCCTTCGCGATGACGAGCTTCGCGCTCGGGCTCTCCTCGGTCGGGACCGCGGCCTACCTCGCCGGCACGCTGGCCGCGCTCCCCGCGCTGTTCGGCTTCGTCGCGCTCGGCTCGGCCGCGGGCGGGCTCGGGATCGCCGGGCAGGGCGGGTTCGGGCCGCTCCGGCTCGCGCTGCTCGGAATCGGCGGGGTCGCGACGATCCTGGTCTCGGCGCTGCTCGGCCGCCATCTCGCGGCGAGCGCCCGCGCGGCCGCGGCCGGCGCCCCGGAATCGCCCCGGCTGTGAGCCGCCGCGTCGCCGCCGCGTGGCCGGTCCTGACCGCGGCGGCCTTCGTCCTCCTCGCGGCCGTGACCGGCGCGATGCTCGCGCTCCTCGTGCCCCTGGGTCAGGTCGTGGACGAGGGCAGCCACCTCGCCCGGGCGGCCGCGCTGGCCGACGGCCGTCTCGTCGGGCGCCGCGGGCCGGAGGTCCAGCCGGACGGCCGCGAGGCGCTCGTCTCCGGGATCGACGTCGACGCCGCGATCCCGGACGCCGTCGCCTGGTCCTCCGCAGCGGGGCCGCGCCCGGCCGAACGCCGTGCCGGGCCGCCGCCCGCCTGGTCGGGAGAGCAGCGGTTCGTCACGCTCTACACCATCGCGACCTACGTGCCGGCCTTCTACGCGCCCTCCGCCCTTGGCGTCGGGGCGGCCAGGGCCTTCGGGATCGCGCCGATCGAGGCGGCGACGATCGGCCGGATCGCCGGCCTGTCGGCCTTCGTCCTCATCGGCACGGCGGCGCTGCTCGTCGCCGTCCACGGGCAGGCGCTGCTCTTCGCGGTGCTGGCGGTGCCGATGACGCTGTCGCTCGCCGCCTCCTTCAACCAGGACGGGCTGATCGTGGCCGTGAGCGTCCTCGCGGTGGCGTGCCTGACCCGGGTCCTGGCCGAGAGGGAGGACGGCCGGCCGGCGACGGGTGCCTTCATCACGGCGTGCCTCTCCTGGGCCGTGCTGATCCTCGTGAAGCCGCCCTACGCCCCGCTCGCCGCGACTCTCCTGCTGCCGCTTCTCGCGCGGGACGGCCGTCCGGGCTGGCGGCGGGTGCTGGCCGGCGCGGGGCTTCTCGCGCTGGTCGTCCTCCCGGCGCTCCTCTGGACGTGGTTCGTCACCGGACAGGTCGCGGCACCCGTGCCGCGGCCGCCCTACGAGGCCGGCCCGCTCTGGGCCGGCACGCGCCCGGCCCCCTTCACCGGCACCGATCCGGCCGCGCAGCTCCGCGTTCTGCTCGCCCACCCGCTCCAGATCCTCTACCTGCCCTGGCGCTTCTTGACCTCGGTCCGCCGCCTCGCCGTCCTCGGGGAGGGCACGATCGGCCTCCTCGGCTGGCTCGAGCTGAGGCTGCAGCTCTGGCTCTACCTCGCCTGGGCCGGAGCGCTTCTCGCCGCGGCCTGGGTCCACCTTCGGCCGAGGCGGCCCGTCGCGCCGCCGCCGACCCGATACGCGCCGTCTCGCCTTCGGACGCCGATCGTCGCCCTTGCCGCGATCGGAACGATCTGGGCCGTCTTCCTCTCCCAATACGTGAGCTGGACCGACGTCGGCGAGACCTCGATCATCGGGCCGCAGGGCCGCTATCTCCTGCCTGTCCTCCCCGTGCTCGCGCTCCTGCCGGCGCGCGACGGCCGCCTGCGCGACCTCTCGCCCGGCAACCTCGCCTGGGTTCCGGCGCTGGTCGCGGCAATGGGCGTGCTGCCGCTGTACCGGCTCGTGCTGGCAACCTACGGCCCGGGCTGAGCATGCCGGCCGCGATCGCGCTTGACCCTCTCGCGTCGGCAGGTCCACATTCGGATCGGAACAGTTCGAAACAGGCCGGTCGCGGAGGGTTTTCCTCAGACGGCTGGCCCCGGGAGGAATGGATGGCGTCGGTTTCGATGACGGTGAACGGCAAGGCCGTGGCAGGGGACGTCGACCCCCGCACGCTGCTCGTCCAGTACCTGCGGGAGACCCTTCGGCTCACCGGGACGCATGTCGGCTGCGACACGAGCCAGTGCGGTGCCTGCGTGATCCATCTCGACGGCCAGGCCGTGAAGGCCTGCACGATCCTGGCCCTGCAATGCGAGGGCGCCGACGTCTTGACGATCGAGGGCCTCGCGAACGGGAGCGAGTTGCACCCGATGCAGGCAGCTTTCCGGGAGCATCATGGCCTCCAGTGCGGCTTCTGCACGCCCGGCATGATCATGACCGCGGTCGACATGGTGCAGCGGCTCGGGAACGAGCTCGAGGATCACACGATCCGGGAGGAGCTCGAGGGCAACCTCTGCCGTTGCACGGGCTATCACAACATCGTCAAGGCGATCGGCGCCGGCGCGCGCGACATGGCCGCCGCGCCGATGCGGCAGGCGGCCGAGTAGGCCGCGCGGTCGCCCGGGGCGGAGCCCCCGACCGGATGGAGCACCTGACCGTCCGGGCGAACGGCGCGACGTTCCACGTCGTCCGCGTCGGCGACGGTGGCGATGATCGTCCACCCCTGCTGCTGCTCCACGGCTGGCCGGAATTCTGGTTCACATGGGAGCCGGTGATGCGCCGGCTCGCCGACCGCTTCACCCTCGTCGCGCCGGACCTGCGGGGCTTCGGCGACAGCGACAAGCCCGACGGTCCGTTCGGCCCGCAGGACCACACGGCCGACCTGCTCGCGATCCTGGATGAGCTGGGACTCGGCCGCGTCGGCGTGGTCGGGCACGACGTCGGCGGGGCCGTGATGCAGGCGCTCGCCCGCGAGGCGCCCGAGCGGCTCTCCGGCCTGTTCTTCTTCGGCTTCGTCTATCCCGGGATCGGCGCCCGGATGGGCGCGCCCGATCGCCTGAACGAGATCTGGTACCAGTCGTTCCACCAGATGGAGATGGCCCCCGCCCTGGTCGGCGCGACACGCGAGAGCTGCCGGACCTATATCGGCCACTTCCTGCGCCACTGGTCGCACCGCAAGGACGCGTTCGACGACGCGACGCTCGACCTGTTCACCGACAATTTCATGAAGCCCGGCAACCTCGCCGGCGGCTTCGCGCATTACCGCGCCTCCCATGCCGGGCGGGTCGCCAGCATGAAGGGCGAGGCGCCGCGGCTGCCCGCGATCGCCGTCCCGACGGCCGTGCGCTGGGCCGAGCGCGACCCGATCTTCCCCTATAGCTGGACGGACCGGCTCGGGGAGACCTTCCAGGACCTCGATCTCGCCCCGTTCCCGGGTGTCGGGCATTTCGCGCACCGGGAGGACCCGGATCGCGCGGCCTTCGAGATCGCGGCCTTCTTCGATCGGCTCCGATCGCGGGCTTAGACTTTGGTCCAGGTCGAGCGACGCTGGCCGGATGGCCGCGGCGTCTGATCTAAGAGGCAGTGCGAAGGCTCCCGGAAGAGGAGCGTGCGAACGGCGAGGGAGGATGACATGTCCGGATCAGGCATCGGGGCCCGCGTTCTGCGCCTCGAGGACAAGCGCTTCATCACGGGCCGCGGCCGCTACACCGACGACATCGACCGTCCCGGCCAGACCTACGCGTCCTTCCTGCGCTCGCCGCACCCGCACGCCCGCATCCGGTCCATCGACACGGCGGCCGCGAAGGCCGCGCCGGGCGTCGTCGCAGTCTATACCGGCCGGGACATCAAGAAGTTCGTGCCGACCTCGGACGACCTCCTCGACGACGACATCGGCGGCCTGATCTGCGGCTGGATGATCCACTCGAAGGACGGCTCGCCCATGAAGGGCTCGGCCCATCCGGCGCTCGCGAAGGACACGGTCCGCTATGTCGGCGACCACGTCGCCGTGGTCGTGGCCGAGACGCTCCGGCAGGCCCAGGACGCGGCCGAGCTGATCGCGGTCGAGTACGACCTGCTGCGGCCCGTGGTCGATACCGCGACCGCCCAGGCGGCCGGCCAGCCGGAAGTCCACGAGGGCGTCTCCGGCAATACGGTCTACGAGTGGGAGCTCGGCGACAGGCCCGGCACCGAGGCGGCCTTCGCCAAGGCCGCGCACGTCACCACGCTGTCCTTCACGAACAACCGCCTCGTCCCGAACCCGATGGAGCCGCGCGCCGCGATCGGCGAATACG
>CAXTKM010000238.1:0-6440 GCA_964244795.1 uncultured Enterovirga sp.
CGTAGGCCCGCATGATGTCGCAGATCTCGTCGAAGCGCTCGTAGAGGAAGCTCTCACGGTGGCCGGCGAGGCACCAGCGCGCCATGATCGAGCCGCCGCGGGACACGATCCCGGTCGTGCGCCGCGCCGTCAGCGGCACGTGCGCGAGCCGGACGCCCGCATGGATCGTGAAGTAGTCGACGCCCTGCTCGGCCTGCTCGATCAGCGTGTCTTTGAACACCTCCCAGGTGAGCTTGAGCGGATCGCCGTCGACCTTCTCCAACGCCTGGTAGATCGGCACGGTGCCGATCGGCACGGGCGAGTTCCGCATGATCCAGGAGCGGATGTTGTGGATGTTGCGGCCGGTCGAGAGGTCCATGACCGTGTCCGCGCCCCAGCGGATCGCCCAGACGAGCTTCTCAACCTCGTCCGCGGCGGTCGAGACGACGGCCGAATTGCCGATGTTCGCGTTGATCTTGACGAGGAAGTTCCGGCCGATCGCCATCGGCTCGACCTCGGCGTGGTTGATGTTCGCCGGGATGATGGCGCGCCCGCGCGCGATCTCGGATCGCACGAACTCGGGCGTGACATGGGCCGGGATCTCGGCCCCGAAGGACTCGCCGTCGGCAATCGTCTCGTCCGCGCCTGCGACGGCCGCCTCGCGGGCGACGTTCTCGCGATGCGCGACGTAGCGCATCTCCTCGGTGATGATCCCAGCGCGGGCGAACTCGTATTGCGTCACCATCTGGCCGCTCGACCCGCGCCTGATGAGGCGCTCGGCCGGGCAGGCTGCGACGAGCTTGTCCGGCGCCACCATGCCGTTGTCCTCGGGCCTGACGGCCCGGGGCTCGATCGCGGCGAAGCCGCGGGACGCGATCCAGGGCTCGCGCACGCCGGGAAGACCGTTGAGGAGGTCGATGCCGGAGTCGGTCTCGGTGTAGGGGCCGGACGGGTCGTAGACCCGGACCGGCGCCTCCTTCGGGTCGGAGAGCGTGATCTCGCGGAGCGGCACCCGGATGTCGGGCCGGCCGGCCGGCGACGCGTAGACCTTGCGCGATCCGGTGATCGGGCCGGTCGTCACGGATTGCGGGACGCCCTTCGGGGTCTCGACGTGGATTGTCATTGCGCGTTCTCCCTCGCGGCCGCGTTGCAGGCTGTCGGAGAAACGGAGGGGTGGCGCGACGCAGCGACGCCGGTTCCCGTCCCTTCGCCGGCATGACCCGGATCAGGTTCAAGGGTCACGGGCTCGCCCGTCTCTCAGCCCCCTGGCGGGGCTCCCCTCGGAACCTCTCGAAGGTGCGTCCGGCCAGGCCCGATGTCAACGGCCGGAACCGTCCCCTTAAGCGGCCGATAACCGGGCCGGCCCCAGGGTGACCCCAGCCGGGAGGGCACGATGGGACAGGCGACGGCGGTCGCGGACGACGCGGCCCGGTCGGGCCAGGGCACCGATGCCGTCGCGCGTCCCGACCAGGAGGGGCGCCGCATCCTCGCGCTCGACGGTGTTCGCGGGACGATGACGCTGCTCGTCCTCCTGTCGCATTTCTTCGCGGAGGTGCCGCACGGCATCGACGCCTTGATGCTCGGCTGGATCGCGGTCGACATGTTCTTCGTGCAGAGCGGGTTCCTGATCGGCAAGCTCGTGCTCGACAAGAAGGAGCATACGAACTTCTTCCGCGTGTTCTACCTGCGACGGTTCTTCCGCCTGATCCCGATCTACATCGGGGTCGTCCTCGTCACGACCGCACTGATCCGCCTGATCGATCGCCCCTGGGTGGATGCGGATCACGCCTTCCCGCTCTGGTCCTATCTCACGTTCACGCAGACGGCGTACATGGTGTCCTCCGGGAGCATCGGGGCGCATTGGCTCGCGCCCACCTGGACGCTCGCGGTCGAGGAGCACTTCTACCTCGTCGTGCCGGCGCTCCTCGTGTTCACGCCGGAGCGCTGGCTCGTCCGGGTCCTGGTCGGCGGGGTCCTGGCCGCCGTCTCGCTCCGGGTCGCGATCTTCGCGTTCGGGGTGCCGAACGAGATGGCGGCCTTCGTGCTGCTGCCGGGCCGGGCGGATCTCCTGCTCTGCGGCATCCTGGCCGCCGTCGCGATCCGCTCGCCGGACGTGCCCTGGGCCCGGATCGAGCGCGCGTTGCGGGTCGTCCCGCTCGGGGCGCTCCTCGCCGTACTCGGCCTGAAGCTCTGGGACGACCGGCTGTTCCACATCTGGAACCCGCTGATCCTCGGGATCGGCTGCGCGGCCTTCCTGCTGTCGATCGTCCGGAACGCGCCCGAGGCGGAGCGCTTCAAGGGCCGGACGCTCCGGTTCTTCGGCGACACCGGCTACGTGGTCTACCTCGCGCACCTGCCGATCCTCGGGCTGATGCACGGGCTGCTCCTCGGGGCGAAGCCCGACATCGCGACCTCGGCCCAATGGCTCGTGACGATCGCCGCCCTGCCGGTCGTGATCCTCGTCGGCTGGGCCGTGACCCGCTTCGTCGAGGAGCCGCTGACCCGCTTCGGCCGCGGCTTCCGCTGGAGCGACGCGCGGCGCGGCTGAAACGCGCCTCTCAGGCGAGCAGGCGCGCCAGCACCGCGGCGTCGACGTTGCCGCCGGACACGATGATCCCGACCCTGAGGCCCCGCACGGGGACCACGCCGGAGAGCGCCGCCGCGGCCGCGAGGCAGCCGGTCGGCTCGGCCACCATCTTCAGCCGCTCGACGAAGAACCGCATCGCGTCCACGAGGGCCGCGTCCGGCACGGTCACCACCTCGACGCCGAGCCGGCGCAGGAGCGCGAAGGTGCGGCGCGAGGGCGCGGTCGTCAGCGCCCCGTCCGCGATCGACACGGGCACCGGGATCGTCACGATCTCGCCCGCCGCGAGCGAGCGCCGGACGTCGTCGCCGGCCTCCGGCTCGACGCCGATCACCCGGCAGCCGGGCGAGAGCTCGGCCGCGACGAGCGCACATCCGGAGGTGAGCCCGCCGCCCCCCGTGCAGACGAGCAGCACGTCGAGCGGCCCGACCTCGGCGATGAGCTCGAGCGCCGCCGTGCCCTGGCCGGCGATCACGTCCGAATGGTCGAAGGGCGGGATCACGGACAACCCGCCCTCGCCCGCGATGCGCCGGCCGATCGCCTCGCGATCCTCCCGGTAGCGATCGTAGAACACGACCTCGCCGCCATAGCCCTTCGTCGCCGCGACCTTGAGGGCGGGGGCGTCCGTCGGCATCACGATGACGGTCCGGACGCCCTCGATCCGGCCCGCATAGGCGATCGCCTGGGCGTGGTTGCCGGAGGAGAACGCCACGACGCCGCGCGAGCGCGCACCCGCGTCCAACGCCTTGATGGCGTTCAGCGCGCCCCGGAACTTGAAGGCTCCGGCGCGCTGCAGGTTCTCGCACTTAAAGAACAGCTTCGCCCCGGTCATCGCGTCGGCCGTGCGCGACGTCACGACGGGCGTCCGGTGCGCGACGCCGGCGATGCGCCGCGCCGCGGCTTCCACGTCGGCGAAGACCGGAAGGTCGGCAGGATCCTCGAAGGTCGCGGTCATCGCGTCACCCGTGCGTGAAGGCGGCGGGGCGCTTCGCCACGAAGGCCGCCATCCCCTCCTTCTGGTCCTGCGTCGCGAAGAGGGCGTGGAAGACGCGACGCTCGAAGCGGACGCCCTCCGCGAGGCTCGTCTCGTCGGCGCGGTCCACCGCCTCCTTGGTCATCATCGCGACCGGCCGCGACATCGAGGCGATCGTCTCGGCGGTCTTCATCGCGTCCGCCATCAAGTCCGCGGCCGGCACGACACGGGCCACGAGCCCGGAGCGCTCCGCCTCCTCGGCCCCCATATTGCGGCCCGTGAGGCAGAGCTCCATCGCCTTCGCCTTGCCGATCGCGCGCGCGAGCCGCTGCGTCCCGCCGATCCCCGGAATCACGCCGAGCTTGATCTCCGGCTGGCCGAAAACCGCGGTGTCCGCGGCCAGGATGATGTCGCACATCATCGCGAGTTCGCAGCCCCCGCCGAGCGCGAAGCCCGCGACCGCGGCGATGACGGGGAGGCGGTGGCGCGCGATGCGGTCGCCGACCGCGAAGAGGTCGTCCGCGTAGGTCGCCGGATAGGTCCGGTCCGCCATCTCCCGGATGTCGGCCCCGGCCGCGAAGGCGCGTTCCGACCCGGTGAGCACGACGCAGCCGACCGCCTCGTCTCGGTCGAAGCCGGAAAGCGCCCGGTCGAGCTCGTCCAGCAGCGCCGCGTTCAGCGCGTTCAGGGCCTTCGGGCGGTTCAGCGTGACGAGGCCGACCCGGCCGCGCGTCTCGACAAGGATATGTTCATAGGTCACGCGCTTCTCTCCCATGGTCGGGCGAGGGCTAGTGAAGGCCGGGCCGGACGGCAAGAGCGGGGCTCAGGTTCCGCCGTGTCGTCCTCGGGCTCGCTCTACACCTTCGTCGATCTGGAGACCTTCGCACGAATCCACTGCTGTCATTCCGGGGCTCGCGGAGCGAGAGCCCGGAACCCATGAACGCTGACGAGCGCAGGCAACTCTGCCGTCGCTCCCATTCGACGAGGTCAGCGTTCATGGGTTCCGGGCTCGGCTGCGCCGCCCCGGGATGACAGCCTCGGTTCCGCGCAAAGCTTCCATCCTGAGGAGCCGCCGCGCGACTCTCCTCAGCATGACGCCGGAGAGGATTGGAACGGACTTTGGCGCTCTCGGGCGTCGGCCGGCCAGGATGGCGTTTGTGCGCCGCACAACCGCTTTGACGACCGACATGAACTACGCTAAACCGCATAAATAAGCAAAAAGCGTGCCGGAGTTCGGGGCTAGCGATGGGGCTGCTGCAACGGCTTGAGATGCGCCAGGGCCAAGCCCTGGTCATGACGCCACAACTCCTGCAGGCGATCAAGCTCCTCCAGCTCTCGCATCTCGATCTCGTCAGCTACGTCGAGGCCGAGCTCGAGCGAAATCCGCTGCTCGAGGCCGCCGAGCCGGGCGACGGCTCCGCCCCGATCGCCTCCGCGGCGGCCGAGCTCGGCCAGGACGTCGCGCCCGACGCCGATCGGCTCGACATGACCAGGGGCGAGATCGAGACGGTCCAGGATGGGCGGTTCGACGACGTCTTCTCGGACGATCGGCCGGGCGAGGACCTGAAGGCGACGGGCGAGATGCTCGCGCTGTCCGTCCCGGCCTGGCAATCCAGCGGCGCGGGCGGGTTCGACGGCGAGGACTACGACCCGACCGCGAACCTCACCGCGAAGCCGACGTTGCACGAGCACCTGCAGGGTCAGCTCGACCTCGCGACGGCGCATCCAGTCGAGCGCTTCATCGGGCACAACCTGATCGATGCCGTGGACGAGGCCGGCTACCTCGGCGAGACCTGCGACGACGTCGCGGCCCGGATCGGGGCGACGCAGGCCGACGTCGAGCGAGTCCTCCGCCTCGTCCAGACCTTCTCGCCGACCGGCGTCGCAGCCCGGAGCCTCGCGGAATGCCTGACGCTCCAGCTCCGGGAGCGCGACCGTTTCGATCCCGCCATGGCGGCGCTCGTCGCGCGGCTCGACCTCGTCGCCCGCCGCGACGTGGCGGCGCTGAAACGCATCTGCGGCGTCGAGGACGAGGACATCGCCGAGATGCTGGCCGAGATCCGGTCACTCGACCCGAAGCCCGGCCGCGGCTTCGGGGGCGGCTCGGTCCAGGTCCTCGTCCCGGACGTCTTCGTGCGGCTCGCCCCGGACGGGAGCTGGCTCGTCGAGCTGAACCCCGACACGCTGCCCCGCGTGCTCGTGAACCAGGCCTATCACGTGCGCGTCTCCCGGACCGTCCGCAGCGACGGCGACAAGACCTTCATCAGCGAGTGCCTGCAGAGCGCGAACTGGCTGACCCGCTCGCTCGAGCAGCGCTCGAAGACGATCCTGAAGGTCGCGACCGAGATCGTGCGCCAGCAGGACGGGTTCTTCGCCTACGGCGTCTCGCAGCTCCGGCCCCTGAACCTGAAGACGGTCGCGGACGCGATCGGGATGCACGAATCCACCGTCTCGCGCGTCACCTCGAACAAGGCGATCGGGACCGCGCGCGGCACGTTCGAGATGAAGTACTTCTTCACGGCCTCGATCCCGGCCTCGTCCGGCGGCGAGGCGCATTCCTCCGAGGCCGTGCGGCACCGCATCCGGCAGCTCGTCGAGCAGGAGCGGCCGGACGACGTCCTGTCCGACGACGCCCTCGTGAAGCGTCTCGGCGGCGAGGGCATCGACATCGCGCGCCGCACGGTCGCCAAGTACCGGGAATCGCTCCGCATCCCGTCCTCGGTCGACCGCCGGCGCGACAAGCGGGTCGTCGGCGCTCGCTGAGGCGCACGGCTGAAGCTCATTCCGGCGAAAGCCGGGACCCAACCCACCCTTGGCACGGGCTCTCGCCGGCGGGAGCGGGTGGAGGCCCTGGACACCGACCCTCGCCGATGGGAGCGGACAGCATCGGGACATGGTCCCGCC
>CAXTKM010000239.1:0-6424 GCA_964244795.1 uncultured Enterovirga sp.
TCACCATCGCAGCCATCGTTCTATGGTTGCGATGAGTGTCCACAGAACCTAGCCTCATGTAACGCATGCGGTTTTCAGGAAATCGGGCTCGACCGTCCCGCAGCGTGCGCTAGAGGAACCGGCGGGGAATCCTCGGACCGGTTCAAGATTCCCGAAATGTTTATCGTCTAGGGAGGAGGTGCGGCGGCGATCGACTTCGCCTCCGACAGGACCCGCCGATGTCGCGCCTCCGGTTTTCCGCCCGACTGTCCCTGCCGCGCCGCTTCGTTCGATCGGACGGGGGCGCGACCGCGGTCGAGTTCGGCTTGGTGGCCGCGCCTTTCCTCTTCCTCATCTTCGCGATCCTCGAGCTCGCGATGGCGTTCTGGACGAGCCAGGTGCTCGAAACCGCCGTCGCAAACGCGTCTCGGCAGCTCTACACGGGCCAGTTCCAGACCTCCGCAGGCAACCAGAACGCGACCGCGGCCGAGCAGGCCAAGAACCTTGCGGATTTCAAGAAGAATCTCTGCGCGAACGTCGTGGCGCTGTTCAATTGCATGGACGAGGTGTCGGTCGACATTCGACCCGCGAGCTTTTCCGACGAGCCTCCTTCGCCGGTCAAGAACAATGCTTTCGACGCCTCGGGCTTCAAGTACCAGACGATCCAGCCGAACACGATCGGCCTGATCACGGCGGCGATGCAGTACAAGATGGTCACGCAGGTTCTGGCCGGCGGAGCGACGCTCGGCAACGGCAACCGCGTGATCATGGCGACGGCGACCTTCCGGGCCGAGCCGTACACGAACTGAGGACCCGTCATGTCCCTCCGCATGAACCCCGGCCTTCGCGTCCGCCTCTTCGCCATCGCCGATCGCGCCCGCGCCTGGCGCCGGGCCGAGGGCGGGGTGGCGGCGGTCGAGTTCGCGCTGGTCCTGCCGATCATGGTCACGCTGTTCTTCGGCCTGTCGGAGACGACCTTGGCCGTGAACATCGACCGCAAGCTGACGCTCCTGTCCCGGAGCCTCGCCGATCTCTCCTCGCGGACAGCGGAGATCACCAGCACCGACATGTCGACGATCTTCACGGCCTCGACGGCCGTGATGCGTCCCTACGATGCGACCAAGACCCAGATGGTGGTCTCGTCGGTCATCGTCACCCAGTCCGGCCAGACCTATACGGGCGCGGTCGAGTGGAGCTGCCCGAAGAACATCACTGCCAAGGCACAGGGGCAGACCCAGACGGATTACGACGCGACCAACCTCAAGGCTCGCGCGAAGAACTCGAGCTACGCCGTGCCGATCGGCTTCCAGACGCCCACGACCAAGTCCTTCATCCTGGTCGAGACGCTGATGCCGTTCGTGCCGACCTTCGGGCAGGTCATCACGGGCACGATCCAGCTCCGCGAGACCACGCCCTGGCCGGTCAGGAACACGGACAAGGTGAAGGGCCCCAGCTCCTGCCCGTAGGTAAGCTCGGCCTTGCATGAACGCACGGCTGATCCCTCCCCTACAGGGCAGGGCGATCACATTTGGCATTCGCGGCGTGATCCTCCCCTGCAGGGGGAGGTGGCAGGCGCGAAGCGCCTGACGGAGGGGGACCCCGGCCGGGTATCCCCACCCCGGTTCGGGCCTTCGGCCCGACTCGCCCTCCCCTGCAGGGGAGGGATCAGCGCGTGATTGCGCGAAGCTCGCCAACCCATTCAGAAGCCCGTCGACGCTCAGAGCGTCTGGTTATACGCCCCGACCTCGGGGTTCTCGCGCAGGACCGCGTCCATCGCCGCGAACATCTCGCGCAGGCGCGCCTCCGAGACCGGGCTCTCGACCACGACGACGAGCTCCGGCTTGTTCGAGGAGGCCCGGACGAGGCCCCAGGTCCCGTCCTCGGACACGACCCGGACGCCGTTCACGGTGATCAGGTCGCGGATCGGCTGGCCCGCAACGAGGGCGCCCTTGGCCTGCATGTCCTGGAAGCGCGCGACGACCTTGTCGACGACGCCGTACTTCGTCTCGTCGTCGCAATGCGGCGACATGGTCGGCGAGCCCCACGTCTTCGGCATCGCGGCGTAGAGATCGGACATGGTCTTGTCCGGGTTCCGGTCGAGCATGTCGAGGATCGCGATCGCGGTCACGAGGCCGTCGTCGTAGCCGCGCCCGACCGGGGCGTTGAAGAAGAAGTGGCCGGACTTCTCGAAGCCGGCGAGCGCATTCAGGTCCTTGACCCGGCGCTTGATGTAGGAATGCCCGGTCTTCCAGTAATCCGTCTTCGCGCCGTTCGCGAGCAGGACCGGATCGGTCAGGAAGATGCCGGTCGACTTCACGTCGACCACGAAGGTCGCGTTCGGGTGCAGGCCGGAGAGGTCGCGGGCCAGCATCGCGCCGATCTTGTCGGCGAAGATCTCCTCGCCATGCTGGTCGACGACGCCGCAGCGGTCGCCGTCGCCGTCGAAGCCGAGCGCGAGGTCGGCGCCGTGCGTCTTCACCGCCGCGGCCATCGCGTGCAGCATCTCCATGTCCTCGGGGTTCGGATTGTAGTTCGGGAAGGTGTGGTCCAGCTCGGCGTCGAGCGGCACGACCTCGACGCCGAGCGCCTCCAGGATCTTCGGCGCGAAGGCCCCGGCCGTGCCGTTGCCGCAGGCCGCGATCACCTTCAGCTTGCGCCGGATCTTCGGCCGGTCGGTCAGGTCCTTGATGTAGGTCGCGGGAAAGTCCTCCGCGAAGACGTAGGAGCCGCCGCCGGACAGGTCGTATTCGCCGCCGAGCACGATGTCGCGGAGCTGGCCCATCTCGTCCGGCCCGAAGGTGACCGGGCGCTGCGAGCCCATCTTCACGCCCGTCCAGCCGTTGTCGTTGTGCGAGGCCGTGACCATCGCGACGGCCGGCACGTCGAGCGCGAACTGAGCGAAATAGGCCATGGGCGACATCGCGAGGCCGATGTCGTGCACCCGGCAGCCGGCCGCCATCAGCCCGGTGATCAGCGCGTACTTGATCGCGGAGGAATAGCCGCGGAAATCGTGGCCCGTGACGATCTCGCGCGTCACGCCCATCCGGCCAAGGAGCGTCCCGAGCCCCATGCCGAGCGCCTGCACGCCCATCAGGTTCAGCTCGGGCGGGACGGCCGAGCCCGGATGCCCGAACCACCAGCGCGCGTCGTATTCCCGGAAGCCCGTCGGCTTCACGAGCGGAAAGGATTCGAACTCGTAGGTGTTCGGGACGAGGGACGGGCGCGGCTTCGGATACATGCGGGCGGGCTCCGGACAGGGGGCGGCTCTAGCCGATCGGGGGCGAAAAGAAAAACAGGCCGCATCGGCGGGTCTCAACGCCCTCAAGCGAGCGACCCGCCGGTCGCGCCGGCCTGATTGCGGTCCCCGAACCGGCATGCGACGTCGGAGACGCGACAATCGAGGCTCGCCGATGCCGGACGGCTCACAGATCCAGACGAACCCGCTGCTCGAAGAGTGGCAGACGCCTTTCGGGGCGCCTCCCTTCGAGGAGATCGCCGTCGAGCACTTCGCGCCGGCCTTCGCGGTGGCGCTCGCGGCCGACCGGGCGGAGACGGCCGCGATCCGGGACGAGCCGGCAGAGCCGAGCTTCGAGAACACGATCGCGGCGCTCGAGCGTGCCGGGCGCCTTCTCGACCGGGTCGCGGGCGTCTTCTTCAACCTCACGGGTGCCGATACGAGCGATGCCCTGAAGGCGGTCGAGCGCGACATCGCGCCCGTGCTGTCGCGCCACGCGAGCGCGATGTACCTCGACGACGCCCTGTTCCGGCGCATCGACGCGCTCGCGTCCCGGGCCGGCGCGCTCGGGCTCGAGCCCGAGCAGCTCAGGGTGCTGCAGCGCTACCACCGCGTGTTCCGCCGCCAAGGCGCGGGCCTGCCCGACGCGGCCCGCGAGCGGCTGGCGGAGATCGGGGAGCGGCTCGCCGTGCTGGGCACGCGGTTCGGCCAGAACGTGCTCGCGGACGAGCAGGCCTTCACGCTCGCGCTCGAGACGGAACAGGATCTCGCCGGCCTGCCGGACTGGCTCCGGGCGGCGGCCCGCAAGGCCGCGGAGGAGCGCGGCCTCGACGGGCACGTCATCACGCTTGCCCGCTCCGCGATCGAGCCCTTCCTGCAATACGCGACGCGGCGCGATCTGCGCGAGCGCGCCTTCGCGGCATGGTCGCGGCGGGGCGAGACCGGCGGCGACACCGACAACCGCGAGATCGTGGCCGAGACGGTCCGGCTCCGGGCCGAGCGGGCGAGGATCCTCGGCTTCGCGTCCTATGCCCATTTCCGCCTCGACGACACGATGGCGAAGACGCCGGACGCGGCGAGGGACCTCCTCCTCACCGTCTGGGCGCCGGCCCGGGCGCTCGCCCTGCGTGAGGCGGCCGACCTCCAGGCCGCGGCCGACACCGAGGCGGCAGGGATCCGGATCGCGCCCTGGGACTGGCGTCACTACGCGGAGCGCGTCCGGAAGGAGCGCTACGATTTCGATGCGGCGGCCGTGAAGCCCTACCTGACGCTGGACGGCATGATCGCGGCCGCCTTCGCGTGCGCCTCGCGCCTCTTCGGCCTCGCCTTCGTCGAGCGCCCGGACGTGCCACGGTATCACCCGGCCGTCCGGGCCTGGGAGGTGTCGGGCCGCGACGGCCGCCCGGTCGGGCTCTTCTACGGCGATTATTTCGCCCGGCCCTCGAAGCGATCCGGCGCCTGGATGAGCGGGTTCCGGCGGCAGAAGCGGCTCGACGGCGACACGCGGCCGATCGTCGTGAACGTCATGAACTTCGCCGAGGGGAGCCGGGACATGCCGACGCTGCTCTCCTTCGACGATGCCCGCACGCTGTTTCACGAGTTCGGGCACGCGCTGCACGGGCTCCTGTCCGACGTGACCTACCCGTCGCTCGCCGGCACGAGCGTGCCGCGCGACTTCGTCGAGTTCCCGTCGCAGCTCTTCGAGCACTGGCTCGAGAGCCGCGAGATCCTGGTCGGGTACGCCCGGCACTACGCAACCGGCGAGCCGATCCCGGATGCCCTGATCGACCGCATGTTCGAAGCGCGGCGCTTCAACCAGGGCTTCTCGACGGTGGAATACGTCTCCTCCGCCCTGGTCGACCTCGATTTCCATCTGCTCGCGTCCGCGGACGATCTCGATGTCGCCGGCTTCGAGCGCGACGCATTGGCCGGGCTCGGGATGCCGGACATGATCACGATGCGGCACAGGACGCCGCACTTCACGCACGTCTTCTCGGGCGACGGCTACGCGGCCGCCTATTATAGCTACATGTGGTCGGAGGTCCTGGACGCGGACGGGTTCGCGGCTTTCGAGGAGACCGGCGACGTCTTCGACCCGGCGACGGCGGACCGGCTCGAGCGCTTCGTCTATTCCGCCGGCGACCTGCGCGATCCGGACGCGGCCTACACGGCGTTCCGGGGCCGGCTGCCCTCGCCGGACGCGCTCCTGCGCCAGCGCGGCCTGACGTCCGCCGCGTCGTAGACGCGAGCCGCGCCAGGCATTCGGCCTCGCGATCGGCCGGTGGCCCGGCTACATTCTTCCGAAAGGACGAGGAAACGACCGCATGAACCAGATCGATCTGAACGGCCACGTCGCCATCGTGACCGGCGGCGCGCAGGGCATCGGCCGTGCCGTCGTCGAGCGCTTCGCGGCCAGCGGCGCGACGATCGAGATCTGGGACCTCGACGGCGACCTCGCGAGCGAGACCGCGGCATCCGTCGGCCCGATGGTGAGCGCGAGGACGGTCGACGTCACGGATGCCGACGCCGTCGCGGTCGCCGCGAAGGCGGCCGAGGCCGCGCATGGGCCGATCGACATCCTGGTCACCTCGGCCGGCATCGCCGGGCCGAACACGCAGACCTGGAACTACCCGGTCGCGGACTGGCAGCGGATCATGCGGCTGAACGTCGACGGCACGTTCCATTGCTGCCGGGCCATAGCGCCCTCGATGATCGCGCAAGGGTACGGACGCATCGTCACCGTCGCGTCCGTCGCCGGCAAGGAGGGCAACCCCAACGCCTCGGCCTACTCGGCCTCGAAGGCTGCCGTGATCGGCCTGACGAAGTCGCTCGGCAAGGAGCTCGCGGGCTACGACATCGCGGTGAACACGATCACGCCCGCGGCGGCCCGGACCCGGATCTTCGACCAGATGACCGAGGAGCACGTGAACTTCATGCTGGCGAAGATCCCGCGCGGACGCTTCGTCGAGCCGCGCGAGCTCGCAGCCATGATCGCCTGGCTCTGCTCGGCCGAGAACTCGTTCACGACGGGCGCCGTGTTCGACGCGTCCGGCGGTCGTGCGACCTACTGACCGACGCACAACCCTAGGCGGACAGACCGTCCAGACACGAAAAAGCCCGCCCGACCTGGAGGAGACCAGGTCGGACGGGCTATTTTGGTTGCGGGGCTAGGATTTGAACCTAGGACCTTCAGGTTATGAGCCTGACGAG
>CAXTKM010000240.1:0-343 GCA_964244795.1 uncultured Enterovirga sp.
CCCCGCTCGCGGGGAGAAGTCGAGTCACGCGTCAGCGTGACCGGATGAGGGGCGTTGGAAGCCCGACGTCCATGTGGAGTTTCTTCGGCCCCTCACCCGGTCCGCTTGACAGCGGACTCGACCTCTCCCCGCTCGCGGGGAGAGGAGAGGTGCCCGAGCATCAGGAGGCTCGCCCATGAACGCCCAGATCCGCAAGATCGTCACGGTCGTCGAGGAGACACGCTCCGAGATGGGCCGCTCTGTCGACCCGCCGACCCGGCGCGCGGCCGCGATCGCCGTGATCCGGAACCCCTTCGCCGGTCGCTACGTCGAGGACCTGTCCGATCTCGTCGCCATCGGCGAG
>CAXTKM010000240.1:353-6383 GCA_964244795.1 uncultured Enterovirga sp.
GGGCTGTCGCGGCGCTCGGCGTCGCGGGGACGGCCGTGCAGAGCTACGGCAAGGCGGCGGCGGTCGGCGAGGACGGCGAGCTCGAGCACGCGGCCGCGATCTTGCACCCGAAGCTCGGCGCGCCGGTCCGGGCGGCGCTCGGCGGGGGCGCCGCCCTGATCCCGTCCTCGAAGAAGCGCGGCGCCCCGGGCGTCGCGTTCGACGTGCCCCTCGGGCACAAGGATGCGGCCTTCGTGCGAAGCCATTTCGACGGGATGGAGGTCCGGATCGCGGACGCGCCCCGGGCCGACGAGATCGCGGTCGCGGTCGCGGTCGCCTCGTCGGGCCGGCCGCTGGCGCGGGTCGGCGGGCTCCGGCTCGACGAAGTGAAGGGCGAGGACGGGCTGAGATGATGACTCGCCCGTTCGTGGCCTCGATCGCGCCGCTCGTGCGACGCTCTCGCGCCGTCATTGCGGGCGGAGCGAAGCAACCCAGGTGCCGGCGCGCTCGCCCCTGGGTTGCTTCGCTGCGCTCGCAATGACGAGATGTTTCGATTGGACCGGAGGAGATTCAGCATGACGACGAGACGGAACGTGGTGGTCGGGCTCGCGGCCGGGTCGGTGCTGGCGGCGAACCGGTCTCTCGCCCTCGAGGGCGAGATCAAGATCGGCGAGGTGAACAGCTATTCGGGGCTCCCGGCCTTCACCGAGCCCTACCGGAAGGGCCTCCAGCTCGCGGTCGAGGAGATCAACGCGCGGGGCGGCGTGCTCGGCAAGAAGCTCACGGTGATCACGAAGGACGACGGCGGCAAGCCGGCCGATGCCGTGACCGCCGCGAACGAGCTCGTCTCGCGCGACGAGGTCGCGATGATCGCGGGCGGGTTCTTCTCGAATGTCGGCCTCGCGCTCGCCGACTACGCGAAGCAGAAGAAGGTGTTCTATCTCGCCGGCGAGCCGCTGACCGACGCGATGGTCTGGTCCGGCGGCAACCGGTACACGTTCCGGCTCCGGCCCTCGAACTACATGCAGGCCGCGATGCTGGCCGAGGAGGCCGCGAAGCTGCCCGCGAAGCGCTGGGCCACGATCGCGCCGAACTACGAGTACGGCCAATCGGCCGTGAAGGTGTTCAAGGAGATCCTGTCCGCGAAGCGCCCGGACATCGAGTGGGTCGGCGAGCAATGGCCGCCGCAGGGCAAGATCGACGCCGGCCCGGTGATCCAGGCGATCGCGGCGCTCAGGCCCGACGCCATCCTCAACGTCACCTTCGGGCCGGACCTCGTGAAGCTCGTCCGCGAGGGCAACACGCGCGGGCTCTTCAAGGGCCGCTCGGTCGTCTCGTTCCTGACCGGCGAGCCCGAGTATCTCGACCCGCTGAAGGACGAGACGCCCGAGGGCTGGCTCGTGACGGGGTATCCCTGGTCCGAGATCAGGACGGACGCCCACAACGCCTTCTACAAGGCCTATCAGGCGAAGTACGGCGACTATCCCCGCCTCGGCTCGGTCGTCGGCTACGCTCTCGTGAACGCGGCCGCCGCGATCGTCGCGAAGGCGGGGTCCACCGACACCGAGAGGCTGATCGCAGCGGCCGAGGGCATCACCTTCGACAGCCCCTTCGGCAAGGCCTCCTTCCGGGCGATCGACCACCAGTCGACGCTCGGCGCCTATGTGGGCCGGACCGCCGTCAAGGACGGCAAGGGCGTGATGGTCGATTTCGAGTACCGGGACGGCGCGAAGTACCTGCCGACCGACGACGAAGTGAAGAAGATGCGGCCGCAGGGGTAAGACCTCTGGCTGTCGTCACTGGCTTGTCCCGGTGTGATCCCGGCGGGGCAACGCGACCGGGCTGGCCGGGACAAGCCCGGCCATGACACCTGATTGGGTGAAACCTCGTGGACTTCTACCTCGTCCAGTTCCTGACCGGGCTCGCCGGCGCGTCGTCGCTGTTCCTGGTCGCGTCGGGGCTGTCGATCATCTTCGGCGTCACCCGGATCGTGAACTTCGCCCACGGCGCGTTCTACATGGCCGGCGCCTACGTGGCCTACACGCTGACGGATCGGCTGCCCGGCGCCTTCGGGTTCTGGGGCGGGCTCGTGCTCGCGGCGCTCGCCGTCGCGGCGCTGGGCGCCCTGGTCGAGATCGTGCTGCTCCGGCGCATCCATCACGCGCCGGAGCTGTTCCAGCTGCTCGCGACGTTCGGGGTCACCCTCGTCTTCCAGGACCTCGCCGTGATGATCTGGGGGGCGGAGGACCTCGTCGGCCGGCGGGCGCCCGGGTTTCGGGGCGCGGTCGACATCCTCGGCCAGGCCGTTCCGCTCTACGACCTCTTCCTGATCGTGCTCGGGCCGGCCGTGCTGGGCCTCCTCTGGCTCCTGTTCCACCGGACCCGGTTCGGGGTGCTGGTCCGGGCCGCGACGCAGGATCGGGACATGGTGGCGGCGCTCGGCGTGAACCAGAGATGGCTCTTCACCGGCGTTTTCGCGCTCGGCATCTTCCTCGCGGCGCTCGGCGGCGGCCTGCAGGTGCCGCGCGGCGGCGTGAACCACGCGATGGACCTGCAGATCATCGTCGAGGTCTTCGTGGTCGTGGTCGTCGGCGGGCTCGGGAGCGTCACGGGCGCCTTCGTGGCGGCGCTGCTCGTGTCGGAGCTGAACGCCTTCGGCATCCTGGTCCTGCCGCAGGTCTCGATCGTGCTCGTCTTCGCCGTGATGGCGATCGTCCTCGTGGTCAGGCCGTTCGGGCTGTTCGGGAAGCAGGAGGGCCAGGCACGGCCCTCGATCAGCGCGACGATCAGGCCCTGGCGGCCGCTCGACCCGCGCGAGCGCTGGGCCGTCGCGGGCGCGATCGCGGTCGTGGCGCTTCTCCCCGCCGTCGCCGGATCCTACGCGCTCGCGGTCGCGGCCGAGCTTCTCATCTTCGCGCTCTTCGCGGCGAGCCTCCAGTTCATCATGTCGACGGGCGGCCTCGTGTCCTTCGGCCACGCCGCCTATTTCGGCCTCGGGGCCTACGGGGCCGCGCTCGCGACGAAAGCGCTCGGCTGGCCGCTGCCGGCCGCGCTCGGGGTCGGAACCGGGCTCGCGCTCCTCGGCGCGGCCCTGTTCGGATGGTTCTGCGTCCGGCTGTCCGGCGTCTATTCGGCGATGCTGACCCTCGCCTTCGCGCAGATCGCCTGGTCCGCGGCCTTCCAGTGGACCGGTGTCACGGGCGGCGACAACGGCGTCCTGGGCGTCTGGCCGCCCTCCTGGGCCGCGAGCCCGACCGTGTTCTTCTGGTTGACGCTCGCCTCGGCCGCGCTCGGCATCGCGGCCTTGCGGGTCCTCGTGTTCTCGCCCTTCGGTTTCGGCCTCCGGGCCGTCCGGGACTCGACGCTCCGGGCCGAGGCGATCGGCATCGACCGGCGTCGGCTGCAATGGACCGCCTTCACGATCGCGGGCGGTGTCGCCGGGCTCGCGGGCGCGCTCTTCGCCTTCCTGAAGGGCAGCGTCTTCCCGGACACGCTCGGGATCCCGCTCTCCGTCGACGGGCTCGTCATGGTCCTCCTCGGCGGCGTCGAGACGGTGTCCGGCGCGGTCGTCGGCGCGGTCGTGTTCCGGGCGCTGACGATCGTCCTCATGAGCTACACGGACGCCTCGAAGCTCGTGCTCGGGCTCCTCATCATCGTGCTCGTGGTCGCCTTCCCGCGCGGGATCGTGGGCTCTCTGGCAAACCTGTTCAACACCGGCGTCATGCTGAGGAGGGCTGCCGAGCAGCCCGTCTCGAAGCACGCTCAACCGTTTCGCATGCTTCGAGACGTCGCTGCGCGGCTCCTCAGCATGACGCCGTCGAGAAAGAGGAAGGCGGCGTCGTGACCCTCCTCTCCGTCGAGAACCTGTCGAAGGCCTATGGCGGCGTCCACGCCGTGCGGGACGTCTCCTTCACGCTCGAGGCGGGCGAGCTGCTCGCGATGATCGGCCCGAACGGAGCCGGCAAGTCGACCTGCTTCAACATGCTGAACGGCCAGATCGCGCCGGATACGGGCCGCGTCTCGATCGCGGGCCGGGACACGACCGGGATGCGGCCGCGCGACGTCTGGCGGCTCGGCGTCGGGCGCACCTTCCAGATCACCGCGACCTTCGCGTCCATGACGGTCCGAGAGAACGTGCAGGTCGCGCTCCTGTCGCATGCCGGCCTGCTCCGCCGCTTCGCGGGCTACGCCGGCGCCTCGCTCCGTGAGGAGGCTGACGCGCTCTGCGGGCTCGTCGGCATGGCGGGCGCGACGGAGCGCCCTTGCGGCGAGCTCGCCTATGGCGACCTGAAGCGGCTCGAGCTCGCGATGGCCCTCGCGAACCGCCCCTCGCTCCTCCTCATGGACGAGCCGACGGCCGGGATGGCTCCGGCCGAACGGATCGAGATGATGCGGCTCGCGGCCGTGATCGCCCGCCAGTCCGGCCTCGGCATCCTGTTCACCGAGCACGACATGGACGTCGTCTTCGAGCACGCGACCCGGGTCGTCGTTCTCGATCGCGGCCGCATCATAGCGGCCGGCCTCCCCAACGCGATCCGGCGAGATCCGGCCGTCCGGGCGACGTATCTCGGCGAGGGCCTGACCTTCGGCGAGACCGTGGCGGGAGGCGTCCATGCTTGAGGTCGAGGGCCTGAACGGCTGGTATGGGCCGGCGCATATCCTCTACGACGTCGGGCTCTCGGTCGGGCCGGGCGAGGTCGTGGCGCTGCTCGGCCGGAACGGCGCCGGCAAGTCGACGACGTTCCGGGCGATCGTCGGCCTCCTCGGGCGGCGCGAGGGCCGCATCGCGTTCGCGGGACGAGACGTCTCGGCGCTCCCGACGCACGCGGTCGTGCGGGCCGGGCTCGGCTACGTGCCGGAGGACCGGCGCATCTTCACCGATCTCACCGTGATGGAGAACCTGGAGGTCGGCCGTCAGCCGCCCCGCCCCGGCGCGCCGACCTGGGATCCCGACAAGCTCTTCGCCCTCTTCCCCAACCTCGGCGCCATGCGGGACCGTCCGGGCGGCCGGATGAGCGGCGGCGAGCAGCAGATGCTGACGATCGCCCGCACGCTCATGGGCAACCCGAGCCTCGTCCTCCTCGACGAGCCCTCCGAGGGGCTGGCGCCGAAGATCGTCGAGGAGATGGCGCACGCGATCCTGGCGATGAAGCGAGAGGGCCTGTCGATCGTGCTCTCGGAGCAGAACCTCCACTTCGCCCGGCTGATCTCGGACCGCGCCGTCATCCTCGAGCGCGGTCGCGTGCGGTTCGAGGGCTCGATGGCGGAGCTCGCGGCGAATGCCGAGGTGCGGGACGCCTACCTGGCGGTGTAGACGGGCGGAGCACGGAAACGGATCGGACCGAGAGGTGGCCTCAACCCGTGCAAGCGCCTCAACCCAGCGACGTTCGCGTCGATGATCTCAGTCGGCGTAATGGCGCGCCCAGATCGCAACGCCCCACCCGAATGCTGCCGCGATGGCCGGCACAACGATCACGGCGAAGACCTCGAACTGTGTCATGGCCGTAGCCCTTTGAGCAGATAGCGGACCCCCGCCGCGAACGCCGCGCTGGCGCTGCATTGAGGTAGCCCGCCGTGAGCTTCACCCGCTCGTTGTGGACGAGGCTCACTGCCCGACCACCTCCGGCACCTTCTCGGCCGGCGGCGTGTTGCGGGAACGGCCGATGCGGGGCAGGCCGTCGATGATCACCATGCCTATCCCCGGGAGATCGCCGAGGCGCACGCATTCGAGGAGGTCGCGTCCGGCCGAGTGCTGGGCCCGGTCGAGGAGCACGAAATCGGCCGCCCGTCCCACCTCGACGATGCCGCAATCGAGCGAACGGACCCGCGCCGTGTTGCCGGTGCCGAGGCAGAAGGCGAGCTCGGCCGGGAGGTCGCCCAGCGACGACAGCATCGCGATCATCCGCAGGATGCCGAGCGGCTGAACGCCGGAGCCCGCCGGCCCGTCGGTGCCGAGGATCACGCGGTCGAGCTGGTCCATCTCGCGGGCGAGCCGCAGCGTGTAGAGCGCGGCGCGCTCGTTGCCGTTGTGAACGAGCTCGAGCCCGCGCC
>CAXTKM010000241.1:0-6380 GCA_964244795.1 uncultured Enterovirga sp.
CCACGACCGGCGGCAACGCGCTGAAGTTCTACGCCTCCGTCCGGCTCGACATCCGGCGCATCTCGACCCTGAAGGACCGCGACGAGGCGATCGGCAACCAGGTCCGGGTGAAGGTCGTCAAGAACAAGGTGGCGCCTCCCTTCAAGCAGGTCGAGTTCGACATCATGTTCGGCGAAGGCATATCGAAGGTCGGCGAGCTCGTCGATCTCGGGGTCAAGGCCGGGATCGTGGAGAAGTCCGGCGCCTGGTTCTCCTTCGACAGCCAGCGCCTGGGACAGGGCCGCGAGAACGCGAAGACGCTGCTCCGCGAGAATCCCGACATCGCGAACCGGATCGAATCGGCGATCCGCCAGAACGCCGGACTGCTCGCGGACCGCATCCTCGACACCGCGACCCCGACCGAGGACGATCTCGACGAGGGGCGGCCGTAGGATCCGTCCCCCAGGACCGCTCATGCCGGCGAAAGCCGGCACCCATCTGCGGGGGCGTGTCCAGGCCCCGGCTTTCTCCGGGGTGCGCGGAGTGCAGGGTCGGGGCGCGCCCATGGTTCTATCGGAGCAGATCGGCTCGATGCGCCTCCTCCTGATCAACCCGAACACGACGGCCGCGGTGACCGACCTCGTGGCCCGGCATGCCGCCGCGATCGTCGGCCCCGAGGTCGAGATCAGGGCGGTCACGGGCCGGTTCGGGGCGCGCTACGTCGCGAGCCGGGCGGCGGCCGCCGTCGCGGGTCATGCCGCGCTCGACGCGCTGGCCGAGCATGGCGAGGGTTGCGACGCCGTGCTGCTCGCCTGTTTCGGCGACCCGGGCCTGCTCGCGCTCCGGGAGATGGCACCGGTCCCGGTGGTCGGGATGGCCGAGGCCTCCTGCCATCTCGCCTGCCTCGTGGGTCGGCGCTTCTCGATCGTGACCGGTGGCGAGCGCTGGGGGGCGATGCTCGACGAGTTCGTGGGCGCGCTGGGGCTCGCCGGCCGGCTCGCCTCCGTCCGGACCGTCGCCCCGACCGGGCAGGAGATCGCGGCCGAGCCGGAGCGGGCGCTGGGCGCGCTCGCGGCCGCCTGCCGGGAGGCCGTGTCGCAGGATGGCGCGGAGGTGGTGATCCTCGGCGGTGCCGGGCTCGCCGGGCTCGCGGCCCGGATCGGTCCCGATGTCCCGGTTCCCGTCCTGTGCTCGCTCGAGGCCGGGCTGCGGGCGACCCTTGCGCTCGCCGGGTTCCGTCCCGGCCGACCCCGGGCAGGGTCCCTCGCGGCGACGCCGCCGGTCGAGACGATCGGGCTCTCGCCGGCTCTTTCCCGCGGCTTCGGGGGCTGACCCCGGGCTGCCCCATGCGCCCGGCCGGCCGGATTCCGGCTCAGTCCCGTCGGAAGATCACGCTCGCGATCCAGCCGAACAGGAGCGACATGCCCGCGATGGAGAGCCCGTAGAGGAGCGAATGGTCCATGGCGGAGGCTGTGATCTGCTCCTCGAAGCCCGTCTTCACGACCTCGAAGCTCGCGTTCCGGCGCGCGATCACGGCGTCGCCCGACAGCAGCAGCACCTCGACGTCGTAGTTGCCGGTCGGGGCGATGCCGGGGAGCGGCAGCGGAGCCCGGAAGAAGACAGGCGTGACGAACAGCACGCCGCGCCCGTCCTCGGTCCACAGACCCTCCCGGGCCTTCAGGCGGACGAGCGAGGTCCGGAACGGCTCGTCCTCGCCGCCCCGGTCGAGCGTGAACTCCGGCGCGTCCACGATCGCGCGCGTCCCGAGCCGCAGCCGGGCCCGGACCGGGGCGCTCGCGACCTCGTCGATCGGCCGCGACGAGATCACGCCCAGCACCGTCGGGACCGCGACGAACTTGAGCTGACTCCGGTTGATCCAGAGCGGGCCGAAGGCCTCCTTCCGCCGAACGGTGAGCGATTCCCGCGGGCCCCTCACGGTCACGACGACGTCGAACAGCCCGGCGCGCCCCGTGCTCTGGGCGTCGGGCTCGACGACCCCGAAGAGGACGAGCTGCGTGCCGGTGTAGTTCGACCCGATCGCGACCTGATTGGCGGAGAGCGAGACGACGAGCCGCTCGGCCCGCCCCGTCCCCGCGGCGGCGAGGAGCACGATAGCCGCGAGCGCCAGGGCCGCCACGCCTCTCACCGGCGGCCCTCCGGGACGTAGATCGAGAACGGCTCGGCCGGCCGGACGACGATCTCGATCGCGAAGCGAAGCCCGACGGCGAGCACCAGCAGGCCGAGCAGGACCCGGAACAGGTCGGCCCGGAGCGCGCGCCCGGCCCGGGTCCCGAACTGCGCCCCGAACACGCCGCCGATCACGAGGATGAGGGCCAGCACGATGTCGACCGCGCCGTTCACGGCGGATTGCAGCACGACCGCGAGCAGCGCCGTGCAGAGGACCTGGAGCTGCGAGGTCCCGATCACGACCGCGGTCGGGACCCTGAACAGGTAGAGCAGCGCCGGGACCATGATGAAGCCGCCCCCGATCCCGAGCAGCGTGCCGAAGAACCCGACCGCGATCGCGAGCCCGGCGATCGGCAGCACGCTCGCGTAGAGCTTGGAGCGCGGGAAGCGCATCCGGAGCGGCCAGCCGAACGCGGCGGGCCGGGGGGCCGCGCCGGGGCGCGGACGGGCCGCCCCGCGCCGCGTCGACACGACCTCCCGCAGGCTCTCGACCAGCATGAGCGAGCCGATGGTCGTGAACAGGGTCACGTAGGAGACGACGACCACGAGCTCGAGCTGGCCCGCGCGCCGCATCGCCCCGAACGCCCAGACCCCGACCGCGGTCCCGACGAAGCCGCCGGCGGTCAGCACGGAGGCGAGCTTCAGATCGATCGCCTTGCGGCGGAGCGCCGCCAGCGCGCCGGTGGTCGAGGAGGCGGCGATTTGGGCCGATTGCGTCGCGACCGCGATCGCCGGCGGGATGCCGAGGAAGATCAGGAGCGGAGTCATGAGGAATCCGCCCCCGATGCCGAACAGCCCGGACACGAACCCCACCGCCGCGCCCAGCCCGAGGATCAGCAGGACGCTGACCGGCATCTCGGCGATGGGGAGATAGATCTGCACCGTCTTCGTCCGGCTCCCTCGGGCGGGGATCGCGGTTCGATGTCCCCGCGGGCGACGTCGTCGCTCGCCCTCGGGACCTACCGCGATGTCCCTGCCGATCGACCACCGGCGGCGCCGCCGGACCGCCGCCTCGCCCGCCCGTGCGCCAAGCCCGACACAAGCACGGTTCTTCTGAACCGAATGTGAGCGGCTGTCAGCTCCGGTCGGCTCGGAGCGATGCTCGCTTCACCGGCGCGTCGGGCCAGCCGGCCGCCGGGACCTGCACCTCGTTCGCGGCCGGGTTGGCGGCTTGCGCCTTCCAGCGCTCGACCGCGCTCTTCGCCTTCGCGAGGTCGGCCGCGCTGAGACGCGCGGCGATCTCGTCGCGCTTGCGGCCCGCATCTTCGTCGCCTCCCTGGGCCGCGAGCGCGAGCCAGACGTAGGACCGCGCGAAATCCTGCGGGACGCCGAGCCCGCGCGCATGCAGGACCGCGAGGTTGAACTGACTGTCCCGGATGCCGTGCTCGGCCGCCTTCGTGAACCAGCCGATCGCGGCCGGGTAATCCGGCTTCGCTCCGCCGCCTTCCGCGATCAGCACCGCGAGATTGTGCATGGCCCGCGTGTTGCCGCCCTCCGCGGCGCGGCGATACCAGGTCTTCGCGGCTTCGAGGTCGCGGGTGACGCCGAGGCCCCGCTCGTAATGGTTGCCGACCCGGTACTGCGCCGGAGCGAGGCCCTTGTCCGCCGCCTTCTCGAACAGCGCGGCCGCGGCCTTCGGGTCGCGCGCGACGCCGCGGCCGTCGACGGTCCGGCTCGCGAGCTCGTAGAGCGCGACCGGGTTGCCCGCGAAGGCGGCCTGTTTCAGCCCGACCGGCAGCACGCCCGCCGGGTCCGGGCCGAGCGCGGCCCGGGCCGCGATCGGGAGCGCCGGCGTCGCGGCCGGCGCGGCCGCGGGCTCCCCGGAGACCGCCTCGCGGGCGCCGACGGGGGCCCTGGGCTCGGCCGGAGCGCCGGACGGCGCCGCGGCCACGGGCCGGCCGGGATCGGCAGTGCGTTCGCCGATCGACTGCGTGGTCACGGGATCGATCGGCGCCGAACGCGGGGGCGCCTGGCGCGGGGTGTCCTGGCGCGGAGGCGTCGCGAGGGCCGTCACGATCGGGGCAGGGGTCGCGCCCTCTCGCGCCCCGGGTGATCGCGGAGCCGCCGCGGACGAGCCGGTGACCGCGGGCGAGGCGACCTGCTGGCGCGTCCCGCCGTCGATGGCGGTGCGAACCACCTGCAGCGTCCCGATCGCGAGCACGAGCGCGGCCGCGCTGAGCAGGAGGGGCCGGCGGCGCTCCTCGATCATGCGCCGCACGCGCCGGGCGAGGTCGGCCGGGGAGAGCGCCGAGAGGCGGCTGGGCGCGTCGGACGCGCGCGCCTCCTTCGGTCGCGACGTCGCGCCCTCGGCCGCGGCGGCCTGGGCCGCACGCCGCGCGGCCGCGATGAAGCTCGTCTTGATGTCGACGGTCTCCGGGACCTCCGGTGCCGCCGGCGCGCCGCCTGGACGCGTCGACGGCCGCCCGGCGCCGGGCTCGAGCAGGATCTCGTCCTCCGGCGCGAGAGCGGGCGGGATCTCGGCCGCGTCGAACCGGGGCGCGGCGACCGGGGGGCGCCGGGCGGGCGGCGGCGGCGGCTCGACCGCCTCCGGCTCCCGTCGGCGCCCGCCCGCGGGCGGCCGGGCCCGGTCCGGTTGCGGCGGCACGAAGGGCGGGGGGGATCCCGGCTCCGGCGATCGAAGCCCACCCGTCTCGAGCGTGGTCAGGCGCTGCCGCACCTCCTCGATCGTCGAGTGGACCGCGAGCAGGCTCTCCCGTGTGCGGGCCTCTGCGGCCCCGTATTGCTCGCCGATCTCGGCCAGATGTCGCTCGACCTCGGCCGCGACCGGCATGGAGCCGATCGTCTCGGTGACGGCGGTCCGGGCCGCGTGCTCGGCCGCCTCGATCGCGCCGTCGCGCCAGGCCGCGACCTCCCGGAGCAGCTCGTCCATCTGCCGCTCGAGGCCCCGATGGGCCGGATCGCGGCCCCCGGGGTCGAGGCCCTGGCCCTCGCCGATCCGGGCCGCGAGACCCTGGATCTGGCGCTCGAGATGATCGAGCGCGTCCGGGTCGGAGACCCGGCGCTCGACCCGGTCGAGCTTGTCCATCAGCGTCGTGAGCATGGACTCGATCGGCTGCCCGAGATCGCGGACGGCCTCGGCCACGGCGCGGGCCGGTGCCGGATCGGCCCCGATGCCGGACAGCGAGGCCTGGATGTCGTCGACCGTCTCCCGCAGGGCTGCGAACTCGGCCGCCCCGACCTGGCGGCCGCCGACCGCCGTGACCTCGCGCCGGAGCGCCGCGAGCTGCGTGTCCACGAGCGCGAGGGCCTGGGGCGCGCCGGCCCCGGCCAGGAGCCGCTGCACCTCCTCGATCTGCCCGGCGAGCGACCCGATGGCCTTCTGGCTCGCGCCGCCCGCCGCGACCCGATCCAGCTTGTGCGACAGCTCCTCGATGTCGCGCGACAGCGGCACGAGCACGTCGGCCGCGCGCCCCTCCGCGAGCCGCCGGATCTCGTCCTGCAGCGCCGTCAGGCCCGGCTGCTCGAACGACCTCTGCCCCGCGAGGCGAAGCTCGGTGATGTCGGCCGTCAGCGCCTGCAGGCCGAACTCGAGCCGACCGATATCGTCACGCGTCGCGACGCCCGCGAGCGAGGTCCGCAGCGTCTCGACGGTCCGCTCGGTCGCATCTCCGTCGTCGTCGCGCCGCGAGGGGGTCTCGTCCATGCGGTTCGCGAGGCGAGCGATGTCGGCTTTCAGGGTCGTCAGGATGGCGGTCTGGGAACGGGCCAGGGTCCCGAGGGCGGGCAGGGGCGAGCGGCCGGCGGCCGTCGCGGCGGCCTGCCCGTCGAGGCGTCCCTGATGCGTCCGGATCTCGGACACGGCGCTGCCGATCTCGTCGTCGGTCACGAGGCCGCGGCGCCCGATCGGACGCGGCGCCGACGACACGCGGGCGGTGAGCTCGCCGATCCGGCTCTCGAAGCTCCGCATCGCGGCCTCGAACTCCGACGCGCTCCGGGCCTCGCCCTGACCTGCCTGGGCGAGATGGGTGTCGATGCGCTGGATCGCCCGGAGGGCCTCGTCCACCTTCGGGGCGTCGATCGCGGTCTGCTCGACGGCGCTGAGGCGCCGCTCGATCGTCCCGACGGCGCCCTTCAAGGTCGAGGCCACGTCCTCCTGGGCGCGGGCCGCGGCCCGCGCGGTCTCGCTGAGCTGGCCTTGCGCCTGCTCGATCCAGGACGCGAAAGACCCGAGGGTCGACGCCGCACGCGCGGCG
>CAXTKM010000242.1:0-6360 GCA_964244795.1 uncultured Enterovirga sp.
TGCACCTGGGCCAGCGCCAGCACGAGGCCGAACTCGGTGTAGAGGAGCCGGATCGGCGCATCGACGATCCCGAGCGACACGAGGGCCGAGTTCACGATCCCCTGCCGGCCGAGGATCACGATCCAGGCGAAGGTCCGGACGACCACGCTGGTGAGGAGCGGCAGAAGCACGATCAGCGTCAGCACGCCCCGGAGCCAGCCCGGCACGCGGACGAACAGGAGCGCGAGCGGCAGCCCCAGCACGAAGGTGAGCGCCGTCACCTCGAGGCCGAGCCAGAGCGTCGAGCCGAGCACCTTCAGCGAGAAGGGATCGAGCAGGAACCGGGCATATTGGTTCAGCCCGATGCCGGTCATCGCGGGATCGGTGAAGAAGCTCATCACGACGAGCAGCATGAGCGGCGCGAGGAAGAACACGAGGAAGAACGCGCCGAGCGGGATGGCGAGCTTCAGGTCGTAGCCGATCGCGGGCTGGGCGGTGGGGGTGGTGGTCATCGACGTGCCGACGTCTCGGAAGCGGATGCCCTGATCGACCGCCCCGTTTTCGGATCGGGGACCCGCTCGCGCCTGTACCGGCTGTCATTCCGGGGCTCGCGAAGCGAGAGCCCGGAACCCATACACGCTGACGTAACCCGCCCTGACACCGCAGCAATCTCATCGACGGCGTCGGCGCTTATCGGTTCCGGGCTCGGCTTCGCCGCCCCGGAACGACACCGATCCGAGGACGGGGCAATCGTCCTCACACCCGGATCTCGCGGTTGAAGCGTTCGATCCAGCCCTGCCGGTTCTGGTTGATCGTCTTCCAGTCCTGGAACACGAGCTTGCGCTTGATCTCGTCCGTGTCCTTGGCCAGCACGCGGGCGATCTCGCCGGTCATCGCCACCTTTCCGTTCGTCGGGATGATCAGGTAGGGGCTGTTCATCAGCTTGGTCTGCACCTCGGGCGAGAGCGTCGCCTCGATCAGCTTGAAGGCGAGCTCCTTCACGGGCGTGTTCTTGACGATGTGGATCGTCGTCTTGAACCCGATCGCGCCCTCCTTCGGGGCCGCGAACTCGACCGGCACGCCCCTGGCCTTCAGGATCTGGATCGCGTTGAAGTTGCCGGGCCCGATGTCGACCTGCTCCTGCTGGTAGAGGGTGGCGAGCGCGCCCGGGTTCGCGGCGACGGCCGCGAGGTTCGGCTTCAGTTCCTCCAGCGCCTTGAAGCCCTGGTCGACATTCGCCTCGGAGCCGCCCCGCATCCGGGAGATCTCGACCAGGAAGCCCGTCCCGAGCGTCGAGTTCAGGTTGGTGATCCCGACCCGGCCCTTGTATTCCGGCTTCCAGATGTCGCCCCAGGAGGTCGGCGGCGTCTTCACCTTGTCGGGGTTGTAGATCAGGCCGACGCACTGGATGAAGTTCGCCGGTCCCATCGGCTCCTGGGCGTCCGGGATCAGGTCCTTGTAATAGGCCGACTGCGCGACTGGGTAGGGCTCGGCGAGGTCCTGGCCGAGCGCGACCAGCGCCGGGCCGGGATCCATCAGCATCACGTCGATCGGCGGGTTCTGGCGCGCGGCCACGATCTTCGCGATCTGGTCGACCGAGAGCAGCGCGTCCAGCACCATGTCGCCGCCGCCCGCGTTGCGCCGGAAGGCCGGCACCCAGGCGTCCCGGTGCGCCTCCTCCCAGCTCCCCTGGAACGTCGCCACGACCAGCTTGCGGGCCTGGGCGCGCGAGAGGCCCGGGAAGGCGTGGATCGCGCCGAGCGTGAGCGCGGCGCCCATGAGATGTCTGCGGTGAAGGGTCATGCGTGATCCTCGGTTCGTTGGGTCAGGGGGAAGCTTCGCTGAAGATGGACACGACCTCGGGCGCGACCGGTCGGACCCGCACCCGCGTCCCGGGGGCAAGCGGCTGGGCGCCCGGCGCCCGGGCCTCCGAGATCTTGATGCCGCGCCCGTCGCCGGTGCGGATCTCGTGGACGATCGTCGGGCCGAGCGGCAGGCCGATCTCGACGGTGCCGTCGAGGCCGGCCCCGCCCTCGACGAGCCGCAGGTGCTCGGGCCTGACGCAGGCCGTGACGCGCGCGCCAGTGGGCAGCCCGGACTCCGTGCCGGTCGCGATCTCGTCGCCGGAATCGAGCAGGATGCGGCGGCTGCCTTCGGACGCCGCCGCGAGCCGCCCGGAGAAGACGTTCGCGGTGCCCACGAAGGTGTTGACGAAGAGCGAGCCCGGCCGGTCGTAGATCTCGGTCGGGCGCGCGAACTGCTCGAGCCGCCCGGCATTCAGCACCGCGACCCGGTCGGCCATCGAGAGCGCCTCCTCCTGGTCGTGCGTGACGATCACGGTGGTGGTGCCGGCGCGGCGCTGGATCTGCTTGATCTCGATCTGCATATCGAGGCGCAGGTTCTTGTCGAGCGCCGCGAAGGGTTCGTCGAGGAGCAGGATCGAGGGCCGCACCGCGAGCGCCCGCGCCAGCGCGACCCGCTGCTGCTGGCCGCCGGACATCTGCGCCGGAAAGCGGTCGGCGAGGTGCGCGAGCCTCACGAGCGCCAGCATCTCGGCGACCCGGGCCCGCTGCTCCTGCTTAGGGACGCCGCGCGCGGCCAGCCCGTAGGCCACGTTCTCGGCGACGTTCATGTGCGGGAACAGCGCGTAGTTCTGGAACACGATCCCGACGGTGCGCCGGTTCGGCGGCAGGTGGTCGACGGCCTCGCCGCCGATGATCACCCGACCCTCCGTCGGCTTGAGGAACCCCGAGATGGCGCGGAGCAGCGTCGTCTTCCCGCAGCCCGAGGGACCGAGCAGCGCCACGAGCTCGCCGCCCCGGATGTCGAGCGTGACGTTGTCGACCGCGAGCGCGGTGCCGTAGCGTTGCGTGATCCCGTCGAGGATCAGCGACTGGCCCGACCCGGTGGGCTGCGGCGCGTTCATGCGTGGGTTCCCGTTCCCCGACCCCGGACACAAGATGCGTGCCGGATGCGTTTCGCGCCGTCAGGTTGCATCGTCCGCCCGGTCCGAGAACAGCCGTCCCCAAGGGGCGAGCGCACTGGTCTCCTGCCCGGCGAGCGCCAGCGCCTTCCAGAGCGTGACGACCACGGAATCGAAGACCGGGATCCCGATCTCCCGCTCGAGGCGGGCCGCGAGCGCGGCGGCGGCGAGGTTCGTGCACACGATCGCGACCGCCTCCGCGTCCTCGGCCGCGACCTCGCGCGCCATCCTGCCGATCTCGGCCTCGCTCACGGCCGCGAAAGCGAAGTTCTCGGACAGGCCGAGATGCCGCTCCCGGCGGCAATCGAACCCCGCCTCGCCCCAATTCGCCGCGATCCGGGCCTGTACGTCCGCCGTGTAGGGGGTGACGAGGCCGACCCGCGTGATCCCTCGCGCGCGAAACAGGTCCCGGAAGGCCAGGACCGAGGTCGAGGCCGGGATTCCCGACCGCGCCGTGATCGCGGCGCAGAGGTCCTCGTCGGCCCGGAAGCCGAGCCAGGCGGCCGAGGTCCCGTTCCACATGATGGACGCGACCCTCGCGTCGGCCAGAAGGTCTGCCGCAGCCACGATCCGGTCCCGGTCGAACTGGCCGAGGGCCGCCGCCGAGAGGCCGATCGCGGTGACCCGGAACCGGGAGACGTGAAGGGAGACCCGCGGCAGGCCGGCCAGGATGCGGGCCGTCACGGGCTCGAGCACCGTGTTCGACGACGGCGTCAGCATGCCGAGCCTGACGGTCTCCCGGGTCGGTGCCACCGATGGTACCGGATCGCCGTCGAGAAGGTGATCCACGCTGGTCTCCTTGAAGGGACGCCGCCGCGGCGCGCTCCTACCGGACGCGTCGACGAATGCACGCTGCGTGCCCAGGCGAGCCCGGATGGGCGTGGTCACCGAGGCTCCGCCGATCGCCCCCCCCCCGTTCGAGGCCGTCGCCCCTACCCCGGATCGCGATCGATGCCCTTCGCCTGCACTCTCTGCTCGGCGCAGCCGGGTGGTCGGAGACAGCATCCGCCGGTCCCAGGGCGACGACGATCGTGTCTTATAAGGCATTGGATCGCTTATGCCTTATAAGATACCATCCGTGGAGGTTCGGATCGGAATGTCGGGAGGGTGCGGACGACATCGCCTGCGCCGCTTGAGGGAGCTGCGGGACGCTGCTACGTTTTTCGGCAGCCGCGCCCGCGCCCGAGACGATGCCGACATCCCCGACGACACTCGCGACGGCACGGCGGTGGCTCGCGGCGATCCTCGCCGTCACCCTCTCCTCCGGCCTCGCGGCTGCCGCCGAGACCTGCACGGCCCGGCGCGACACGACGCAGCTCCCGACCGACCTCGCGCTCTGCGCCTCGCTCGAATCCGACATCCGCAAGCCGGACCGGCTGCCGCTGCCCCGCTACGAGGAGAAGCTCGGCACCTATCTCCGCAACTACTGCCACAGGAACCCCCGCAACGGCTGGGTCACGGACAAGTCGATCCGGGACACGGGGCCTTTCGTCGGCAGCCTCAACCTCGGGCGCTGGTCCGGCACCTATTTCGGCACGCATGCGCCGGTGATCGTCTGGTACTCGCCCGAGATGTACCGCTGGCTGAAGACGAACCGGCCGGACGGGTCCGAGCATCCGGCCGACGCCGAGCCGGTGCCGGACGGCGCCGTGATGGTGAAGGAAATGTTTCCGGCGCCCGGCGCGTCCTGCGCCGAGGTCGATCCCGCGCTTCTCGAGCCGACGGGCGGGGCGGCCGTGATGGTGAAGGCCGCGGCCGGGTCGCATGACGGCTGGTTCTGGGGCTGGTTCGGCTGGTCGGGGTGGCAGCCGGACTGGCCCGCGAAGCAGGACAACAGCTATCCGTTGATGGGCTTCGGGCAATACTGCACGAACTGCCACGCCTCGGCGAAGTCGAACGGCACCTTCGCGTCCTTGAAGAACCTCAAGGGCCACCCGGGCGAGCCGCTCGTCTTCCTGAGCCAGAACTTCTTCCGCGACACGAAGACGGACAACCACCACGTCCTGGTCGCCCAGGCGCTGTCCTCGATCGGGCAGGACGTTCCGGCGCGCCAATCCTACGGTCCGGACTTCCTGCGGGCCTTCGGGGGCGCCCGGACGACGCTGCCGTCCTTCGACACGGTGTCGCGGCTGCCGTCGGAGACCTACGACACCGTCTGGGCGATGCCGGGCAGCCGGCTCGCGAACAGCTTCGTCACCTCCGACCAGTGCCTCGGGTGCCATGCCGCCGGCTCGACCGGCCTCCAGTTCGACATGACCGAGACGCTGGCGGGCGGCGTCCTCCTCAACACCTCGCCCTGGGCGACGTGGCGCTCGTCCCCGATGGGCCTCTCGGGCCGCGATCCGTTCTTCTACGCCCAGGTCGAGAGCGAGCTCACGACCTTCCATCCTGGCTCGGCCGCGCTGATCCAGGACACCTGCTTCGGCTGCCACGGCATCGCCGGGCAGCGCCAGCTCGCGATGGAGAGCGCGAAGCCGGACGGGAGCTGCGGCGCTTTCGACCGCGCCGTCGTCGACGCGACCCCGCTCGAGGACGATCCCGCGCGCGGGATGGCGCGGTTCGGGGCGCTCGCCCGCGACGGCGTCACCTGCCTCGCCTGCCACCGCACGGCGCTCGGGCAGGACGCGGCCGCCCATGCCGGCGCGCCGCAGAACGCCTGCCTCGCCGAGCGCCAGGCGACGCTGAACCCCGGCCTCGTGGGCTTCGCCCGGACCTTCACGGGCTCGTTCCCGATCGCGGCGCCGGACCAGGTCTTCGGCCCCTTCGCGAACCCGAAGGAGAAGCCGATGCGGACCGCGATCGGCATGGTGCCGCAGCATCGGGCCGCGATGGGCAGCTCGGAGGTCTGCGGCAGTTGCCACGTCGTCCATCTGCCGATCGTGAAGGACGACCGCATCATCGGGCACGCCTACGAGCAGGCGACCTATGCCGAGTGGCTGTTCAGCGCCTACCGGACGGGAGCCACGCCGTCCGGCTCGTTGCCTTACGGTCCGGGCGCCGACCCGCGATCGTGCCAGGATTGCCACATGCCGAACCGGGATGCGGACGGAAAGCCGTCGCGTGGCAAGGTCGCGAGCATCCAGGAATATTCGAACTTCCCCCAGGCCGAGAACGTCCTGCCGCGACGGGACATCGACCTGCCTGTCCGCGAGAACGTTTCGCGCCACGCGCTGGTCGGGCTGAACGTCTTCCTCATCAAGATGGCGCAGCAGTTCTCGGAGGTCCTCGGCAACCGGCCGGACGACCCGATGCTCGGCCGCAAGGGCCTGGCCCCGTTGGCCGCGACCGAGGACGCGATCCTGCGCCAGGCCGCCGGCGGGACGGCCGACATCACGCTCTCCGGGCTGGAGCGCGGCCCGGACCGGCTTCGCGCCCGGGTCACGGTCCGGAACAAGGCC